>JBOHPP010000247.1:0-6517 GCA_050731755.1 Candidatus Rokuibacteriota bacterium | reverse complement strand
CCGGCGTCTACGTGTCGACCGCCACCCGGCAGCCCGTGGTGTCGATCGCCGTGCCGGTGCTGACCGACGCTGGTGACGTCAGCGGCGTCCTGGTCGGCGCTCTCTCGCTGAAGGTCCTGGGCCAGTTCGTGTCGGCGATCGGCGTGGAGCAAGGCAGCCTCGTCTACCTCGTCGATCGCCAGGGGCGCCTGATCGCGCACTCCGCAGGCGCGGACATCGACCCTCGGACGGAACTGAAGGGGCAACCGCCGGTGCGGGCGGCGCTGGCCGGAGAGCGGGGCACGATCGAGTTCCGGCCCTCCGCAGGTGACGAGCGTCTTCTAGCCGCCCATGTGCCGATCGCGCGGCTAGGATGGGGGGTCGTCGCCGCCCAGCCGGTGAGCGTGGCCCATGCCGCAGCCGGACACCTCGGTCGGCGGCTGCTCTGGCTCACCCTGGGCTTCACAGCTGTCGCGATCATCCTGGCCGGGGGCCTGGCCCGCACCCTCACCGGCCCGTTGGTACGGTTGGCCGGGGCGGCCGAGCGAGTGGGAGCCGGCGATTTTTCGGCGCGGGTGGTCCCGGAAACCCGGGACGAGGTCGCGGCCCTGGCCAAATCGTTCAACGCTATGGCCGAACAGCTGGCCACCCGGGTGGCCGAAGCCGAAGCGGCCGCGCACGCGCTCGGCCAGAGCGACGAACGCACCCGGCTCATCCTCGAAACCGCGCTGGACGCGGTGATCACGATGGACGGGCGAGGCGTGATCACCGGCTGGAACGCCCAGGCGGCCCGGATGTTCGGATGGTCGCCGGCGGACGCGATCGGGCGGAGCCTGGCCGCCACCATCATTCCCGCCGAACATCGCGAGGCTCACGAGCGCGGGCTCCGGCGCTTTCTGGCCACCGGCGAGGGCCCGGTGCTGAACCGTCTGATCGAGGTCACGGCGGTCCGTCGCGACGGCCAGGAGTTTCCGGTGGAGCTGGCGATCTGTGTCGTGGGCTCCGGTGAGACGGTGTCCTTCAGCGGCTTCATTCGGGACCTCACCGAGCGCAAACGGGCCGAGCACGAGCTGAAGGAGAAGACCCGGGAGGTGATCGCGCTCAACGAAGCGCTGGAGCGGCGGGTGGCCGAACGGACCCAGCAGGTGGAGACGGTGAACAAAGAGCTGGAGGCCTTCACCTACACGGTGTCGCACGACCTGAAGGCGCCCCTGCGCGGCATGGAAGGCTTCGCCCGGGCGCTGCAGGAGGACTACGCCGAGCGGCTTGACGAGACGGGCACTCGCTACCTGGCCATGATCCAGAGCGGCGCCCTGCGCATGGGGCAACTCATCGACGACCTGCTGCGGTACTCGCGTCTGGAGCGCCGCGAGATCACGCGCGAGCGCACTGCGCTGCGGCCCCTGGTGGACAGCCTCTGCGACGAGGTGGCCGACGAGATCCGGACCCGCAGCCTCACCGTCCGGCTCGAGCTGGCGGTGGAGACGGCCGAGGCCGAGCGGGAAGGCCTGCGTGAAGCGCTGGCCAACCTCATCGGCAACGCCGTCAAGTTCAGCCGCGACAGCGGAGGCACCATCACGATCGGCTCGCGGCAAGACGGGCAGGACGGCATCGTCCTCTGGGTGGCCGACACCGGCATCGGCTTCGACATGAAGTACCACCAGCGGGTCTTCGGGATCTTCGAGCGCTTGCACCGGCAGGAAGACTACCCGGGGACGGGCGTCGGGCTGGCCATCGTTCGCAAGGTCGCCGAGCGGCACGGCGGTCGGGCCTGGGCGGTGTCCGAGCCCGGCAAGGGCAGCACCTTCTACCTGACGCTCCCCGGGAGCGCACGGGAACGGGAATGAACGACCCCATCGCGATCCTGCTGGTGGAGGACAACCCCGCCGACGTCGAGCTGACGCTCCGGGCCTTCAAGCGGCGCAAGCTCGCCAACGCCATCGCCGTGGCCCGCGATGGCGCCGAGGCGCTCGACTACGTGCACCGGCGTGGCGCTTTCGCCAGCGCGCCGGTCCCCGGGCTCATTCTCCTCGACCTCCGGCTCCCCAAGCTCGACGGCCTCGACGTGCTGCGCGCGCTCAAGGAGCATCCGGTGTACCGGCAGGTCCCGGTGGTGGTGCTCACCACCTCCGCCGAGGATCACGACATCGCCACGAGCTACGAGCTGGGGGCGGCCAGCTACATCGTCAAGCCGGTGGAGTTCGAGAAGTTCCTGGAGGTCGTCGAGCGCATCGACCTGTACTGGATCCTGACCAACGTGCCCCATCCCGCGGCCGGACGTCGGGGGTAGCAGTGCAATCCCTCCGGATCCTCTATGTCGAGGACGATCCGGCCGACCGGGAGCTGACGCGGCGGTACCTGGCGCGCCACGCGCCGCACCTCCGGCTGGTCGAGGCCCCCACCGTGGCCGGCGCGGCCGACCGGCTGGCCGCCGGCGACGTCGACCTGGTGCTGTCGGACTTCCACCTCCCCGACGGGACCGGGCTGGACGTCCTGGAGACGGTGAAGAGGCGGGAGTTCCAGGTCCCGGTCGTCCTGGTGACCGGCTCGGGGGATGCCGATTCCGCGGTCCGGCTCCTCAAGGCCGGCGCCGCCGACTACGTGGTGAAGCGTCCGGGGTATCTGGAGACGCTGGTCCCGGTGCTGGAAGGCGCCTTCCAGTGGTTTCAGTCGGCGAGCGAGGTGCGACAGCGCAGGATCCGCGTGCTGTACGCCGAGCACGACGAGAGCGATATCGAGCTCACGCGGCGCGCCTTCCATGAGTACGGCGAGCATCTCAGCCTGGACGTGGTGCGGAACGGGCGTGACGTCCTGCAGCATCTGCAGTCGGTCCCCTACGACCTCCTGCTGCTCGATCACCGGTTGCCCGACATCACCGGCATCGAAGTGCTCAAGGTCCTCCGCGATCAACGCATCCGCGTTCCGGTGGTGATGGTGACCGGCCAGGGGGACGAGGAAACGGCGGTCGAAGCCTTCAAGCTCGGCGCCGCCGACTACATGATCAAGCGCGAAGCCTACCTCACCAAGTTACCGTCGACATTGGAGAGCGTACTGGCCCACCGGCGCCTGGCCGACGAGAAGGACGCCCTCATGGTCCTCAACGGCCTGGCCCGGTCCATCGCGACTCTGCAGGATCTCGGCGAGGTGGTGCAGCTGGTGGCCGGGGCCGCCACCGAGCTCCTCAAGGCCGAGATCGCCATCCTCTGGCTCGCCGAGGACGTGGATCTCTACCCGACGGGCTGGGCGGGGGTGCCGAACTCGGCCATGCCCGGCTTGCGTATTCGCGTCAATCAGCAGTTCCTGGAGCGGGCGGCCGCCCACCGGCGCGTGGATTTCGCCGCATTGCTCAAAGGGGCGGGGGCGGCGTCCGGCTGGTGGGTCGACCGGGTCCGCGGGGCCCTGGCCATCTCGCTGGTGACCGGCGGCCGCGTGCTGGGGGTGCTCGCGCTGGCCACCGAGCAGCCGCGGGAGTTCGGGGGGATGGACGAGCGGCTCCTGACGATTCTGGCCGACCACGCGGCCATCGCCGTCGAGAACGCCCGGCTCTACGAGCAGCTCAAGGCGCGGCTCGGCGAGCTGCAAGAGACCCAGGCGCGGCTCCTGCAAACCGAGAAGGTGGCCGCCATGGGCCAGCTGCTCGCCGGTGTAGCCCACGAGCTGAACAATCCGCTGTCCGTCCTCATCGGGCACACCACCATTCTGAGCCGGACGCACACCCGGGGGCCGCTGGCCGAGCGGACGGCGAAGATCGCCGGGGCGGCGGAGCGCTGCGCCCGGATCGTGAGGAACTTCCTCGCCCTGGCCCGGCAGCGTCCGCCCCATCGCCAGGACACCGACTTGAACACGATCGCCCGGGAAGTCGTCGAGCTCCTCGCCTACCCGCTTCGCGCGGACAACGTCGAGGTCTCGCTCGACCTGGCGCCCGATCTGCCCGTGCTGTGGGCGGACGAGCATCAGCTCCACCAGGTCGTCGTCAATCTCGTCACCAACGCCCACCACGCCCTGCAGCAGGCCCCGGGGCCCCGGGGGATCACGCTGCGGACGTGGCTCGACCCGGGGCGCGCCCACGTTCATCTGGACGTCGCCGACACCGGTCCCGGCATCCCGCGCGAGATTCAGGACCGGATCTTCGAGCCCTTCTTCACGACGAAGCCGCCGGGGCAGGGGACCGGCCTGGGCCTCTCGCTCTGTCGCGGGATGGTCGAGGGCCACGGCGGTTCGTTGGACGTCGAGAGCGAGCCCGGCCAGGGCGCCGTCTTCCGCATCGTCCTGCCCCTGACCACTCCCGAGCGGGTGGGGGATCGGGTTTCCGAGCCCGTGGAACGCGCGGCAGGTCCGGGGCGGTCAATACTGGTCGTGGACGATGAAGCCGAGGTTGCCGACGTGCTCGCCGACCTGCTGGCGGCCGACGGACATCGAGTGCAGACGGCGCCCGACGGCCTCGTCGCGCTGGACAAGATCCTGGCCGGCTCGTTCGACTTGATCGTGAGCGACGTCCGGATGCCGAAGCTCGACGGCCCGGGGCTGTACCGCGAGCTGGAACGGCGGAAACCGGAGCTCCGTGGCCGAGTCATCTTCGCGACGGGTGACGAGTTGAGCCCGGCGACGCGGGAGTTCCTCCAGCAGGTCGCAGCCCACACCATCAGCAAGCCGTTCGAGGTGGACCAGATCCGCCGGGTGATCCAGCAGAGTCTCGCCGCGGGCTGAGCCGCCTCGCGCCGCGGGCCGGCCGCCGCGCCCGTCTCCTGGACCGTTCTGGTAAGGTCTGGGAGTGGTTCGTATCCGCGAGGGCGAGATCGGGGCGGCGCTGTGGTCCTTCGCCTACTTCTTCTGCCTGCTCTGCAGCTACTACATCCTCCGGCCCATCCGCGACGAGATGGGCGTCGCCGGCGGCGTCGAGCGCCTGCCGTGGCTCTTCACCGCCACCTTCGTGGCCATGGCGGCCGCGGTGCCGGTCTTCGGGGCGCTCGCTTCGCGTTACCCGCGCCGCACGCTCCTGCCGGTCGTCTACGGATTCTTCATCGCCGACATCCTCGGGCTCTACGCGCTGCTCCGGAGCGGGCTCACGCCCGCCTGGGCGCCCGGCGCTTTCTTCGTCTGGCTCAGCGTCTTCAACCTGTTCGTGGTTTCGGTCTTCTGGAGCTTCATGGTCGATCTCTGGAGCGATGAGCAGGCCCGACGACTCTTTGGGTTCATCGCCGCCGGCGGCAGCACCGGGGCGCTGGTCGGGCCGACGCTGACCACGGCGCTGGCCGGCGTGATCGGACCGGTCAACCTCCTGCCCGTCGCCGCGGTCGTCCTGGCCGGCGCGCTCCTCTGCATCGCGCGCCTCCGCCGCTGGGCGGCCGTCCGGCTGCCCGCCGGGCCGGTGCCGGGCGCCCCGCGCCCTCAGGAGCAGCCCGTCGGCGGTGGTGTGCTGGCCGGCATAACGCTGGTGCTCCGCTCGCGGTACCTTCTCGGCGTCTGTCTCTTCATCGGGCTGTCCACCACGCTGGCGACCTTCGTGTACTTCCAGCAGGCGCACATCATCCGGGCCAGTGTGGATGACCCCGGGCGGCGCACCGCCCTGTTCGCCCTCATCGACCTGGCCGTGAACGCGCTGACGATCGTCGCCCAGCTCCTCGTCACCGGGCATCTGGTCGCGCGCCTCGGGCTGCCGCGCACGCTCGCCGTGCTGCCGGCGCTCACGCTCCTCGGCTTCCTGGCCCTCGGCCTGGCACCAGTGTTGGCGGTTCTGGTCGCGTTCCAGATCTCGCGGCGCGCGGCCCAGTACGGCGTGGCCCGGCCCGCGCGCGAGATGCTCTTCACCGTGGTGACGCGCGAGGAGAAGTACAAGGCCAAGAACGTCATCGACACACTGGTCTATCGTGGCGGGGACGCCGTGACCGGCTGGGCCTTTGCTGGACTGACCGCGCTCGGCCTGGGGCTCACCGGCATCGCGCTCGTCGCCCTGCCGCTGGCCGCCGTCTGGATCGCAATCGCGCTCTACCTGGGCCGGCGACAGGAGGGCCTGCGTGAGACCTGGGTGCCGGCGCCGACGGTCGGCTGGGAGGCAGTGTCGAGGTGACCTATGAACCAACGCCGCGCGAACCCGACGGCCCGCCGCTCTCACGGCGGGCCGCGCTCGTCCTGATGGCTGCGGCCGCCGCGAACGCGGCCGCCGGGCGGGTTCCCGAGCCGCCGGGGGCGGCGATGATTCTTCGACCGATTCCATCGAGCGGCGAGAAGATCCCGGCCGTCGGCCTCGGCACCTGGCGCACGTTCGACGTGGGCGCCTCCACCGCCGAGCGTCAGCCGCTCCGGGAGGTGCTGCGCCGCTTCGTCGAGCTGGGAGGACGTGTTGTCGACTCGTCGCCCATGTACGGGACGGCCGAGACGGTCGTGGGCGACCTGGCCACCGACATCGGGGTCCGCGCCTCGCTCTTCGTGGCCACCAAGGTGTGGACGAGCGGACGGGAGGCGGGCGTCGAGCAGATGGAGCGTTCGCTCCGGCGCCTGGGCGCCGAGCGCCTGGACCTCATGCAGGTCCACAATCTCG
>JBOHPP010000246.1:0-21272 GCA_050731755.1 Candidatus Rokuibacteriota bacterium | reverse complement strand
CTCCCATTTCTGTTCGATCGGCCCCGGCGGGATCCTCGCGTCGAGCCGGCCGTCCACGAAGTTCGCACCGGTAGGGCCGGCCGTCGTCTCAGGATTCACGTCGTGTCGCCTTTCCCGGTGGTTATCTGATCAGGCCGGCGAGCACGGCAACGGGAAACGAGATGTTACCGGCAACGACGGCCAGCGACGACACGGTGGCCAGCGTCCGGTAGAAGCGGTTGGCCCCGACGTTGTTCAGGCCTAGTGTTTGAAACATGCTCCACACCCCGTGGTGCATGTGAAGCCCGAGCGCGATCATCGCCGCGATGTAGAAGGCTGACACGTACCAGACGGAGAAGCCGATGACCACGTTGCGGTAGACCGACATCGACCGGAATTGCCCGGGCGCGTAGCCGACGGCCCCGAAGGTGAAGTGGAGGATGTGGTAGATCACGAAGAGTGTGATGATCACACTGCCCCACCGCATGGTGCGCGACGCGTATGTCGACTGGACCGGCTCCCTCCGGTGGTAGCGCTGGGGCCGCGCGGCGTAGCTCATCCGTGTGAGCTGCACGGCGGCGGCGACGTGCAGCACGGTCACCGTCAGCAGAATCAGGCGGGCCACCCACAGGACCTGGTGGCTGCCGAGCACGGGGGCTCCCACGTCCCGGAGAAACGTCGCGTAGTTGTTGAACGTTTCCTCGCCCTGGTAGAGCTTCAGGTTCCCGAGCATGTGGAGAATGACGAAGCCGACCAGGATGAAGCCGGTGACCGCCATCACCGCCTTCTTCCCGATCGAGGTGGACCAGAGCGTGATCACTGCGCCGGCGAGGAGCCCTCTCGTGCGTACGCCTTCATGCCGTCCTCGTAGAGGTCGCCACCGTGGCAATCGTTGATGACAATGACGGGAAAGCTCTCGACCTCGAGCCGCCGGATGGCCTCCGTCCCCAGGTCCTCGTAGGCGACGACCTCCAGCTTCTTGACGAACCGGGAGAGCACCGCGCCGGCGCCCCCGATGGCCCCAAAGTACACGCCCTTGTACTGGCGCAGGGCGTCCTTTACCGGCTGCGAGCGGGCCCCCTTGCCAATGGTGGCCTTGAGCCCGATCTTCAAGAGGGCCGGCGTGTACTTGTCCATGCGCCCGCCGGTCGTGGGGCCGATGGAGCCGACGACGTCC
Source organism: Candidatus Rokuibacteriota bacterium (assembly GCA_050731755.1). Taxonomy (GTDB): domain Bacteria; phylum Methylomirabilota; class Methylomirabilia; order Rokubacteriales; family CSP1-6; genus JBOHPP01. The sequence continues at coordinate 20,116 of JBOHPP010000246.1, read as the reverse complement.
CCGGGACGGGCCGGCGATGGTCCGGTGTAGTAGATGATCTGCCCCTTGACGTCAATGGGAAGCCGCTCGCCCTTCTCGATGAGCGGGAAGAGCCGGCCGTGGGCGGCGTCGCGCGCCGTGTAGAGCACCCCGGTGATCCGCACGCGGTCGCCCGCCTTGAGCGCCTCGATGTCGGCGTCGCTCAACGGCGGATGAACATCCTTGACCCCGTCGGTCCCCGCCTTGATCACAGCGTCACGTCTTTATGCCTGTGCGCATGACACTCAATCGTGACGGCCACGGGGAGCGAGGTGATGTGGCAGGGGTACGTGAGGATGTGAATGCCGAAGGCCGTGGTGTCGCCGCCGTACCCCTGGGGACCGATGCCCAGGCGATTGGCCCGGTCCAGCAGCTCCTTCTCCAGCGCGTCGATGGCCGGGTCCGCGTTCGGCGCGCCCAGCTCGCGGAAGAGCGCCTTCTTGGAGAGGATCGCCGCCTTCTCGAAGGTCCCCCCCACCCCGACGCCCAGGATGAGGGGCGGGCAGGCGTCGGGCCCGGCCGTGCGGACGCACTCGATGATCCAGTCCTTCACGCCGGGCAGACCCTCGGCCGGCGTCAGCATCCTGTACTTCGAGCGGTTCTCGCAGCCGCCGCCCTTGGCCATCACCATGATCTTGAGCGTCGCGCCCGGCACCACATCCACGTGGATCACCGCGGGCGTGTTGTCGCCGGTGTTGACGCGGTCGAAGGGGGAGCGCACGATCGACGCCCGGAGATACCCCTCCTGGTAACCCTGACTCACGCCGTCGTTGATGGCGTCGTAGAGACCGCCCCCGGCGACGTGGACGTCCTGCCCCAGTTCGACGAAGCAGACGACGAAACCCGTGTCCTGGCAGTAGGGAATCCGCTTCGTCCGGGCCAGCTCGGCGTTCTCCTTGAGAATCTGCAACACCTGCTTGCCCGCGGCCGAGCGCTCGGTGACGAGCGCTCGGTCGAAGGCGCGCAGCATATCGGGCTCGAGGTCCCAGTTGGCCTCCATGCAGAGCTTCTTGACGGCATCGGCGACGGCGCTGGTGTGGATCTCGCGCATGCGGCCTCCGCTACTTCTGCCCCTGCTTCATCGCCGCCGCGGCGCGCTTGTTCATCTCTTCCGGCGACAGGTCCTCCTTGTGGGTGGCCAGGGTGACGTGGTGGCCGGAAGGGTCCTCGATGGTGCCGGTGCGGTCACCCCAGAACATGTCGGTGATGGGTGTAACGACCTTGGCCCCGGCGTCGAGCGCGCGCTTGAAGGTGGTGTCCACGTCGGGCACGTAGACGTACAGGGTGGCCGTCCGCGTCCCGGTTGACTGGGGTGAGCGCATGACCGGCTTGTCGGCCGGCTCCTCGCCCATCATGACTACCGAGTCGCCGATCTTGACCTCGGCGTGCATGATCTTCCCGCCCGGCCCGGGCATCCGCATGAGCTCCTGGGCCCCGAGCCCGCGTTTGTAGAACTCGATCACCTTGGCGGCGTCGCTGACGATCAGATAGGGCGTGACGGCGTGATAGCCCTCGGGAATCGGCTTGGTCATGGTTCGTCCCTCTTTCGCTGATCAGAGCTTCAGTTTGTCGACCAGCTCGCGCACGGCGGCGGCCGACTTCTGGAAGGCGGCCTGCTCGTCGGGCATGAGCTTGATCTCGATGATCTGCTCGACGCCCCGGCGGCCCAGCTTCACCGGCACCCCGACATAGAGGCCCCGGACACCGTAGGGACCGTCGAGGTAGGCCGCGCAGGGCAGGATCTTCTTCTTGTCCTTGAGGATGGCCTCCACCATCTCGACGACGGAAGCCGCCGGCGCGTAGTAGGCGCTGCCGGTCTTGAGGAAGTTGACGATCTCGGCGCCGCCCTCGCGCGTGCGCTTGACCAGCGCCTCGATCCGATCCGGCGGCAACAGGTCGGTGATGGGGATCCCGGCGACCGTGGAGTAACGCGGCAGCGGGACCATGCTATCGCCGTGGCCGCCCAGCACGAACGCCGTCACGTTCTCCACCGAGACGCCGAGCTCGCGGGCGATGAAGGTGCGGAAACGGGCCGAGTCGAGCACACCGGCCATGCCGATGACGCGTGCGGTGGGAAAGCCCGAGCGCTTCCAGGCCAGCTGGACCATGGCGTCGAGCGGGTTCGTGACCAGGATGAGGATGGCGTTGCGCGACCGCGGCACCACCTGCTCGAGGACGCTGCCGACGATCTCGGCGTTCTTGAACAACAGGTCGTCGCGGGTCATCCCCGGCTTGCGGGCCAGGCCTGCCGTGATGACGACGATGTCGGAGTCGGCGGTGTCCTGGTAGCCGTTCGCGCCGATCAGGGTGGAGTCGTAGCCGTGGATCGGGCCCGCCTGCGCGAGATCGAGGCTCTTGCCCTGGGGCACGCCCTCGATGACGTCGACCAGGACGACGTCGCCCAGCTCCCGCTCCACCACGTACTGGGCCACGGTGGCGCCCACGTTACCGGCGCCGACCACGGTGATCTTGGGACGGGGATGCTGCACCGTCAGGATCTCAGCCTTACCGACGTCCATGTCGTCCCCCCGGCGGCGCCGCTCAGAGCTTCGCCATGTTGCCGACGATGGCCGTCCCGAACTCCGAGCACTTGACCTCGCGGGCGCCGTCCATCAGCCGGGCGAAATCGTACGTCACCACCTTGGCCTGGATGGTGCGCTCCAGGCCGGCGATGATCCGGTCGGCGGCGTCCGTCCAGCCCAGGTAGCGCAGCATCATCTCGCCGGAGAGAATCACCGAGCCGGGGTTGACCTTGTCCTGGCCGGCGTACTTGGGGGCCGTGCCGTGCGTGGCCTCGAACAGCGCGTGGCCCGTCTCGTAGTTGATGTTGGCGCCGGGAGCGATGCCGATGCCGCCCACCTGGGCGGCCAGGGCATCAGAGATCAGATCGCCGGTGAGATTGCAGCTCGGGATGATGTCGAACTCGTCGGGCCGCGTGAGGATCTGCTGCAGGAACGCGTCGGTGATGGCGTCCTTGACCAGGATCTTGCCGGCCGGCGGCTTGCCGCCGCACTCTTCCCAGGAGACCGTCCGGTCGCCGAACTCGCGCTTGGCCAGCGCGTAGCCCCACTTCATGAACATGCCTTCCGTATACTTCTGAATATTGCCCTTGTGGACCAGCGTCACGTTCCGGCGATGGTTCTCGATGGCGTAGCGGATGGCCGCCCGGATCAGCCGCTCCGAGCCCTCCTTGGAGACCGGCTTGACGCCGATGGACGACGTGTTGGGAAACCGAATCTTCTTGACGCCCATCTCCCGCTGAAGGAACTCGATGACCCGGCGACACTCCGGCGTGCCCTGCTCCCACTCGATGCCGGCGTAGATGTCCTCGGTGTTCTCCCGGAAGATGACCATGTCCACCTTGTCCGGATACTTCACCGGGGAGGGCACGCCCTTGAAGTAACGCACCGGCCGTAGGCAGACGTAGAGGTCGAGCTCCTGTCGTAGCGTCACGTTGAGCGAGCGGAACCCCTCGCCCACCGGGGTGGTCAGCGGTCCCTTGATGGCGATGAGATATTCGCGGATGACGTCGAGCGTCTCGCGGGGCAGCAGGTTGGGCGGGCAGTCGGCGCCGTAGACGGTCTTGGCCTTCTCGCCGGCGTAGACCTCGGCCCAGGCGATTTTCTTCTTTCCGCGATAGGCCTGCTCCACGGCAGCGTCCAGCACGCGTACGGCGGCGCGCCAGATGTCGGGGCCGGTCCCGTCGCCCTCGATGAACGCGATGATAGGGCGGTCAGGCACGCGCAGCTTGCCGTGCTCGATCGTGATCTTGTCGCCCGCGGGAATGGTGACCTTCCCTGCCATTAGCGGCCGCCTCCTGGTCGGGCCGGCGCATCGCCCGGCTCGAGCTTCACGTCACTGAGGCTCGCCGCCTGGCCGGTCTCGGGGTTCACCGGGTGGCCGGCGTTCAGCGCCGAACCGGCCTTGAACCAGGCGATTTGTTCGCTGGTGAGGCTGTGGTTGCATTGGATCTCGAGCACCCGCCCGTCTGGCTTCTTGATCCGCACCGTCACCGGCTTGCCCGGGGTGAGCGCGTACAACCCCGTGATGCTCACTCGGTCGTTCTGTTCGAACCGGTCGTAGTCGCGCAGATCGGCCAGCGTCAGCGGGAGGATGCCCTGCTTCTTGAGGTTGGTCTCGTGGATGCGGGCGAAGGACCGCACGATGACCGCGGCGCATCCGAAATAGCGGGGCGACATGGCGGCGTGCTCGCGGCTCGATCCCTCGCCGTAGTTCTCGTCGCCGACGACGATCCAGCCGGCGCCCTGGGCCTTGAGCTCCCGGGCGATCTTGGCCAAGGGCTGGCTGGATGCGCCCGTCAGCGGGTTCACGCCCTTGCCCGTCTCGCCGGTGAAGGCGTTGGCGGCGCCCATGAACATGTTGTCGCTGATCCGGTCGAGATGGCCGCGGAAGCGCAGCCAGGGGCCGGCCGGCGAGATGTGATCCGTCGTCGTTTTGCCTCGCGTCTTGACCAGGATGGGCAGGTCGATGAAGTCCGTGCCGTCCCAGGCCACGAAGGGGCCGAGCAACTGCAGCCGCTCGCTGTTGGCCGGGATGGTGATCTCCACGCTGTCGGGATCGTCGGCCGGAGCCTCGTAGCCCTCGGCGCCCCCGACGAACCCGCGGCGGGGCAGCTCTTCGGCCTCCGGCGGCGTGAACCGGAACTTCCGGCCGTCGGGCGTCTCCAGCGTGTCGTGCACGGGGTCGAACTCCAGCGTGCCGGCGAAGGCCAGCGCGGTCACGATCTCCGGGCTGCTGAGGAACGACAGGGTGGCCGCACTGCCGTCGTTGCGGCCCGGGAAGTTGCGGTTGAATGAGGACACGATCGTGTTGGTCTCGTCGGGCCGGACGTCGCGGCGCTTCCACTGGCCGATGCACGGCCCGCAGGCGTTGGCCAGCACGGTGCCGCCCATGTCCTGGAAGGTCTCCATGATGCCGTCGCGCTTGATGGTCTGGTAGATCCGCTCGGAGCCGGGCGTGATGAGGAACGGCACCCGCGCCTTGAGGCCGGCCCGGATCCCCTGCGTGGCGATGTGGGCGGCCCGGCGCATGTCCTCGTACGAGGAGTTGGTGCACGAACCGATGAGCGCGTTGGTGACGTGGGTCGGCCAGCGCTCCTGCCGGGCCTCGCCGGCCAGGCGGCTGATGGGCCGGCCGCGGTCCGGCGAGTGGGGCCCCACGACGTGCGGCTCCAGCTCGTCGAGGTTGATCTCCACGATCTCGTTGTAGAAGGGGCCGGGGTCGGCCAGGACCTTGGGGTCGGCCACCAGATGCTCGCGGTAGCGCTCGGCCAGCGTGGCGATCTCACCGCGCTCGGTGGCGCGCAGGTAGGCGGCCATGCGGTCGTCGAAGGGGAACACCGAGGTGGTCGCCCCCAGCTCGGCGCCCATGTTGCAGATCGTCCCCTTGCCGGTGGCGCTGATCGACGCGGCGCCGGGTCCGAAGTACTCGATGATCTTGTTGGTCCCGCCCTTGACGGTGAGCCGCGTGCACAGGTAGGTGATGACATCCTTGGACGCCGTCCAGCCGGCCAGCTTGCCGGTGAGGTGCACGCCGATCAGCCGGGGATGCAGCACCTCCCAGGGCAGGCCCGCCATCGCCTCGGCGGCGTCGGCGCCGCCCACGCCGATGGCCAGCATCCCCAGGCCGCCGCCGTTGGGCGTATGCGAGTCGGCGCCGATCATGAGCCCACCGGGGAACGCGTAGTTCTCGAGAACGACCTGGTGGATGATCCCCGAGCCCGGACGCCAGAAGCCGATCCCAAACTTGCGCGAGGACGAGCGCAGGAAGTCGTAGACCTCCTGGTTTTCCCGGATGGCCCGGCCGAAGTCCTCGGCGGCGCCCGACTCGGCCCGGATGAGATGGTCGCAGTGCACCGTCGTGGGCACCGCCACGCGCTTGCGGCCCGACATCATGAACTGCAGCAGCGCCATCTGGCCGGTCGCGTCCTGCAGGGACACCCGATCGACACGCAATCTCAAGATGGCCTTGCCCCGCTCCCACGCCTGCGTGTCGAAGTCCCAGCAGTGACCGACCAGGATCTTCTCGGTAAGCGTGAGCGGACGGCCGAAGGTCTGCCGGGCCCGAGCGAGACGCTCGGGCATGGCCATGTACAGCGCCCGGATCTCGTCGGCGGACATCGAACCCTCCCAAACGAACGTTCGCCTCCCACCCGGCGTCGAGCGGGAGGCGCGCACGTGACGAATAACTCTACCGCCGCGTGCGGCGGGACGTCAAGGACACGCGCCCCAGCGCGCGGCCGAGAAGTCGTCGCGTCCCCATCTGGCGCAGCCGGATGATGGCCCCGGCCGGGCTCAGCCCCATGGGACACACCTCGGTGCAGTTGCCCTGCCCGTGGCAGCGGGCCAGCGCGTCTTCTCCGAGCAGCACCGACCATCGTTCGTCGGCGCCATCGTCGCGGGAGTCGCGCTGCAGCGTGAAGGCGCGGTTCAGCGCGGCCGGGCCGGGAAAGCGCGGGTTGTGGGCGACCATCGTGCACGCGGAGACGCACAGGCCGCAGCCGATGCACTCGATGGTCGCGTCGATCTCGCGCCGCTCCGGCGCGTCGCTGGAGATCACCGCGTAGGGCGTGGGCGCCGGTGCCGGACGGAAGGCGGCACCCACCGCACGCAACCCGGCATTGAACCGCCCCATGTCGACGACCAGGTCCCGCAGGAGCGGAAAATGGTAGAGTGGCCGCACCACGATCGGACCAGGGCCCAGCGTCTGCAGGCGCGTGCGGCAGGCCCAGCGTTCGCGACCATTCACCACCATGCCGCAGGAACCGCACATGCCCACCCGGCAGGCGTAGCGGAAGGCCAGCGTCGGGTCCTGGCTGCGCTGGATCGCGACCAGCGCATCGAGCACCGTGGTGTCGGCTCCTGCCGCCACCGAATACTCCTGCCAGCGTGGCCCGTCCGCGGGCGTCCAGCGGAAAACGCGGAGCATCGTCATCGCCGACATCTTACGCCCGGTTGCCTCGCCCGGCGGCTGGCGCTATAGTCCCGCTACCCAACCACGGACCCGGCCGCTCGAGGAGGAACCTCATGAGAAAATCGCCGGTCCTCTCGCTCGTCCTCGCCCTGCTTCTGCCGCTCGGGCTCGCCCTCGGCGCCGCGGCCCAGGACAAACCGCGGTATGGCGGCGTCCTCAACTGGTACGACTATGCCGATCCCGGACGGCTGGACATCCACGCCGAGTCCCCGCTTTCCGTCCAGCAGGCGACGGCCGGCGTCTTCAGCGGGCTGCTGCACTACGACCCCGACGAGCCGAGCAAGATCACCGGTGATCTGGCCGAGCGCTGGACCGCCTCCCCGGACGGCCGGAGCTATACGTTCCATCTGCGCAAGGGCGTCACCTGGCACGACGGCCAGCCGTTCACGGCGGCCGACGTCAAGACCTCGTTCGACCGCGTCCTCAACCCGAACTTCGTGAGCCCGCGCTGCGGCTCGATGCTCAAGCCCGTGGTGGCCAGCGTCGAGGTGGTGGACCCTCACACCGTGCAGTTCCAGCTCAAGTTCCCGGCCGCGCCGTTCGTGGCCTACATCGCCTCGGCCTGGTGCCGGATCGCCGCCAAGCACGTGCTGGACAAGTACGGCGACCTCTCGCGGCCGGAGGCCCAGATCGGTACCGGTCCCTTCCGCTTCAAGCGCTACGAGCGGGGCAGCGTCATCGAGTGGGAGAAGAACAAGAACTACTTCATCGCCGGGCTGCCTTACCTCGACGGTGTCAAGCAGTTCATCCTCACCGGTGTGCCCACCCAGCTCGCGGCCGCCAAGGCCGGCCGCATCGTGCTGTGGGACACCTGGCCCCCGATGAAGAAGACCCAGGCCGACGAGCTCAAGAACGCCCGCGGCCAGGAGGTCGAGATCTACCAGGCGCCGCTGAACACGATCTTCCTGATCTACATGCATACGCAGAAGCCGCCCTTCAACCATCCCGATCTCCGCCGGGCGGTGAACCTGGCCATCGACCGGCAAGAGCTGGTGAGCAAGACGCTGGAGGGCGCCGGCGTGCCCTGCGCGCTGCTCGATCCCAAGCTGGCCGGCGACTTCGCGCTGCCCCTGGACGAGGTCAACCGGCTGCCCGGCTGCCGGCAGCCCAAGGATCAGGACATCGCCGAGGCCAAGCGCCTGGTCGACAAGCACTACCCGAACGGGGTCGACATCGAGGCCGCCGTCCGCTCGGTCGGCGGGTACATCGACCGGGCCCAGCTGGTGCTGGCCCAGCTCCGCAAGATCGGCATCCGCGGCACGCTCCGAACCTACGAGAGCGCGGCCGGCTTCGCGGTGTACGGTAAAGGCGACTTCGTGTTCATCACCACGCAAGATCGCGCCATGGTCACGGCGGATCCCGGTGACGTCTTCGGGCTCATCTACACGACCAAGTCCGGCAGCAACTACGGACGCTGGTCTGACGCCAAGGTGGACGATCTCACCGACCGCGGCCTCCGGGAGACGAACCCCGAGAAGCGCAAGCAGCTCTACCACGAGCTCCAGCGCTACCTTCTCACCCAGGACACCACGGCGGTGAGCGCGGGGTGGGTGGAGGGCTGGTTCTTCCGGGACAAGCGCGTGCGCAACTACAAGAATTCGCCGACCGTTTACGACCACAACACCTTCATGAAGGTGTGGCTGGCCGAGTAGAGTGGAGCGCCCGGGCGACCGGGGCACGGTCCCGATCGCGCTCCAGAGGTCGACCGCGTCGAGCTGACGACGGTGATGGACAACACCGTCGACACCCAGCCCAGGCGCTCGCCGGCGGCGAGCGGATCCACGCCGTGCTCGGGGGCTTCCACCTGACCGGGGGCCTGTTCGATCCGCTCATCCCCCGGACGGTCGCGCAGCTCCAGCGGTTCGCTCCGGCCGTCGTCGTTCCCGGGCACTGCACCGGCTGGAAAGCGACCCACACCATCGTGGCGGCCATGCCCCGGCGCCTTCGTGCAGAACTCGATCGGGACCACGTTCCTCTTCTAAACGCCGCCCGCCGGAGCACGAGAGGAGAACAGCGCCATGGCCAAGGATGGCTTCAAGGTCTTCGACAGCGACATGCACGTGATGGAACCCGTGGATCTCTGGGAGCGCTACATCGACAGGCGCTTCAAGCACCGCGCCCCACGGGGATCCACGCGGAAGGCCACGGACGTCGGGGTCATCGTTGACGGGACCGACGCCTTCCAGCTCTCGGCCCGGATTGCGCGCGTGTCGTTTCGTAGTGGCCTCGACCGCTTCGCCGAGGACATTGCGCGGGGCTTCGACGCCGTCGCGCAGCTCGGCGCCATGGATCGCGAAGGCATCGACGTCACGGTCCTTTACCCCTCCCGCGGTCTCTTCGTGAACAGCTTCCCGGACATGGAGCCCGAGTTCTCCGAGGCGATCGCCCGCGCCTACAACGACTGGCTCGCCGACTTCTGCCAGGCGGGCGACCCCCGGCGCATGTATGGCGCGGCCATGCTCCCGATCCAGGACCTTGACCGCTCGATCCGCGAGGCGCGCCGGGCGGTCGAGGCGCTCGGCTTCAAGGCCATCTTCCTGCGCCCCAACCCGCCGCGCCCAGGAGTCTACTGGCACCAGCCGGACTTCGACCCCCTGTGGGCGGCGGTCCAGGACCTCGGCGTGCCCGTCGGATTCCACGAAGGGGTAGCGTCCCACATGCCCACGGTCGGCGCCGACCGCTTCGGTGGCGACCACTTCGCCCTCCAGCACGCCTGCTCGCACAGCATGGAACAGATGCTCGCGGTGGAGGCGATGACGCTGGGCGGCGTCCTGGCCCGGTTCCCGCAGCTCAAGGTCGCGTTCCTGGAGGGCAACGGTTCCTGGCTCCCGTTCTGGCTCTGGCGGCTCGACGAGCACTGGGAAAACCCCGGCAAGTACGAGAACGCGGCGGTGACGCGGCGGCCGAGCGAGTACTTCTATCGCCAGTGCTGGGTCTCGCTCGAATGCGAGGAATGGCCGGCCCGGCACGCCGTGGAGCTCTGCGACACCGACTGCTTCGTCTTCTCCACCGATTACCCACACTACGACACCAAGTATCCCGAGGCGACGGCGCACTTTCTGAAGCTGCCGCTCGCGGAGAAGACGAAGCGGAAGATCCTCTGGGACAACTGCGCGCGGCTGTACGGGATGAGCGGCTGAGGCCCGCCGACGATCAGAGGCTCCGGACGAAGTCGGCCACGGCCCGGCCGATCTCGGCTGGCGAATCCTCCTGAACGAAGTGGAGCCCTCGGACGGTGACCTCCTGCTGGTTGGGCCACCGGCGGCAGAAGTCGCGCTGGGCACCCACCAGGATCGAGCCCGGCTCGGCGTTGACGAAGAGCTTCGGCACGGGACTGGTGGCCAACCAGCGGGCGTAGCCGTCGACGATGGCCGCCACGTCGGCGGGCTCGCCGTCGATGGGGATCTCGCGTGGCCACTGGAGCACGGGGCGACGTGACTCGCCGGGTTCCCGCCACGGCCGCCGGTACGCGTCCATCTCTTCGTCGGTCAGCGTCCGCATGACGCTGGCCGGCAGGATGCGCTCGACGAACACGTTCTTCTGGAGGACGAGCTCCTCGCCGGCCGGCGAGCGCATCGTCTGGAAGATCTTCCGAGCGTTCTCCGGCCACTCCGCCCAGCTCACCGGTCGCACGATCGCCTCCATGTACGCGAGGCCCCGCAGGCGGTCGGGATGGCGCTGGGCCCACCAGAAGCCGAGCGCCGAGCCCCAGTCGTGCACGACCAGCGTGACGTCCCGGAGCGCCAGTGCCTCGAACCAAGCGTCGAGATAGCGGGCGTGGTCCACGAAGCGATAGACGCCCTTCGGGTTCTTGCCCGAGGCGCCCATGCCGATGAGGTCCGGGGCCAGGCAATGGCCCACCGGTTCGACATGCGTGATGACGTCCCGCCAGAGATAGGAGGACGTCGGGTTGCCATGGAGGAAGACAAGCGGCGCACCTCGGCCGATGTTCACATAGGCCATCTCGCTGTCGAGCACACTGACACGCTGTAGCCGATGAGGGTTGCGTCCAGAGATCACGTTGATCCCTCGGTCCAGAGCGTTTCGAAATCTCGGCGGGCGCTCGTAAGCGATGCGCTTACGAGCTCTGCGCTGGAGATCATGCCTGCCTGCTCAAGCATTTTGCCAGCGATCCTCAGAAAGCCAATTGTATCGGCGACGAGCGTTTCGGGTCGGGTCGGCTGCCATCCGAGCTGACTCGCTATGTTGCTACCTCTCCGCTCGATGATTCAACGCGATCGACCGCGCGAACGCGCAAGCTCCCAGCGACCGTGAGGGGAAACGGCCACGGGCCGAAGAATCCCTCCTTCCCTTAGACGTGTGGCGGCCCACCGAATGTCGTACTGCCAGGTGAAGAGAAGGTCTCCGGACTGCCTTGAGGGCCTCGACCAGCCACCTCTCGAGATCGTACTTGGTCGCCATGTCGTCTCCTCAAATCGCGCCGAGCCTCTCAGTACCAGCGCCAGGTCCAGACGGCGGCGAAGATCACGCCGGCCAGGAGCAGGGCGAGCACGAAGAGCGCGCGGTGCCAGCGCAGCGGCAGGCCGAAGTCGAGGAGCAGCGAGCGCACGCCGAGGAGCGCGTGGACCAGGGCCAGCGCCAGCAGTGCGGCCTGCACCTCTCGCCGAAACGGGTTGGCCAGGTGGAGCGCGATCACCACCAGCAAGAGCACGGCCGCCGCCCGCTGGATGAGCCAGGCCCACATGCCGGCCTTGGTGTCGCGCCAGCCCTCGACGTTCATCCACTCCCGTTTGAGGACCTTCGGCTCCATCACGAAAGGCCGATGACCTTGAGGTCGTCGGCCCGCTCCGTCTCGACCTCGGCGCCGCGGTCGAGCATCTCCTGGCTCATGTGCGTGAGGATGAGCCGCCGGCAGGCGAGCCGGGGGCGGTGGCTCATCAGCGTGTGGTAGTCGAGGTGGTACTTGACCTGCTTGGCGAAGAAGTAGGCCTCGCAGACGAAGAGGTCGGCGCCCGCCGCCACCTCCACGAGCGTGTCCGTCCACTCGGTGTCGCCCGAGTAGGCGACAGTCTTACCCGCGTACTCCACACGGAGCGCGTACGACGGTGCCCCGCTCATGTGCGCCACCTCGAACGCGGTCACGCCGGCGGGCCCCAGCGGCGTCGGCTGGCGCGCCTTCAGCTCGATAAACTCCAGCGCGAACGGTCGCGCTGCCGTGGATGAACCGGGGAACAGCACCTCCATCGCCGCAACGACGCGCTCGACCACTCCCGGAGGACCCGCCACGTGCAGCGGCCGCGTGCGCTTCCGAAACTGGCCGTCCAGGACCATGAATGGCACGCCACCGAAGTGGTCGCCGTGCAGGTGCGAGAGCAGCACCCACTCGATCGACGACGGATCGACGCCGGCCCGCTTCATGGCGATGAGCGACGAGGCCCCGCAGTCGATCAGCACGCTGCCGCCGGCGGCGCCGCGCAGAAGCAGGCACGTCTGCAGTCGCCCCCCGCTCCCGAAGGCGTCCCCCGACCCCAGGAACTGCAGCTCGAGGCGACTCAACCGGTTACAAGCTCGCCTTGCGGTATGAACGCTTGGCCGCGATCCGGCTGTCACGCAGGGTGAGGACGTCGCAGCCCTGGACCTCGTACCGCGCTCCGCCTCGGGGCGTGCCCGTCGTCAGCCACTCCACGACGGCGTGCTCCGGGCCAGCGAAGTGCCGCAGCTCGTCCCACCGCACGTCGGGTATCCGCTCGAACATGTCGGCGAGAAACTCCCGGAGGGCCGTCTGGCCCACCACGCGCGTCCCCCACGGCTCCTTGCCGAAGGATGCTTCGAAGACGACGTCGTCGGTCATCATGGCGAGGACCCCATGGTTGTCTCCTCCTAACGGCGGATCCCGATCTGGGTCGCCATGTCGATGTAACCCTCGACTTCCTTCTCCACGAAGGCGCGCGTCTGAGCGGCGTTGAGAAAATCGATGTTCATGTTGATTCGCTCGGCGCCGGCCAGGAAGGCGGGGTCCTTCGTCATGTCGGCCAGCGCGGCCTCCCATTTCTGCACGATGGGGTCGGGGGTGGCCGCGGGGAACGAGACCCCCGCCCACCACTGCACCCGCACGCCTTTGATCACGCCCTGCTCCTCGGCCGTCGGCACTTCGGGCAGGTACTTGATGCGCGAGGGCGAGAGCACGGCCAGCAGCCTGATCTTCCCGGCGCTAGCCATGGCGTGGGCCTCAGCCACCGAGTGGATCGCCAGCTGAACGTGACCGCCGGCGAGCTTGGTCATCGAGTCCGCCGCCCCCTCGGTGATCACCATCTTCGTCTTCGTGGGGTCCACCCCGATCTGGGTGAACCAGTCGTACGCGGTGTAGCGCGAAGGACCGGCGGGCCCGACGGTGGACCACACCAGCTCGCCGGGGTTGGCTTTGACCCAAGTGGAAAACTCCTTGAACGCCTTCCATGGCGCGTCGGCCTTCACCGCGAACACCATCGGATCGCGAACGACCCGCCCGGCCCACTTGCGATCGGCCAGCGTGAGCGGCGGGTTCTTCCAGGCGCCGATCAACATCGAGGACGTCGTGTGGATGTCCATCAGGATCGTGTGGCCGTCGGGCCGCGATTCCTTGAGCGCCGCCCGCGCCCCCGGCACGCCGCCGCCACCTGGTTTGTTCACCACCAGCATCGGCTGCCCCCACTTCTTGCCCATGTAGTCGGCCACGAGTCGGGCAATGAGGTCCGTGCCTCCGCCAGGGACGAACGGCACGACGATCTCGACCGCCCGGGCCGGATAGTCTCGCTGGGCCAGCGCGAGGGTCGCCGTCAGGAGCCCGGGCGCTGCCACCAGCACCCCCAGCAGCGTCGCGAGCGACGATCTGCTCATCGTGTCCTCCTTCAAAGCGCCATCTCCTCGGCCGTGGTCTCCTTCACGCGCGCGCTGGCGTAGCGGACCAGGACGAGCGACGTGAAGAGTAGCACGAGCGCGCTCAGGATCAGGGCCAGCGAGAGTCCCCGCTGGAGAAAGATGAGCGGGCTGCCCCCGCTCATCGACAGCGACTGGATCAGGTACTTCTCGAGGAGCGGCCCCAAAATGTAGGCCAGGAGCAGCGGGGCCAGCGGCCACTGGTACTTGCGCAGGAAGTAACCCACGGCGCCGAACACCAGGCTGATCGCCACGTCGAACATGCTGTTGCGTACCGTGTAGGCGCCGACGACTGACAGCAGCAAGATGACCGGTCCCAGGATGCTGAATGGGATGCGGGTGAGCCTCACCCAGAGGCCGACCAGCGGCAGGTTCAGGATCAGAAGGATCACGTTGCCGACGTACAGGCTGGCGATGACCGTCCAGACGACGTCGGGATTCCGCTGAAAGAGCAGCGGCCCCGGCTGAAGCCCGTAGACCATGAGTCCGCCCAGGAGGACGGCCAGCGGAGCCGAGGCGGGAATGCCCAGCGCCAACAACGGAATGAAGCCCGCCGAGCTGGTGGCGTTGTTCGCGGATTCGGGGCTGGCCACGCCTTCGATGGCACCCTTGCCGAAGCGCTCGGGATGCCGGGAGAGCTTCTTCTCGGCGTCGTAGGCCAGGAACACGGTCACGCCTGGCGCGCAGCCAGGCAGCAGTCCCAAGAGAAACCCGATCCCGGTGCCGCGCAGGATCGCCGGCAGCGCCTGCCGGAGGTCCGGCCAGCGGGGAAACACGTTGCGGATCCGCTGAGCGATGGCCACGCGCGCCTCCTCGAAGCCGAGGAAGACCTCGGACACGGCGAAGAGCCCGACGACGAGGGCGATGAGGTCGACGCCACTCATGAGCGGGGCGTAGCCGAACGTGAGGCGGGGCTCCGCCGTGGTAGGTCCCAGCCCGATCAGGGCAATGAAGTAGCCGAGCACGGCCATGGCCAGCCCCTTGGCCAGCGAGGCGCCGGACAGCGAGACCACCACCGTGAAGGCCAGCAGCATGAGGCCGAAGTACTCGGGGGGCCCGAACCTCAGCGCCTGGTCGGCGAGGAGTGGAGCGAAGAAGGTCAGCCCGATCACCCCCAGCGTCCCCGCCACGAAGGAACCGATGGCCGCGATGCCGAGCGCGACGCCGCCCCGGCCCTGCTGGGCCATCGGGTAGCCGTCGAGGCAGGTTGGGACGGAGGCCACTTCGCCCGGGATGTTGAGGAGGATCGCGGTCGTCGATCCGCCGTACATGGCGCCGTAGTAGATGCCGGCGAGCATGATGATCGCCGGCACCGGCGACAGGACCGTGGTCAGCGGAAACAGGATCGCGATGGCCGCGGTCGGCCCGAGCCCGGGCAGCACGCCGACGAATGTGCCGAGCAGCGCACCGGCGAAGGCCATGACCAGGTTCGTCGGCGTCAGGGCGGCGCCAAAGCCGCTGGCCAGATGACCGAGGACGTCCACCATGAGTCAGAACCCCAGCCAGCCGGCCGGCAGCGGCTGCAACAGCCACACCCGGAACAGGAGGTGGAGAGCACCGGTCGTGACCGCGCCGAGCAGGAGGGCCGCCGGCCAGCGGTAGCCGCCCAGCGTGAGGTAGAGGGCCGTCGAGCCGAGCGCCGTGCTCGCCGAGTAGCCGAGCCAGGGCAGGATGGCGCAGTAGGCGACGAGAACGGCAGCGCCCGCGAGCAGGCGCACGCGGATCGGACCCTGGGCCAGGTCGACCCGCGGCGTCGGCAGGCGGGCGGCCAGCAGGAGATGTGCACCCATGGCGACGAGGGCGGCGCCGACGATGAGAGGAAAGGTGTCGTCGCCGACGACGGCACCCGCCACCAGGGTCGTCCGGAGCGCGTAGAGGCGGCGGGCTTCGACCAGAGCGAGGATGCCGAGCAGGGCGAGGGCGGCGCCCACGAGCTTCCTGTCCGTGCCCCGGGCCACGCTCATGCTCGGCTCAGTCGCCGATCTCGACCGTCTCCGGCGCCCGCGCTGACTCAGCCGGCGTGGCTCGCGTCAGCGCGACAGGCTCGCGCGTCACCCGAGGTCCCTCGGGGATGCGCGCGACCCGCACGAAGTAGAGCGGCTCCGCGCCGGCCGTCGGAAAATCCCGGCGCCAATGGGCGCCCCGGCTCTCCCGGCGCTCGAGCGCGCTCAGGATGATGAGCCTGGCCGCCAGCGTCTGGCTTCGGAGATTCAACCAGTCCTGCCAGGCCTGATTCAGCGACGCGCCGCCGGGCAGGCTCACGTCCGTCAGTCGGGCCTCGATTCGTTCGACGTCTCCGAGCGCCGCCACGAGCCCAGGGGCATCGCGCACGAGACCCGCCTGCTCCCACATCAGCGCCCGAAGCTCGTCGACAAGCCGGTAGAGGTCTGCGCCTACGCCGCCCGGGCGTCCCAGCGGGGCCAGCGCGGCCCGGGCGAAATCGCGGAGCCGGCCCAGCGGCAACACCGGCGCTGCGTGGCCGGCGACGAACGCGGCCATCACGTCGCCGGCGATCCCGCCGAATACGGTGGAGTCGGCCACGCCGTTGCCGCCCAGGCGGTTGGCGCCATGCACGCCGCCCGCATCCTCGCCGGCCGCGAACAGGCCCTCGATCGCCGTCCGGCATGCGGGATCGATCACCACGCCCCCCATCATGAAGTGCGCCGTGGGTGCCACCTCCACCGGCTGGCGAGCGAGATCGCGACCGAAATCGCGGCAGCGGCGGACCATCCCGCGGAAGTTGCGCTCGACCACGTCAGCTCCCAGGTGCGACACGTCGATCCACACGCCGCCGTTCGGGCTGCCGCGGCCAGCCTCGATTTCCAGGTAACAGGCGCGGGAGACGAGGTCGCGCGTGGAGCGCTCCAGGCGCCCGGGGTCGTAGCGCGCCATGAAGCGTTCGCCGAGACCGTTGCGCAGGTAGCCACCGGCGCCCCGAAGCCCTTCCTCGAGCAAGGCGCCGGTCATGAGCGAGCCCGGGATGACGAGGCCCGTCGGGTGGAACTGGATCATCTCCATGTCGCGCAGGGGTAGCCCCGCCCCGTAGGCCAGCGCGATGCCGTCGGCCGACTTGTCGGCCGAGCAGGCGAAGACCTTGTACATCGTCGGCCCGCCACCCATGGCCAGCAGGGTGGCTCGGGCCCGCACGGCCAGAAAGCGCCCGGCGCGGACGTCCAGCGCGAGGGCCCCCGCGCAGCGGCCGGCGTCGTCGAGAGCGATCTCGAGCGCCCGGCACTCCTCGAGCGCCGTGATGTTCGGCCGGGCCAGGGCCTGCTCGCTCAGGCGATTCATGATCTCGATGCCGGTGAGGTCGCCCTTGTGCACGGTGCGGTCGTGGCTCTGGCCGGCGAACGGCTTCTGATGGATGCGCCCGTCCGGGGAGCGGTCGAACAGACAGCCGTAGCGCGACTCCAGCTCCAGCACCCGCGTCGGCGCCTCGCGGACGAGCGTCCACACCAGCTCCTGGTCGTTGATCCAGCCGCCGCCCGTGAGCGTGTCGAGGACGTGCGCGTCGAGCGAGTCGGGAGCGGTGAGCACCGCGTTGTAGCCGCCCTGCACCATGCGCGTGCACCCGGCCCGGCCCAGCAGGCCCTTCACCACGATGGCGACCCGGAGGCTCGGCGAGGCGTCGGCGCAGTGCAGCGCGGCGCAGAGGCCGGCGCCCCCGGCGCCCAGGATGAGAACGTCGGTCTCGACGACGTCGAGGTCGACGTCGTCGGGCCGCACCGTCACGACCCGAGCAGGGCCTGCAGCAGGGCGCGGCCCCGGTCAGAGGTCCACGGCCGGGTGCCCAGGGCCTTGCCGAGCAGCTTGCCGTCGCGGCTCACCAGGAACACGGTGGGCGTTGCCGTCACGGCGTACTGCTGGGAGACGGCTCCGTCGGCGTCGAGCAGGACCGGGAACGACGTCCCGTTGGTCCGCGTCCAGCTCGCCACCGTCGCCGACGGCTCCTGGATGTCGATGGTGACGACGGCGAGCCCTTGAGGCTGGAACTCCCTATGCACCTGCTCGATGGTCGAGGGCAACTCCCTCGTGCAGTGCGGTCACCAGGTGGCCCAGAAGTACAGCAAGGCCGGGCGGCCGGCCAGCTGGGCGAAGTCGAAGCGCTCTCCGCCGAGCGTCGGCAGGATGAAGGGCTTCGCCGGCTCGCCGGCGAGCCGGGTGACCTGCTGGTCGAGCATCAGATCGTCGAGCAAGCGCGCCGATGTCGACGGCGCGGTCGCCGGCGGCGGAGCGGGGACACGTGTCGAGGGCCTCGTGGGTCCTTCTTCCCACAGCCAGAAGGAGACCAGCACGAGGACCACAGCGACGACGGCGAGCGCGATGGCGCCGGTGCGACTCATCAGGGCGCCCTATCTTAGCGTGATTCGTCCCCCGGCCGGCCCTCACGGCGCGGCTGGAGCCGTCAGCTGTCGAGCCGGTACGCTGAGGGATCGGGCTTGAAGGCGCGGGGCAGCCACAGGGGCCGCCGGAGGTTGTCGGGGCCGGGAGCCGGCCGGGCCAGACTCAACCACTGGCGATAGATCTCGTGCGCCCGGCCGGTGTCGACCACGATGTCGCCTTCGTCTTCACCGGGCCCGGGACGGGCGACGCGGACCTTCTGGTGCCAGCAGTGCTGGCCGCTGAGGGGATCGGGCTGCACGGGGAACGTGAGGTTCTGGTTGACGCCGGCCTCGGTCCACCAGATGCGTGCCGAATCGGCGTCCTCGCTGGCGAACGGCTCCACCCCGTGGATTCGCCGCATCCGCCACCGGCCCGGTCCCAGCCGTTCGAGGCTCACCAGCGCCGTGGACCAGCGGTCGCCGCCGGCGTTTTCGGCGAGCCGCCAGCGGCCCAGGTGATGGGAGCAGGCGATGATCCCCGGGCGCAGGCCCTCGGTCACCCAGACACGGTCGACGAAGTGACCGATGGCCGTCTCGACCTTGAGGAGGTCGCCCGTCTGCACCCCTGCACGCGCGGCGTCCTCGGGATGGATCCAGATGGGGTTGGTGTGGGAGATCTCGTAGAGCCACTTGGCGTTGCCCGAGCGGGTATGGATCAGCGTGGGCAGGCGGAAGGTGGGCAGCAGCACCATCTCGCCCGCGGCGCGGTCGATCCGCGACCAGTGGACGTGGCTCTGGATGTAGCCCGGCACCGCCTGCTCCGGCCACTTCCAGGCTTTCAGCGTCGGCGAGAAGAACTCGAGCTTGCGTGACGGCGTGGGAAACCCCGTGCGCACGACACCGTCCACCTCGACGCCCACGCTCTGGCCGTCGCGGGTGGCGACCTTCGTCCGCGGCTCCACGCTGGCGCCCTCGAGCATCCGCGGCGCCACCGGCTGCTCGTGATGGTGGTACACGCCCTCCTCGATCAGGAACGCGCCGTACCGGCGCATGTAGTCGAGGGGCGTCAGGCCCTCGGCCTGCGCGGCTTCCGGCAGCCCGGGCACGCTGTGCTCGAAGATCCAGCGGTAGAACTCCTCGATGCGCAGCTTCTGGCCGGGACGGTACGGTGACTCGAAGAACTTTCTAATGCCGAGCGCGCCGTCGGGATCGATGCGCCAGGACAGCTCGATCCAGAACTCGTCCTCCTCCCACACCTGGCCGATTCCAGCCGCCTCGTGGGCTTGCCAGGTCCAGTCGAACGTGCGGCCCTGCCGCTCCAGGGCCACGCGGAGCACGGGCTGGCGGAAGCCGATCCAGCGGGCGGCGTGGGTCTCCTGGGACATGAGGTCGTGGCGTTCGGAAGCGAGGCCCATCGGCAGGATGTAGTCCGCGAACCAGGCCGTCTCACTCCAGACCGGCGTCAGACAGGCGTGGCGTTCGACCTTGCTCTCGTCGGTGAGCATCTCGATCCACGAGAAGCCGTCGGGATTGGTCCACACCGGGTTGTAGACGCGCGTGAAGTAGACGTCGAGCCTGCCGCGCCCGTCTTTGAGGAAGTGCGGCAGCAGGAAGCTCAACTCGTGGTACGAGAGGGGAAACTCGCGCGGGAAGAGCAGCTCGTTCCAGTACGCCGGCGCTCCCGGCGGCAGCGGATGCTTCGGGACGAACTTGTTGTCGACGTGCAGGTTCACGCCGCCTTCGGTGCCGACCGATCCCGTCAGGACGACGAGGAGGTAGACGCAGCGGGTGATCTGCCAGCCCCACAGGTTGCCTGCTGCTGCGGCGCGCCAGCTGTGCGTGCTGAAGCGCCCACGTGCGCGGCCGATCGCTCGCGCGGCCTCGATGATGCGCGCCTTGGGTACGCC
>JBOHPP010000245.1:0-10753 GCA_050731755.1 Candidatus Rokuibacteriota bacterium | reverse complement strand
GGAGCGGCTGAAGGTGGGGCATCCCACGGAGAGCCACCACGTGATGGCGCGGGTGGGGCACTGGCAGGAGCAGGAGAAGCGGTACATCCCGGGCAGCGAGGAGCGCCTGCGGGCCTCCGACGGCTTCGGCGAGGCGCCCCAGGACCGACGCTAGCCTGGGACGGCTGTCCACTGACGCCGGACATCGAGCTCGATGGCCGGCGTTTCGTTTGACCCTGGCCCGCGCGTATGATTGATGTCGTGCGCCTTCACCGGCGGCAGAGGTTTCTCGTCCGCTCGACTCGGTCCGCCGCCGCGCGACACCCCGACCGCCTCGGGACCTCCGGAACATGCGACTCCACGCGCTGAAGCGTCTGCTGGTCGGGCGACCGCTGCCCACCGCCCAGGCCCGGCACGAGCGGCTCTCGAAGGTGACCGGGCTCGCCGTCTTCGCCTCCGACAACCTCTCGTCCGTGGTCTACGCGAGCGAAGAGATCCTCCGCGTCCTCATCCTGGCCGGGACGGGGGCCCTGGTCTGGGCGATGCCGATCGGCGGGGCCATCGCCGTGGTCATCGCCATCGTCATCTTCTCCTACCGGCAGACCATCCTGGCCTACCCGCAGGGCGCGAGCGATTACATCGTGGCCAAGGACAATCTAGGAACGGTGCCCGGCCTCGTCGCCGGCAGCGCGCTCCTCATCGATTACACCCTGACCGTCGCCGTCAGCGTGTCGGCCGGGATCGCCGCGCTCACCTCCGCCTTTCCGCCGTTGTTCCAGTACCGGGTGATTCTCTGCGTGGTCGCCATCGGCCTGATCGCCATCGCCAACCTTCGGGGGGTACGCGAATCGGGCAAGCTCTTCGCGTTGCCGTCCTATCTCTTCATCGCCGGCTTCTTCACCCTCATCGTGATGGGCCTCGTCGAGTACGGTCTGGCCGGGGCGCCCCCGGTGGCCGCCTCGGCTCCGACCGCGCCGGCCACCGCCGAGGTCCTCACCGCATTCTTGGTCCTGCGGGCCTTCGCCTCAGGAGCGGTGGCCCTCACCGGCATCGAGGCGGTGGCGGATGGAGTCACCGCGTTCAAGCCGCCTGAGGTCAGGAACGCCCGAGCCGTGCTCGCCATCCTGGGCGTGATCATGATGACGCTCTTCCTGGGCACGACCGCCCTGTCCGTGGTGTTCGGTGTCGTCCCCCGCGAAGAGGAAACGGTCGTGTCCCAACTGGCCTGGCGGGTGTTCGGCGGGGGGGCGCTGTACTTCTACCTGCAGGCCGTGTCGATGCTCATCCTCGTCCTGGCCGCCAACACCGCGTTCGCCGACTTCCCCCGCCTGGCCTTTTTCATGGCCCGCGACGGCTACATGCCGCGGCAGTTCGGCACCCGCGGGGACCGGCTCGTGTTCTCCAACGGCGTCCTGATCCTGGCCGTCGCCGCGGCGGCGCTGGTCGCCATCTTCGAAGGCAGCACCCATGGGCTGATCCCCCTCTACGCCGTCGGAGTCTTCACGTCGTTCACGCTTTCCCAGGGCAGCATGGTGCGCCGCTGGCTGCGGACACGACCGCCGGGGTGGTGGTGGCGGGTGGCCATCAACGGCGTGGGCGCGGCCACCACCGCCGTGGTGCTCGTCGTGGTGGCCGCCACCAAGTTCCTGCACGGCGCCTGGATCGTGGTGGTCCTCATCGGCCTGCTCATCACGGTGCTGCTGGCCATCAAGCGGCACTACGAGAACGTGGCCGACCAGCTCTCTCTCGAGGGGTACGACGGTCCCCCGCCGATCCGCCACACCGTGCTGGTCATGGTCGGCGACCTGCATCGGGGCGTGGTGGAAGCGCTCCAGTACGCCCGGACCCTGTCCCCCGAGGCCAAGGCCGTCTACGTGGAGCTCGATCCCGACAAGACGCGGCGGCTCGAGGAGAAGTGGGGCAAGCACGGTCTCGGCGTGCCCCTCGTCGTGCTGACGTCGCCCTACCGGTCGTTGCTGGGGCCGCTGCTCGAATACGTCGACCACCTGCAGGCGCGCCACGGGCGGCACATTGTGACGATCGTGATCCCGGAGTTCCTGCCCGCCCGCTGGTGGCAGCAGCTGCTCCACAACCAGACGGCGCTGCTGATCAAGGGCGCGCTGCTCTTCCGCAAGAACGTGGTGGTGACCGACGTTCCCTATCACCTCCGACACTGAGGTGCCTTGACCGTTTCCGGGCCGCGCCCGTAGACTGGCGCGGCTCATGCGCCGCTCCTGGTTCGCGTATCTCTACCTCGCCCCCTCGCTCGTGTTCCTGACGCTGTTCACCTACGTTCCGCTGGGCCTGGCCGCCTTCCTGTCGCTGTTCCAGTGGAACGTGCAGACGCCGGAGCCGGAGTTCGTGGGTCTCGCCAACTACGCCGTTGCGCTGGGGACGCCGCTGTTCTGGCTGGTGGTCCGGAACAACGTCCTGTACGCGATGGGGACCATCCCGGCGCCCATGGCGCTGGGCCTCGCCGCCGCTCTGCTGGTCAATCGGCGACTGGGATGGGGTCGGGGCCTGTACCGGGTGGCGCTGTTCTATCCGACCATGGTGCCCATGGTCGCGGCGGCCATGCTGTGGGTGTGGCTCTTCAACCCGGGATCGGCCTCGTGAACCATTACCTGGGATCGAGGTGCCGCGCATCGAGTGGCTGTACTCGCGGCGCGCAGCGCTGCCGGCCATCGTGTGATCATGTCCGTCTGGAAGCATTTCGGCTACTTCATGC
The DNA here is from genome assembly GCA_050731755.1 of Candidatus Rokuibacteriota bacterium. GTDB lineage: Bacteria > Methylomirabilota > Methylomirabilia > Rokubacteriales > CSP1-6 > JBOHPP01. The sequence goes on along the minus strand of JBOHPP010000245.1, from coordinate 8,046 downwards.
TCATCTTCCTGGCCGGCCTCCAGGCGATTCCGGCCGAGCTGCACGAGGCCACCGCCCTGAAAGGCGCCAGCGCCTGGCAGCGGTTCCGCTACGTGACGTTCCCGCTCCCTGGCCCCGGCCACCCTGTTCGTGTTCGTGATCGCCATCATCGCCTCCTTCCAGGTGTTCGATCAGGTGTACGTGATGACGCAGGGCGGGCCCGCCGACCAGACGAACGTCCTCACCTACTACATCTGGCAGACCACGCTCCGCTTCTGGGACCTGGGCATGGGCGCGACCCTCACCACGCTGTTCGTGGGGGGCCTGCTGGCCATCGTGGGCCTGGTTCCTACGTGGCCACCCGGCAGTCCTCCTACGCCGTGCCGGAGATGAAGACCCACGTGGAAAAGAACCCGCGGTACCTGGTGGCTCGCGACCAGCTCAAATACGCGTCGGCCAAGATGATGGCCCCGAACTACCAGAAGATCGCGAGATCCTCAAGCGTCAGCTCGACCACGCGGTGGACGGCAGGGTGGTGCCGAGGGAGGCACTGGACAGCGTCCAGAACCAGGTGACGCCGCTCATCGCTCGCGAGCGCCAGCCGCAGCGCCGAAGCGGGGCGGCCGGCGCTCGGCCAGCGCGCGCACGCCTTCCTTGAAGTCGGTGGTGGCGACGCACGCCAGCTGCGCCGCCACCACCGCCTCCAGCTCGTCACCGAGGTGGGAGGCGAGGCCGCGGTTGATCGCCGCCTTGGCCTGGGCCAGTGCTTCGGCGGGTCTCTGGGCGAGGCGGTTGGCCAGCGACTGCCTCGTCCAGGAGCCGCTCGGCAGGCACCACGCGGTTGACCAGGCCGATGCGCAGAGCCTCGTCGGCGTCGACCAGCTCGCCGGTGAGGATCATCGGATCCAGACCTCCCCGAAGCGCGCCCGCTCGGAGGCGATGCGGAAGTCGGCGGCCAGGGCCTCCCATCCCGCCCGGCCGCGCCGGCGGCGGCCGCCTCCAGTCGCCCGCCCAGCTCGCTCATGGCCTCGACGGTGAGCGCGTTGAGCGCGTCGGCGCGGTTCAGCGTGAGGATCCGCACGCGGTCGTCATCGCGCTGGAGGACCGCCGTCACGGCCCGCAGCTTACACCAACTCTGCTACACTTGACCCCCGCGTGCGATTCCGGTTGACTCCCGACGGCCCACTCGACGTCCCTGCCACGCTGGCGCGGTATCGCATCTGGGGCGAAGACCCCGCCAACCGGGTCAGCGGCGACGTGTTCCGCCGCGTGTTGCGGCTCGGCGGCCGCCTCGTTCCCTACGAGGTGCACGGGAACGGCACGGTGGACCAGCCGCGTCTGGAGATCCTGGCGCCGGGCGTTCGGGCGGCGCCAGTGACCGACGCCATCACGCGTGAGGTGCGGGCGATCTTCGGACTCGACTTCGATCTTCCCGGCTTTTATCGGGTCGCCAAGGCCGATCCGGCGCTGGGCCCGCTGATCGAGCCGCTCTACGGGATGCGGCCCACGCTGGCCCCCACCGCGCTGGAGATGCTCGTCGGCTCCATCTGCGCTCAGCAGGTCAACCTCACCTTCGCCTTCGCGCTCCGGGCGCGTCTGGTCCGTCGCTTCGGCACGCCGGTGGTGATCGGCGGGGAGACCGTGTGGGCCTTTCCCGAAGCTCGCGAGCTGGCCGACCGCCGGCCCCGCGAGCTGCGGACCATGCAGTTCTCGCGGAACAAGGCCGTAGCCATCCGCGGCGTGGCCCGGGCCCTCGCTGCCGGCGCGCTCGATCCATCCGTGCTCGCCGCCGCCTCCCACGCCGAGGTCATCGCGCGGCTCACCGCGCTGCACGGCCTCGGGCGCTGGACGGCGGATTGGTTTCTCGCCCGGTGCCTGGGCCGCGGGGACGTCTGCCCCGCCGGGGACCTTGGCGTGCGCAAGGCGTTCGCCCACTACTACGGCCGGGGTCGCGTGCCCGGTGAGCAGACCATTCGACGCCGCGCCCGAGCCTGGGGTCCCTACCAGAACCTCGCCATTCACTATCTGCTGGCCGGCATGCGGCGGGGTCGCCCGAGCGCCGGAGGCGGCACGTGAGTCAGAAGCTGCGGCTGCCACTCCTGGGCCAGCCCGATCCCAACGCGCCGAAGGATGTGCATCTTGTGGGGCGCTATGCGGTGGGCGTGACCTGGGGCGATGATCACGGGTCCATCTACCCCTTCGAGCGGCTCCGGCGCGATTGCCCGTGCGGGGCCTGCGCGGCGCTGGAGACGATCGCGCCGACGGCGGCCTGGCCGACGGAGATCACGCGCACCGGGCCCGGGCTCCGGGTGGTCTGGGCCGACGCCCACGAGAGCCTCTACCCGTATCCGGACCTCCGCGGCCTGTGCCGGTGCGCGGGCTGCACCGGCGGCCACTGATGGAGGAGGCGCGCAAGCGGCGGGCGCTGGCCGGGATCATGCTGTCGATCTTCCTGGCCGCGATGGAGTCGACGGTGGTGGCCACGGCGATGCCCACCGTCGTGGCGAGCCTGGGCGGCCTTCACATCTACACCTGGGTCTTCTCGGGCTTCCTGCTCACCTCCACGGTGACCATGCCGCTGTGGGGCCGGTTGTCCGACCTCTTCGGGCGGCGCCGGACGTACCTTAGCGGTCTGGCGATTTTCCTCGCCGGCTCCGCGTTGGCCGGGGCCGCGACCGGCATGGCCGAGCTGATCGTCTTCCGGATGCTCCAGGGCGTCGGCGCCGGCTCCCTGCTCAGCATCGGCATGACGATCGTCGGCGACCTCTTCGATCTGGAGCGCCGGGCCCGGATCCAGGGCTTCATTTCCGGAGTCTGGGGGGTCGCCTCGCTGGTGGGCCCGCTCGTGGGGGGGCTGCTCACCGATCACGTGTCGTGGCGCTGGGTGTTCTACATCAACTTGCCGTTCGGCGCCGTCGGCATGGGGCTGATCGCTAGTTCCCTGCGTGGCGAGGCGCCCTCGCCCCGCCGCCCGGTGATCGATTACGCGGGGCTGGGACTCTTCGCGGTGGGCGTGTCGGCTGTGCTCCTGGCCCTGGTTGAGGCCGGACGGGCCGGCGCCTGGCTGCGCGCCGACGTGGTGGTGCCGCTGACCGTGGGGGCACTGGCGCTGGCCGGGTTTGTCGCCGTCGAGCGCCGGGCCCCCGAGCCGATCGTCCCTCTGCGGCTCTTCGGCCGCCGCATGGTGGTGGCGGCCGTCGTGACCGGCTTCCTGGCCGGGATGGCGATGTTCGGCGCCATCTCCTTCGTCCCGCTCTTTATGCAGATAGTGGCGGGCACGTCGGCCACGGAAGCGGGCTTCGTGCTCACGCCCTTCGTGCTCGGCTGGGTCGCGCTCTCCATCACCAGTGCCCGGCTCGTGCTGAAGATCGGTTACCGCGTCGTGGTGCTGGCCGGCATGGCCTGTCTCACCGCGGCGTTCGTCCTGCTCACGCGCTGGAACGGCGCGCTCACCCCGGGCGCGGCCATGCGCGACGTGCTGTTGGCCGGCGTCGGCATGGGGATGACCATGGTCCCGATGCTCATCGCCGTCCAGAGCGCGGTGCCGCGGGGCGACCTCGGCATCGCCACATCGATGACCCAGTTCTTCCGGGCCGTGGGTGGAGCGCTCGGCCTGAGCCTCATGGGGGCGGTGATGGCGCAGCGGCTGGGCGCGGGCGCGTCGATGGAGACGGCCCTGCACGGCGTCTTCGTGGTGGGCCTCGGCGTGTGCCTGGCGGCGTTCGCCTCCGCCTTCCTGGTGCCGGCCGGCAGCGCGCGCGACCTCGCCCGCGCCGACATGCAGAGCGAGCCCACTCGCGTGGGAGGATGACCATGGCCAACGACGTCCCGGTCCTCGAACGCCTGGCTCAGATGCCGGCGGTTCCCGCTGCCGCCGCGGCGGCGCTTCTCGCCGAGCTGGCCAAACCCCAGGCCGACCCGGTGCTGGGGCCGCTGTTTGGCGTGGACGACGAGGGGGACGCCGTGGTCAGCGCTTTCTTGCCCGCGGTGCTGCAACAATTCCAGGAGCGCGAGGACCTGACCTGCTACCAGGCCCTGCTCGAGGGTCTCACCGGCATCTGGAACGCGGCGGTGCGGGCCGCCGTAGTGGCCCGGCTGCGGGCGGTGGGGCTGCCCCCCGACGATCTGCTGCTGCGGCTGCAGAAGCTTTCGCCGACCCTGGGGCTGGCCAAGGAAAAGGGCGAGTGGGTGCGCGAGTGGCTGGCCGATCCATTCACCCAGGACGCGCTGCTCGTGCAGCAATGCGTGGTGCGTCTGCTGCTGGCGCTGCGCTGCATGGCGGAGACCCGCGCGATCGAGATGACGACAACCACGGGATAGCAAGGAGACGCGCCGATGCACGTCCACGAGCGCCATCGCGAGAAGAAGCGCCTCAACGGCCTCATCCTCAAGTCGTCGATGAAGGTGTACGCGGCCTTTCGGACCGCCGGCGAGCAGGTCTTCGCCGACGGTGCGCTCTCCAAGAAGCACAAGGAGCTGACCGCGCTGGCGGTGGCGGTGTCGCAGAACTGCTTCGACTGAATCGAGCATCGGGTCGAGGAGGTCCTCGACCGCGGCGCGACGGAGGCCGAGATCGCGGAGACACTGGACATCGGGTTGCTCATGGGAGGCACGCTGGCGGTCAAGTCGGTCCGCCACGCCTTCGCCATGATGGAGCAGCTCAAGGAGACGCGACATGAGCGGTAACGGGACGCTGGCCAAGTATCGCGACATCCTCGACAAGAAGGCCTTCGCCCACCTGGCCACGGTGGGCCGCGACGGCACGCCCCAGGTGACGCCGGTGTGGGTCGACTTCGACGGCACTCACATCCGGTTCAACACGGCCCGGGGCCGGGTGAAGGACCGCAACCTCCAGCGCAACCCCCGGGTGGCGCTGGCGGTCCAGGATCCCGACAACCCCTACCGGTATCTCCAGATTCGCGGCCGGGTGGCCGACATGACGGAGCAGGGCGCCGAGGCGCACATCGACGCGCTGGCCAAGAAGTACACCGGCCAGGATCGCTACCCCTGGCGGCGGCCCGGCGAGGTGCGGGTGACAGTGAAGATCTTGCCCGAGCGCGTGCAGGGCCTGGGCTAGAAGCAGCGTGCTCGTCGCGCTCGAGGCGGTCGCCAAGGGCTACGGCGGCCAGACGCTCTTCCGCGATCTGGACTGGCGAGTCGCCGCTGGCGAGCGCATCGGGCTCGTGGGGCCCAACGGAGCGGGCAAGACGACGCTGTGCCGGATCCTGGCCGGCCACGAGGAGCCGGACGCCGGCCGGGTGAGCCGCGCCCGCGAGGCGACGGTCGGCTATTTGCCCCAGGAAGTGACGGCCAGCACGGCGGGCTCGGTGCTGGCCGAGGCGCTCAGCGGCTTCGAGGACGTCTGGCGGCTTGAGCGCGAGATGGAGGACGTCGCGGCGACCCTGGCCGACTCGCCGAGTGACGCCCTCACCGCCCGCTACGGAGAGCTGCAGCACCGGTTCGAGGCGCTGGGCGGCTATCGCCTGGAGACCGAGGCCCACGCCGTCCTGAGCGGGCTCGGCTTCGCCCCCGGCGACCTGACCCGGCCGCTCGCCGAGTTCTCCGGAGGCTGGCGCATGCGGGCGGCGCTGGCCCGCCTGCTGCTCCTGCGCCCCACGCTGCTGCTCCTCGACGAGCCCACCAACCATCTCGACCTCGCATCGCTGGCCTGGCTGGAGAGTTTCCTGGCCGGGTACGTTGGCACGGTGATCGTCGTCGCCCACGACCGCTACTTCCTCAACCGGATGGTATCCACCATCGCCGAGCTCGGTCCGGCCGGCCTCACGCTCTATCCGGGCAACTACGATGCCTACCTCGTCGAGCGAGAGGCCCGGCAGCGGCTCCTGGAGGCCCGGGCCCGCAACCAGGCCAAGCGCGTGGCCGAGATCGAGCGCTTCATCGAGCGCTTCCGCTACAAGGCGACGAAGGCGAGGCAGGTGCAGAGCCGCATCAAGATGCTCGAACGGATGGAGCGCGTCGAGGTCGACCGCGAGGCCCGCCGCATCCACTTCGCTTTTCCGCAGCCGCCGCGCACCGGGCGGGTCGTCGCCCGGTTGTCCGGGGTCCACAAGGCCTACGGCGACACCATCGTCTACGCCGGCGTCGACTTCGAGGTCGAGCGCGGCGAGCGGGTGGCGCTGGTCGGCATCAACGGCGCGGGGAAATCGACGCTGCTCCGCGTGCTGGCCGGCGTCCTGCCGTTCGAGCGGGGCCAACGCGCGCTGGGCACGCAGGTCGCCGTCCACTACTACGCCCAGCATCAGCTCGACGCCCTCGATCCCACGCGCACCGTGCTGGAGGAGCTGGCCGCGGTGGCCCCGGAGGCAAGCCACACGCGGGTCCGCACCATCCTGGGGGCCTTTCTCTTTTCAGGGGACGCAGTCGACAAACGCGTCAGCGTCCTGTCCGGAGGGGAGAAGGCGCGGCTGGCGTTGGCCAGGATGCTCGTGCGGCCCGCGGCCCTCCTGTGCCTCGACGAGCCCACCAATCACCTGGACCTGGTTTCGCGTGAAGTGCTGGAAGATGCTCTGGCGTCGTTTACGGGCACCATGGTTTTCATCTCGCACGACCGCTACTTCATCAACCGGATCGCTTCCCGGGTGGTGGAGATCGCTGGCGGCCGCCTGTCCAGCTTCCCCGGCGACTACGACGACTACCTCGACACCAAGTCGCGGGTCACCGAAGACTCGACCATCGAGCGACAGCCCGCCCTCGGCGCTGACGCACCGGGACTCGGATCCAGACGTCGGCACTCGACGCCCGGCACGGCGGCGGCACCGGTCCGATCGGGGGAGCGCGGTGGCCGGCCACCCGGGGCCCGGCGGTCGACCTCGGGCCCGGGCAGCCGCGAAGTCCGAGAGCTCCGGCGGCGACTGGAGGAGGTCGAGCGCCAGATCGCCGGCCTCGAAGAGCGCCTGGGCCAGCTCGGCGAGACCCTCGGCGACCCCGGCCTCTACGTTGATGGCGAACGGGTGCGCGCGGTGGCTCTCGAGCGCAGGAGCGCGGAGGAGCAGGTGGCGTGGCTCATGCGTGAATGGGAGGCGCTCTCGGAGTCACTGGCCGGCCATGAGTGAGTTCTACGCGCCGGTCGACCCCGACGTGCTGCGGCGGGAGCGCATCCGAGCCCGCGAGCTCCGTCAGAGTCAGTGGTGGAAGCGCCGCGTGGCCACCGGGATCTGCTACTACTGCCGTCGGCAGGTCGGATCCCGGGCGCTGACGATGGATCATCTGGTGCCGCTGGGGCGGGGAGGTCGGAGCATTCGCGGCAACGTGGTTCCGGCCTGCAAGGAATGCAACACCCGCAAGAAGGCCCAGGTGCCCGTGGAGTGGTCGGACTACCTTCGATCGTTGGACCGGGCGTCGGAGGACTGATCGCGGGAGACGATGCGCCGGGCGCCGGATGGCCGGCGCCCGGCAATGCTCAGAACCGCTATTTCACCGTGTACGGCGGCGTGTGGTCCGACTGCAGCGTCAGCTCCGCGGGGACTCCTGAGGCGCCGGAGAACCCCCCGTTGGAATTCATGCAGAACCCCTCGGGATCGACCCATGACTTCTGCGGCACGCTCACCAGGCCGGCTTTGGCCGGAGCGACATAGATCAGCACTGGTCCCAGGCCGTTGTTTTCGTGGACCCCGGCCAGGGCGAGCGAGAAGGGAGCCAGGGGCGGGGTGAGCATTGTATTACTGTCCCAAGGATCGAGATACGCCTGGCCCGTACATTTGAGCTCCGCAAAGCGCACGATCGTCCCGGCCAGCCGGTTGGTCGGGAGCCCATTGTTCGCGAAGAAACGCTGGTCGCTGACCGCCTTGAGCGCAAAGAAGTGGTTACCTTCCTTGAACGCGACCCAGGGGGCCGTTCCGCCCTGATCCAGACTGATGACGTTGCCCACCTTTTTCTCGTTGCCGTCGAACAGGGCGGGCATCGGCGTGCCGCCGCCGCCAGCCTCGAGGACGGCAACGCGTCCGGCGAGGTCGCCCAGGTCGGTCCGCAGCTTGGTCATGTCGGACGACCACTGGGCGCTCGCTGACGACCACTGGGTGCTCATCGTATTGACGCTGAGCGTGAGAG
>JBOHPP010000244.1:0-9754 GCA_050731755.1 Candidatus Rokuibacteriota bacterium | reverse complement strand
GTGTTAATTAGGTCCACTGCGTGGCTGTCGGTGCCGTAAATAACCGGGGCTCAAATCCCCTACCGATGGAGAGGCCATGGAGAAGCTGAAGGGGTTGAAGTGCCGCGAATGCGGCCGGGCCTACCGGGCCGCACCCGTTCACGTCTGCGAGTTCTGCTTCGGTCCCCTCGAGGTCGATTACCACTACGACGCGATCAGGGAGGTCGTCACCCGCGACACGATCGCGGCCGGCCCGACGAGCATGTGGCGCTACCGTGACCTGCTGCCGGTCGAGGGCGACATCGCGGTCGGCCACCACGTCGGCTTCACCCCCCTCGTCCGCGCCTGGAACCTCGCCCAGGAGCTGGGCGTGCGCGAGGTCTGGGTCAAGAACGACTCGGTCTGCCACCCCACGTGGTCGTTCAAGGACCGCGTGGTGTCCGTCGCCGTCACCAAGGCCCGGGAGTTCGGCTTCGACACCGTGGCCTGCGCGTCGACGGGCAATCTCGCCAACTCCGTGGCGGCCCACGCCGCCGAGGCGCGGCTGCGCTCCTACATCTTCATCCCCGCCGACCTCGAGCCCGGCAAGGTGGTGGCCACCCTCGTGTACAGTCCAACGCTCGTCGCGGTGGAGGGCACCTACGACGAGGTCAACCGTCTCTGCTCGGAGATCGCCGACAAGTACCGCTGGGCCTTCGTGAACGTGAACTTCCGGCCCTTTTACTCCGAGGGTTCGAAGACCTACGGGTTCGAGATCGTCGAGCAGCTCGGCTGGCGCACTCCCGATCACATCGTCGTGCCCTGCGCCGGCGGCTCGCTCATCACCAAGATCTGGAAGGCCCTCAAGGAGATGAAGACGCTGAGGCTGGTCGACGGCCCGGTGCGGACCCGGATGCATGCTGCTCAGGCCCAGGGCTGCGGCCCGATCGTGACGATGATCAAGAACGACACCGACGTGCTGGTGCCGGTGCGACCCCAGACCATCGCCAAGTCGCTGGCCATCGGCAACCCCGCCGACGGCTACTACGCCTATCGCACGGTCAAGGAGTCCGGGGGGTGGGGCGAGCACGTCACCGACGAGGAGATCGTCGAGGGCATGCTGCTGCTGGCCCGGACGGAGGGTATCTTCACCGAAACCGCGGGCGGCGTCACCGTGGCCACGGCCCGGAAGCTCCTCGAGCAGGGCGTGATCCCTCGCGAGGAGTCGGTGGTCATCTGCATCACGGGCAACGGTCTCAAGACCCCCGACGCCCTGTACGACCGCCTGCAGACTCACGTGAAGATCAGGCCGACGCTCTCGGCGTTCGACCGGGCGCTGGCCGACCTCAAGTCGCAAACCGCCGAGGAGGGACGCTGATGCCGGTGACGGTGCGCATTCCGACCCCGCTTCGCTCGATCACCAAGGGCAACGCCGAGGTGAAAGCCGCGGGCGACACGGTGGCCGATCTGGTGGAGGACCTCGAGCGGCAGTTCCCCGGGCTGCGCGAGCGGCTGGTGGATGAGGGCGGGGAGCTCCGGCGCTTCGTCAACATCTATGTGAACGAGGAGGACATCCGGTTCCTCCAGGGCCGGAAGACCGCCCTGAAGGACGGCGACCAGGTCTCCATCGTCCCCGCCATCGCCGGAGGCCGCTGAGCGCGGTCGCCGCGATGGCCCGGATGCGCGCGCGCCTGACCTTTCCGCCCAACCTCATCCAGGAGCCGGTCCTCTACCGCCTGGTGAAAGACTTCGACATCCTCATCAATATCCGGCGGGCGGACGTGAAGGCCGACCACGGCTGGGTGGTCCTCGAGATGGAGGCCGCCGAGGAGACGCTGCAGCGCGGGGTGGCCTGGCTCAAGCAGCGCGGCGTCCAGGTCGATCCCATCGAGCGCGACGTCATCGTGCCTTGATCGGGCGATGAAAGATTCGAGGCGCGGGCAGGGGTGGGGGGCCCCTCGTCGACCACGCTGCCCGACGATAATTTGAGGCCTGCTGTTCGCGCGTGTCCGACACAGCGCCCAGAAGATACGGGTCTCCGAGGGGCCCCCCACCCTTGCCCACGCCTCTCTCGTTCGTCGCTTGATTACGGTCGTCGACATGCCCGTTGACGGGACAACCTGCCGCCGTCCTCTCGGGGCGGGCCGGAGGGCGCTTGCGCGGGGCATCAGAAGATGAGCGGGTCGAGGATTTCGCGGAGGGTGCAGGGGTTTACGGAGTCGGTGATCCGTGAGATGACCCGCGTGTGCTTGCAGTATGGTGGCGTCAACCTCGCCCAGGGCATGCCGAACTTCCGGCCACCCGCGGAGCTCGTCGACGCCGCTCACCGGGCGCTCGACGGTGACTTTCACCAGTACGCCATCACCTGGGGCAGCCCGTCGCTGCGGCGAGCCGTCGCCGACAAGTACCGGAAGTTCTACGGCCTGGACGTGGACCCGGAGCGCAACCTCACCGTCGGCTGTGGATCGACGGAGACGATGCTCTCCACGCTGCTGGCCGTGCTGAACCCCGGCGACGAGGTCATCGTCTTCGAGCCGTTCTACGAGAACTACGGACCCGGTTGCATCATCTCGGGGGCGGAGCCGGTGTTCGTGCCGTTGGAGCCGCCGGACTTCTCCTTCGACCCCGACCGCCTCCGCCGGGCCGTCTCGCCCCGGACGAAGGCGATCATCTTCAACAGCCCCAATAACCCGACCGGCAAGGTCTTCTCGCGCCCGGAGCTCCAGGTCATCGCCGATCTCTGCCTCCGACACGACCTGCTCGCCATCACCGACGAGATTTACGAACACATCGTCTTCGATGGTCTGGAGCACACGCCGATCGCCACCCTGCCCGGCATGGCCGAGCGCACGATCACGATCTCGGGGATCTCGAAGTCGTACTCGGTGACCGGGTGGCGCATCGGCTACGCCGTCGCCCCACCCGAGATCAGCGAGGGGATCCGCCGGGCCCACGACTTCGTCACGGTGGGGGCGCCCCATCCGCTGCAGGAGGCGGCGGTGACGGCGCTGACGCTCCCCGACGGGTACTACGTCTGGCTGCGCCAGATGTACCAGGGCAAGCGCGACCTGCTCCTCGGTCATCTGGAGAAGGCGGGCTTCGTCGTCTACCGGCCGCGGGGCGCCTACTACATCCTCACCGATGTGGCGCACTTCCTCGCCGAGTACGGCATCGAGGACGACATGGCCTTCGCGATGTTCCTCGTCAAGCAGGCTGGCGTGGCCACGGTGCCGGGCTCGTCCTTCTACGCCCATCCTGAGCTCGGCAAGACGAAGATTCGCTTCTGCTTCCCGAAGACCGACGACCTGCTTCAGGAAGCGGGGGAACGACTCCAGAAGCTCCGCCGGTGACGCCGCGGGAGGCGACCCGGGCCATCTGGGACGCCGCGCTCGCCGCCGCGAACGTCGAACCTCTCGTTCGGGACGCTCTCACTCTTGAGGGGTCCATGCTGGCAGTGGAAGACCGCGCGTTCGACCTCCGCCGGCTCGACCGCCTGATCGTCCTCGGCTGCGGCAAGGCCGGCGCGGCCATGGCCGGGGCCGTGGAGGGTGCGCTCGGTGATCGCATCGCTCAGGGCCTGGTCGTCGTCAAGGATGGCTACACCGCTCCCACCCGCTGCGTCCTGGTGGCCGAGGCCGGTCATCCGGTGCCCGACGCCCGCGGTCAGGCGGCGGCGGCGGGACTGCTGAAGCTGGCCCGGAGCGCCGGTCAGAACGACCTCATCCTTTTTCTGATCTCCGGCGGTGGATCAGCCCTTACCCCTGCGCCAGCGCCACCCCTGACCCTGGAGGAAAAGCAGTCGGTGACGAGGCTCCTGCTGTCCGCCGGGGCGACGATCAACGAGCTGAACGCGGTGCGCAAGCATCTGTCGCTCTTCAAGGGAGGTCAGCTCGCCCGTGCGGCCTGGCCGGCCCCCGTGCTGGCCCTGATCCTCTCCGATGTCATCGGCGATCCTCTGGATGTGATCGCCTCGGGTCCCACCGCTCCCGATCCAACGACATTCGCCGACGCGCTGGCCGTGCTCGAAAGGCGGGCGGTGCGAGAGCGCACGCCCGCTGCCATCCTGGCGCGCCTGGTTGCCGGAGCGCGCGGTGAGGTCGAGGAAACGCCGAAGCCCGGAGACCTCATCTTCGAGGGCGTGACGAACGTCATCGTCGGGAACAACGAGGACATCGTGTCGGCTGCCGCCGATGCTGCCGAGAACCTCGGCTACCAGCCGTACGTCCTGCCTCGGGCGCTGGAAGGTGAGGCCGGCGAGGCCGCCCGCTACGTGCTGAGCTGCGCGCGAGGCCTGGTTCGTCCAGCCTGCCTGATCGCGGGCGGTGAGACGACCGTCACGGTGCGCGGCCGGGGCCGGGGCGGGCGCTGCCAGGAGTTCGCTCTCGCCGCCGCGCTCGCCCTCGACCTTGGCGACGATCGCGTCGTCCTCGCCGCCGGGACCGACGGCACCGACGGGCCGACCGATGCTGCGGGCGGTCTCGTGGACGCCGGCACGCTGGAGCGCGGCCGGGCAGCCGGGCTCGACCCACAGCGGGCGCTCGACGACAACGACGCCTACACCTTCCTGAGAGCGAGCGGCGACCTTCTGGTCACCGGCCCCACGAACACGAACCTGCTGGACCTCTATCTCATCGTGCGCGCTTGACGCCTGCCGGCGAGGCCCGGCCACCGGCCGGCCCGCCGGAGCAGCTCGAACACGCGGGCGGGTGTGAGGGGGAGCCGGTCGACCTCCACGCCGTAGTCGGCCAGCGCGTCCTCGACGGCGTTGGCGATGACGGCCCCGGGGGCGATGATCCCGCTCTCGCCGACGCCCTTGATCCCGAGCTCGTTGACGACGGACGGGAACTCGACGTGGGCGAAGTCGATCGGGGGAATGTCATCGGCACGGGGGATCGCGTAGTCCATGAGCGATCCGGTGAGGAGCTGGCCCTCAGCATCGTGGATCAGCTCCTCGGTGAGCGCGCTGCCGAGGCCCTGAACGATGCCCCCCAGGAGCTGGCCCTCGACGACCATCGGGTTGATGGGGCGCCCGCAGTCGTGGACGACGGCCATCGCCAGCACCCGGACCGCGCACGTCTCGAGATCGACCTCCACGACAGCGGCCTGGGCCCCAAAGGCCCAGGTGACGGTCTGCGGGTAGAAGAAGACACAGGCGCCCAGGCCGGGGCCGCCGGCACTGGCCAGCGCGCGGCTGCGGACGGCGGCCCGCGCCACCTCACCGAGCGGCAGCCGCCGCGTCGGCGCGCCTCTCACGGAGACGTGAGCGTCGGCGACGACGACGTCCTCCGCGGCGCATTCGAACAGCTCGGCGGCGACCAGGCGGGCCTTGCGGGCGACCTCGCGCGCCGAGCGGGCCACAGCGGGGCCGGCGACGGCGGCGACCCGGCTGGCGATCGTGCCCATGCCGAAGCCCACGAGCTGGGTATCGCCGCCGCGGACGGTCACCTGCTCGATCGGGACGCCGAGCTGGTCGGCGCAGACCTGGGCCAGCGTCGTCTCGTGGGCCTGGCCCTGGGCGGACACGCCGATGTCGACGAACACGGTGCCGCCGGGATCCACCGTCACCTCGGCGCCCTCGTAGGGCCCGATCCCGGTGCCTTCGACGTACGCGCTGAGCCCGATCCCGACCGGGCATTGCGTGCCGAGACGTGCCGCCTGCTCCTTGCGCCAGGCCGCGTAGTCGAGCCGCCGCAGCGTCTCGTCGACGGCCGCCACGTAGTCGGCCGGGTCGTAGGCGATGGGCACGCCGTCGCGGTAGGTGAGGCCGGTGGCGAACGGCATTTCCTCCGGACGGATCAGGTTGCGCCGTCGGAGCTCGGCCGGATCCAGGCTGAGCTGGCGCGCCGCCCGATCGAGGAGGCGGTCCAGCACGAAGGCGGCTTCCGGCCGTCCCGCGCCGCGATAGGCGGCGGCGAAGGTCTTGTGGGTGACAACGTTCCGCCCCAGGGCGCGGTAGTTGGGGATGCGGTAGGGTCCCACGAGGTGATTGATGGTGTTGAGCGTGATCGCCTCGCCCAGCGTGGGGTAGGCGCCGTGGTCGCGGGTGAAGGTTGTTTCCAGCGCCACGATCGTGCCGTCGCGCTTGAGACCCATCCGCGCGTCGTGCACCTGGTCACGGTCGGCGGAGGCGGTGAGGAAGTGCTCTCGCCGGGTCTCGATCCACTTCACGGGCCGGCCCAGACGCCGCGCCACCGCCGGCACCAGCATGTCCTCCGGATAAACCTGCCCCTTTCCGCCGAAGCCCCCGCCGACGTCGGGCGCGACCACGCGCACCGTGTCCTCGGGCAGCCCGAGGATGGCGGCCACCGCGCTCCGGACGTTGAACGGCACCTGGGTCGACGACCACACGGTGAGGCGACCGGTGAGCGGATCGGGCGCGGCCAGGACGCCGCGAGTCTCGATCGGCATCGCCGTGAGCCTCGGGTAGGTGAGGCGCGCCCCCACGACGGCGTCGGCTTCGGCGAACCCCCGGCCGGTGTCGCCGACGCTGCTTGTGCTGGTCCCGGCGAGGTTGCCGGGCCAGCCGTCGTGTACGACGGCCGGCGGGACGGCCGGAGGCACCACGGGCAGGGCGGCCACCGGCAGCGTCTCGTACTCGACGACGACCCGCTCCACGCCGTCGGCCAGGCGATAGGGATCGTCGGCCACCACGATGGCCACCGCCTCGCCAACATGGCGGACCCGGTCGGCGGCGAGCACCGGATGGTGATACGGACGAGAGCCCGCTTCCTTCATGAGCGCGGGCACCGGGCCGGCGAGCTCCGGCAGCTCGCGTGCCGTCAGCACCGCCAGCACACCGGGCAGCTTCCGGGCAGGCCCGCCGTCGACGCGGACGATCCGCGCGTGGGCGTGGGGACTGCGAACGAGCCCCAGGTGGACCATCCCGGGCAGGATCAGATCGTCGATGTACCGTCCGGCTCCGATCAGGAGGCGCCGGTCTTCCTTGCGCCTGACGGAGGTGCCGACGAGCGGAGCGCCGCTAGCCCCGGGCGCGGAGGTGGTCATCGCGACGGGCCTGCAGCCCGCTGTCCGCGTACTGCATGAGGTCCGGGCGGGCCTTTCCCAGCATGACTTGAAGATACGCCGGCTCCAGGCCGACGTTCTCGTAGCCGTGGATCACGTTGGCCGGACACGAGACACAGTCCCACGGCCCGAGCACGGTCTCCACCCGGCCGCCGGCCTCGTCCTGGAAGAAGACCTTCACCGTGCCGCGCAGGATGAAGAAGACCTCTTCCACCTCGTGCGCGTGCGCGGCGTTGCCCTGTCCGGGCGGGACGAACATGACGCTCAGCGTGAAGTGCTCGGCCGGGATGTACCGGCCGTCGGCCTTGCCCGAGGCGCCGAAGCCGATGAATCGGTGCTGAGCGCGCCGGTAGCCGTCCACGCGCGCGTCGGCGAAGGCGTCCCAGTCAGGAATGCGGTCGACGAACCTCGCGACCTGCCGTTCGAGCAGCGCGGCCAGTGACTCGGTCATCTGAACCTCCCCGGCGGCGTGTCGGCCGCCGAATTCTACCAGAGCGCCCGGCACCGGTTCGGCCCGTGGGCGCACCGGGTTCCTGTCATCGACTGCCCGCTCGGTAGGCGAAGCGCTCCAAGTGGCTGAAAAGTGGCCGGGGCGGTCCACGGACCCACAGGGTTATCCACCGACCGCTCACACGGTCGGTGGAAAACCAGCTGCGCACCTCGTGATATTCTTCGGGCGATGTCCGGCGTGAACCTCATCGGCATGCTGCCGTCGGAGCTGGAAGACCTCGCGGTCGCGCTGGGCGCGTCCCGGTACCGCGGCCGTCAGCTCGCGACCTGGATCTACCGCAAGGGCGTGCTCTCGCTCGAGGCGATGAGCGACCTGCCCAAGGATTTTCGGACCGCGCTGGCCGAGCGGGCGGTCATCGCGCTCCCCGAGGTGGAGCGCGTCACGCCGTCCGCTGACGGCAGTCGCAAGCTCGTCTTCCGACTGGACGACGGCCGGCGGGTGAGCGCGGTGATGATGCCGGACGACGACCGGATTACCCTGTGCCTGTCGACCCAGGTGGGGTGCGGCTACGCCTGCGCCTTTTGCCTGACCGGGACGATGGGACTCGATCGCAACCTCAGCACCGCCGAGATCGTTGGCCAACTCCTCGCCGCCAACGCGTTGCTCGGAGAGGGGCCGCGGGCCACCCACCTGGTCTTCATGGGGATGGGGGAGCCGCTGGCCAATCTGCGCGCGCTCGTGCCTGGGATCCGCATCATGACCGATGCCCGGCTCGGCCTGGGGTACTCGCCGCGACGCATCACGGTCTCCACCGTGGGGCTCGTCTCGGGGATCGAGCGGCTCGGCCGGGAGAACCTCAAGGTCAACCTCGCCATCTCGCTCCACGCGGCCTCCGACGAGGTGCGCTCGCGGCTGATGCCGGTCAACCGGTCCTGGAACCTCGCGGCGCTCATGGAGGCCCTGCGCCGATATCCGCTCGCGCCCCGCCAGCGAATGTTCTTCGAGTACGTGTTGCTGGACGGGATCAACGACGCCCGCGAGGACGCCGAGCGGCTGGCCCGGCTGCTGCGCGGCGTGCGGGCCAAGGTCAACCTCATCCCGTTCAACGACTGGGAAGGATCGGGTTTCCGCCGTCCGCCGCTGCCCCGCATCCTGGCGTTCCAGTCGATCCTGCTGGATGCCGGGATCACGACCACGGTGCGGTGGAGCAAGGGCGAGGATATCGGGGCCGCCTGCGGTCAGCTCCGGGAGTCCGCCGCCGTCGCCGTCCCGTGATGGCCGCGCCCACCGTCGCCTTCGCCACGCTGGGATGCCGTCTCAACCAGGTGGATTCCCAGGAGCTGCAGGCGGCCCTGGAGGCGCGCGGGTTCCGCGCCGTCCCCTTCGACGAGCCGGCCGACGTGGTCGTGGTCAATACGTGCACTGTCACAGCGCGCGCCGAGGTCTCCGACCGGCAGGCGATCCACCGCGCGGTCCGCCGCCATCCGGGCGCGCGCGTCGTAGTCACCGGGTGCTGGGCCCAGACCGATCCCGACGCAGCGGCCCGCCTCGAGGGTGTCGACCTCGTGGTCGGCAACGCCGACAAGCCCCGCCTGCCCGAGCTGCTGGAGGGACTGCTGACCGGAGAGCGCCACGAGCGCGGTGCGCGGTGCCACGTCTCCAACATCGGCGCCGTCCGGACGCTGCCGCCGGCGCCGCTGGCCCGAGTGGGCGGACGCTCGCGCGCGTTCGTCAAGATCCAGGACGGTTGCCAGCATCGCTGCGCGTTCTGCATCGTGCCGGCCGCCCGGGGCCCCAGTCGCAGCCGTGCGCGGGCGGCGGTCCTCGACCAGGTGCTCGGGCTCGTGGCCGCCGGCCACCCCGAGGTCACGCTGACCGGCGTGGACCTGGGCCACTGGGGCCACGACCTCGTGCCCCGCACGACGCTGGCCACGCTGCTGGGTGAGATGATCGCGGTCCCCGGGCTGCGCTGGGTGAGGCTGAGCTCGGTGCTGCCCGCGTACTTCACACCCCAGCTGGTCGAGGTCGTCACCGGATCGCCGCGGATCGCCCCCCACCTGCACGTGCCGCTGCAGAGCGGGAGCGACCGGGTGCTGCGCCGCATGCGCCGGCCTTACACGGCGGCGATGTACCGGCGACTGGTGGAACGGCTGGCCGACGCCATCCCGGGCCTCGGCCTGGGCACCGACGTCATCGTCGGGTTCCCGGGCGAGAGCGACGCCGACTTCGCCCACACGCGCACCCTCATCGACGAGTTGCCGTTCACGTACCTGCACGTTTTCGCCTATTCCGACCGGAAGGGCACCGAGGCTGCGCGCCTTC
>JBOHPP010000243.1:0-4825 GCA_050731755.1 Candidatus Rokuibacteriota bacterium | reverse complement strand
TGATCACGTCGCCGGAGGCCACCGGCCGGTCTAGAGTCGGGAGCCAGCGCGTGTTCTCCTCGTTGTGAAAGCAGAGCACGTGGCCGCGCAAGCCACCGCTCTCGTCGAAGAGGTGGACACCGAGGGCGGGGTAGAGCCGGACCAGCGTGGCCAGCGCGGCGGCCAATGTGTCGGCCTCCACTTTGACCTCGAGCGCGCCGTCGACCAGGCCGGCCAGGAGCCGAGGCAGCCGCACGGTCACCGCGGCCATCGTGGGCGGCGACGTTACTCGGTGAATGCTGCCAGGCACATGATGCGCGGCGCCGTCAGCGGCAGCGTCTGCCAACTGTCGCCGCCATCGCGCGAGGCGTAGAGCGCGCCGGCTGTCGTGCCGAGGTAGATGCCGGCCGGCTCCTGCCCGTCCACCGCCATGGCGCCACGCAGCACGATCTCGTAGGCATTCTGCGCGGGCAGCCCGCGGCTCAGCGGCGACCAGGAGTCGCCGCCGTCGACGCTGCGATAGACGCGGAGCGCGCCGTCGGGCGGCATGCGGAACTCGTCGCTCTCCAGCGGCACGGCGTAGAGCGCGCCGCGCCGGGGCTCGCGCACCAGCGGAAAGCCGAACCCCGAGGGCAGGCCGCGCTCGGTGCGCTCCCACGTATCGGCGCCGTCGCGCGTGCGGTACATGCCCCGGTGGTCCTGACGATAGATCACGGCCGGCACGGCGGGATCGTGGGCCAACGCGTGCACGCAGTAGCCGATGTCCTTGCTGTTCTGGTCCTCGATGGCGATGGAGACCCCGCGGTTCTTCAACTGCCAGGTCCGGCCGCCGTCGTCGGTACGGAAGACGCCGACCGCGGAGATACCGCACCACATGCGTTGTGGATTCGCGGGATCGCTGAGCACGGCGTGGGCGCACAGGCCACCGGCCCCGGGCATCCAGCCGTCGCGCGTGGGATGGTCGTTGAGCCCGGGCACCGGCTGCCAGGTCTCGCTCCGGTCGTCGCTGCGGAAGAGCCCGGCTTCGGCCACGCCGGCGAACAGCGCGGACACGCCGGGGTGGACGGTCCAGATCTGGGTGAGCCGGCGCGTCCCGCCCGTGGGATACGAGGGCCCTTGAGGGGCCTGCCGCCACTTCACGAGGTCATCGCTCATCTGAATGGTGGCACCGTATACGAAGCTGGTGACGCCCAGGAAATAGCGGCCGCCGGCGTCGCGCGCCGCCGCGGTCACCCGCCAGCCCCTGAACAGCGGCCCCTCGATGCGCCACCGCTCACGTTTGGCGTCGCTGCGTACCAGAAACGCGCCCTTGTCGGTCCCGACGATCAGCACGATGTTCATGGCGGCGAGTATACAACCGGCCTTGACTCCCGTCCCCAGGCGCACTAGCGTTCGGGGCACCCGACGACGCTGGGGAGGGCCGATGCACTACGAGATGATCTCCGCCGACTGCCACATCGACCTCTGCTGGTTGCCGCCGGATTTGTTCGCGACCAACGCATCCGCCGAGTTCCGCGACCGGATGCCGCAGGTGATCGACGGGCCAAAGGGACCGATCTGGGTCACGAAGAAAGGCGCTTCCCTCGGGCTCGTGTGCGGCATGGGCTCGGCCGGGCGCGAGTACGTGCCCGGGCGGATCCACCGCTCGGATCGTATGGCGGCCACCGGGCTTTACGACGACGGCAAGCGTGGCATCCGCCGCCTCACCGACTCCGATCTGCGGCTGCGCGACCAGGACCGCGACGGCGTCCAGGCCGAGGTGCTGTACGGGGTCCTCGGCACGACGGGACGGATGAACGATCCGGAGGCCGCCGTCGAGGTCATGCGCATCTACAACGAGTGGCTGGCCGACTTCTGCGCGAAGCATCCCGACCGGTACGCCGGCCTCGCCTCCATCCCGAATCATCCCATCGAGGCGGCCATCGGCGAGGTCGAGCGGATCGCCAAGCGCGGGGTCCTGCGCGGCGTCGACATCGCCAACTCGCCGGACCTGACGCCGCTGTGGGACCCCTACTGGGAGCCGCTCTGGAACGTGATCGACGGCTCCGGGTTGCCGCTGCACTTTCATACGATCGGCACCCGGCTTCCCGAGCCTCTGCAGAAGCTCGTGATGATGGGCTCCGATCCTTCGCGCGCCGCGCCGGACACCCCGGCGGCCGAGTTGCGCAAGGGTCGCTTCGCGTTCGCCACCCACATCACGGGGTTCCAGATCAACATGGCGCACATCCTCATGAGCTTGATCTACGGCGGCGTCCTCGAGCGCCACCCGCGCCTGCGGGTCGTCCTGGGCGAGGCCGGCATCGGCTGGATTCCCTACATCCTCTGGCGCATGGACGGCGAGTGGGAGGACCAGTTCAAGGACCTTCCCCTGAAGATGCTGCCGAGCGAGTACTGGCGCCGCCAGTGCTGGGCGACGTACCAGACCGACCCGATCGGCATCAAGCTCCTCGAGGAGCTGGGCGCCGACAAGATCATGTGGGGCTCGGACTTCCCGCATCCCGACGGCGTGTGGCCCGACTCACGCGAGTACATCGCCCGCGAGCTGGGCCACCTGCCCGCCGACGTCCGGCGCAAGATCGTCTGCGACAACGCGGCCCGGCTCTACGGCTTCTCACTCGACCGCTGACCGAGGAGGTTCCCAGGAGCGGCTATGGCCACCAAGATCCTGTTCGCCCCGAGCCAACCCACGCCGGTCCTCGATCTCGCGCGCGCGCTGTTGCCGTCCGGCTTCGAGATGGTCGTCGCCGACCCCGGCACGCCGGCATTCTACCAGGCGGCCGAGGACGCCGAGTACTACCTCGGCCTGGCCCGGCAGATGGGCGGAGAGTTCTTCCGGGCCGCGCCGAAGCTCCGGCTGGTCCAGCTCCTCAGCGCCGGCTATGACCGTGTGGACGTCGAGGCGGCCCGCAAGGCGGGCGTGCCGGTGGCCAACAACGGGGGTGCCAACGCCACCGCGGTGGCCGAGCACACCATCATGCTGATGCTGGCTGTGCTCAAGCGGCTGGTCCGTTTCCACAACGACGTCGTCGCCGGCAAGTGGCGCGCGGGCGGCCCGTTCGACTCCCCGGCGTACGAGCTGTCGGGCCGAACCCTGGGGATCATCGGCCTCGGCAACATCGGCAAAAAGGTGGCTCGCCGCGCGGCGGCGTTCGACATGCGCGTCCAGTACTACGACATCGCGCGCCTGCCCGAGCATCAGGAAGACGCGCTCGGGGTCCGCTTCGTGCTCCTCAACGAGCTGCTTCGCTCCTCGGAAGTTGTGAGCCTGCACGTGCCGCTCGACGACTCGACGCGGGCGATGCTCGGCGCCGGCGAATTCGCCCTGATGAAGCCGAGCGCGATCCTCGTCAACACGTGCCGCGGCCCGGTCGTGGACGAGGAGGCCCTTTATCGGGCGCTGACCGAGGGGCGGATCGCCGGCGCCGGCCTCGACGTGCTGGTCGAGGAGCCGCCAGCGCCGACCCACCCGCTCTTCACGCTGCCGAACGTCACGCTCACACCGCACTCCGCTGGGCCCACCTGGGAGAACTGGACGGCGCGGCTGCGCAACGGCTTCGACAACATCCAGCGCGTGGCCGCCGGCCGGCGCCCGTCCTGGGTGATCCCGGAGCTGGCGTGACGGAGGCCGCAGCCGTTCTGGGCCGGCTGTGGAGCCAGGCCGGCGGTGATGTGACCGCGCTCGAGCGAGCCACGCTCACGGGCGCTGATCCGATCCTCCCCACCGACTTCAAGATCGGCACCGCGGCCACCGCCGTGATCGCCGCCACCGGCCTGGCCGCCGCCGAGCTCTGGCGTCTCCGAACCGGGCGCGGTCAGTCCGTGTCCGTCGACGGGCGCGCCGCGGTGGCCGCCTTCCGCAGCGAGCGCTACCTGACCGTGGACGGGCACGCTCCGCCGGACCCGCGCGGCGAGATTTTCGGCTTCTACCGCGCCGGCGACGGCTGCTGGATCCAGCTCCACGGCGCGCTGCCGCATCACCGTGAGGGCATCGCGCGTTTCCTCGGCTGCGAAGAGACGCGGACGGCCGCGGAGGCCGCGGTGGGGAAGTGGCAGGCCGAAGCGCTCGAAGACGCGCTGGCGTCGATCGCCATGCCGGCGGGCATGGTGCGCTCCCGCGAGGAGTGGGAGGCCCACGCTCAAGGCCGCGCGGTGGCCACGCTGCCGCTCTTCGAGATCGTGAGGATCGGCGACTCGCGGCCGGAAGCCGCGGGCGACGGCGAACGTCCGCTGTCCGGGGTTCGCGTGCTCGATCTCACGCGCGTCATCGCCGGCCCGGTGTGCGGACGCGCTCTGGCGTCCTACGGTGCCGAGGTGCTGCTGGTCACCAGCCCTCACCTGCCCAACCAGCCTCGGCTGACAATGGACACGGGTCTCGGCAAGCTCTCCGCGTCGCTCGATCTACGACGCGCTCGGGACACCGAGCAGCTCCGCCGGCTCGTCGCCGGCTGCGACGTCTTCTGCCAGTCGTACCGGCCCGGGGCGCTGGCGCGGCACGGCTTCTCGCCGGAGGACGTCGCGCGAATCCGGCCCGGCATCGTGTACGTGACGCTGTCGGCCTACGGCCACGTCGGGCCGTGGCGCGAGCGGCGGGGGTTTGAGACGTTGATCCAGTCGGTGAGCGGCATGGCCCACGAGCAGGGCTTCGGCGCCGGCCTCGATCACCCTCGACACCTTCCGGCGCAGGTAGTCGACCACGGCACCGGGTATCTCGCGGCGTTCGGCGCGCTCATGGCCCTCGCCCGCCGCGCGCGGGACGGCGGCAGCTATCTGGTGCGCGTGTCGCTGGCCCAGACGGGACGCTGGGTCGATGCCCTCGGTCGCGTCGCCGGGCGGCACACCCGCGACC
>JBOHPP010000242.1:0-39000 GCA_050731755.1 Candidatus Rokuibacteriota bacterium | reverse complement strand
GTCCCAGATCCATCGTGGCCCCTTTCCGCAGCCGTTTCGAGCGCCAGATATTCCGGCGCGACTGTCGAAGTCCCGGTTGTCGCACCCCGCGCGAACGGGGAGGTTTGGAGGGGGCGGCCGCTGCCCCCTCCAACATCATGATGGCCCCCTCCGATTTCTCAGCGGGCGCTGAGATGATAGCCGAAGAACTCGGCCACGCGGCGCCGGGCATCGGCGGCGGCGCGGTCATCGTAAGCGACCGTCGCGCCGCAGCATTCGCCCGGCTTGTTCCGGTTCGCGACATCGGCCAGGTACGTCCTGGGCTGGCCCTCCACGTCGAAGTAGTGGAACGCGCCCGGGTAGAGCACGATCGTGACGTCCGCGCCGCGGCCGCGCATCGCCTCGACCATCTCGCGGCACGGCCCGGGGGAGGTCCAATCGTCGGCGTCGCCCATCAGCAGGAGCAGCGGTTGTACTGCGCGTTCCCCCACCAGCGAGTGACAACCACCGGGGTAGACGCCGACGGCGGCCCGGAAACCCGGCTCCGGCAGCGTCACGCCGCGCCGCCGGGCCCGCTCGTGGCTGGGCCCGTTGACCACCGCCATCGCGAACACCCCGCCGTTGGACCAGCCGATCACCCCCACGCGCTGTCGGTCCACGTACGGCAGCGTGTGCAGGAACCGGAGCGCGCCGACGGTGTCGTCGAACCGCTCGGTGTTGGGCGGCTCGACCGACTGGGGCGAGCAACTCTCGGCGATGCCGCGCGCAGCCCAGGAGTCCACGACCAGCGCCACGTACCCCTGATCACGGAACCAGCGGGCCCAGTCGTGGGTCGAGGCCGACACGCCATGGCAGCCGTGGAGCAGCACCACCGCCGGAAACGGACCGGCGCCGGCCGGGCGCGCGAGCCGGCCGGGCACGGTCCGGGGAGTCTCCGGCGTGGCGTTGGGGAAGCGGACGACCGAGCGGGCGCAACCGGTGACGAGCAGCGAAACGGCCAGGGCGGACACGACGGCGCGCAGCATGGCTTTGAGCATACCTCCGTGCGCAGGTAGAATCCGAGGCCGTGGGCACTCCCGTTCGGGCGATCGTCTACTCCGACTACCTCTGACCCTGGTGCTACCCGGCGGCGGTCCGCCTCCGCAAGCTCGCCGATGAGCTGGGCACCGGCCTCGCGCTCGAGCACCGCACCTTTCCCCTCCGCCCGGTCCCCGAGCCGACGGTGACCTTCCGGGGAACATATCGCGAGGAAGGCTGGCGGCGGTGCGCTCGCATGTCGGCGGAGGACGGCATCGTGTTCACGCCCTGGCCCCATACCGACCATTACCCGCACTGGAGCCTGCCCGCCCTGGAAGGCGCCACGTGCGTGGCGCGCCAGGGCCCGGAGGCGTTCGAGCGTGTCCACCTGCGCCTTTACGAGGCGTTCTTCACGCGGAGTCTGAACATCGCCGACCCCCGGGAGGTCGTGCAGATCGTCACCGAGGCCGGCGTCGACATCGAGCGGTTCGTGGCCGATTATCGGGCCGGTCTCGGCCGTGACGAGGTCCTCGCCGACTACAAGGCCGCCATGGACGACGGTGTCCAGGGCATCCCGACCGTCATCTTCCCGGACACCGGGCGCGTCCTGGTGGGTTTGGTCGACTTCGCCCAGTACCGCGCCGCGGTCGAGGAAGCCACCCGCTGCTGACCCTGGAGCGGGCGCCGCTCGTCTTCGGGCGCGACCCCACCGCTGGCATCGTGGCCTACCGGCTCGTCGAGGGCGGCGAGGCCATCCGTTTGTGGCGCCGAGTCGACGGGGCCACGCGCGTCGAGGCCGTCGCCTTCTCGCCCTTCCTCCTCGTCGGCGACGCCGACCTCGTGGCCGGAGCTCCGGGGCTGGTCACGCTCGACCGTCTGGACGGCGCGGGCGAGCTCCAGTGGCTTGCGCGCTTCGGCTCGTGGGCCCACGCCCTGACCGCACGCGATCGGTGCCGGGACCAGTCAGGTCACCACCCGACGGCGCCGGAGGCTCCCTACCACTTCTTGCCGGATCCCGTGCACCAGTATCTGCTGCTCAGCGGGCGGACCTCGTTCGGCAACCTCGATTTCGCCGACCTGCGGCGGCTCGCGCTGGATATCGAAGTCGTCACCGGAGACGGCTTCGAGTTCCCCAGCGCCGGCCGAGCCGAGGACCGCATCGTGGCCATCGCCCTGGCCGACTCCACGGGCTTCCGAAACGTACTTCGCGGCGACCGTTTCGACGAGCGCGACCTCCTGGTCGAGTGTGTCCGACTCGTGAGGGAGCGAGACCCCGACGTGATCGAGGGCCACAACATCTTCCGGTTCGATCTCGAGTACCTGGAGGCCCGCGCGCGACGCCACGGCGTCACGCTGGCCTGGGGACGGGACGGTAGCGCGCTCGCCGGTCGGCCCGCGCGCCTGACGGTCGCCGAACGCACCATCGGCTACCGGCGCTACGACGTGGCCGGCCGTCACATCGTGGACACCTGGATGCTGGCCCAGCTCCACGACGTCGGCGCCCGTGACCTGCCGTCTTTCGGCCTCAAAGAAGTCGCGCGCCACCTCGGCGTGGCCGCGCCCGAGCGCACCTACGTGGACCCGGCAAGCATCACGCAGCAATTCCACGAGGCGCCGGATCGGCTCATGGCCTACGCGCTCGACGACGTGGTCGAGACGCTCGGCGTATCGGCCACGCTGTCGCCCCCTTACTTCCTCCAGGCCCAGGTGGTGCCTTTCGACTACCAGTCGACGACGTTGCGCGGCGCCGCCGCCAAGATCGACGCTCTGCTGCTCCGCGAGTACCTGCACCGCCGCCGCGCGGTGCCGCAGCCACGGCCGGGGGCCGGCGTGGGCGGCGGCCTGGTGGCGATCTTCCAGCAGGGCGTGGCCCGGCCGGTCCTCCACGTGGACGTCACGTCGCTCTATCCCTCTCTGATGCTGGCTCGGGGCATCGCCCCGGCCACCGACGAGCTGGGCATCTTCCTCGACCTGCTCCGCCACCTGCGTGACTTCCGCGTCGGCGCCAAGCGGCTGGCCCGGGAGGCGCCCCCCACGGCGCGCGCCCACCTGGGCGCGCTGCAGCAGTCGTTCAAAATCCTCATCAATGCCTTCTACGGCTACCTGGCCTTCACGGCCGGGCACTGGAACGACTTTGCCGCGGCCGACCGCGTCACCGCCGAGGGACGGAGCGTCGTGGGCGCGATCATCGAGCGACTGCAGGCGATGGGCGCGATCCCGCTCGAGGCCGACACCGACGGCGTGTACTTCGTGCCGCCCCCGGGGCACGCCGCCGACGACGACGACGCCTTGCTCGAGCGGATCGCCGCGGGAATCCCGCCGGAGATCCAGCTCGAGCTGGATGGTCGCTACCCCGCGATGCTGAGCTACAAGCTCAAGACGTATGCGCTGCTGGACGAACGCGGGCGGGTCCGCCTCAAGGGCTCGGCCTTTCGCTCGCGGGGTCTGGAGCCCTTTCAGCGTTTGCTCATCGAAGAGATCGTCCGCCTGCTCGTGACCGGCCGGGGAGCGGACGTCAAGGCGGTCGTGGGCCGCTGGATGGGCGACTTTGCCGCCCGCCGCGTGGCGCCCCGGCTCTTCGCGCGCACGGAGACGTTGGGCGAGACGCTCCCGGCCTATCGCGAGAAGGTCCAGACCGGATTCCGAAATGCGTCGGCCGCCTACGAGCTGGCCGCGGCGGCCGGGCGGGCCTGGCAGCCCGGGGACCAGATCTCTTACTACGTCGCCGGCCGCGGGGCAGCGGTGGTGGTCAACGAGTACGCCCGGCTGCTGAGCGCCTGGGATCCGGAGCGGCCGGACGAGAACACGGACTACTACCAGGCCAAGGTGCAGGAGATCTGGGAGCGATTCCGTCCGTTCGTCGAGCACGACGGCTTGCGTCCGCCCGCCGAGGAGACGGACGTTTCGCCGCAGCTCACGCTCTTCTGATCGCGCCCGCGGCCTACCACGCCAGGCTCAGTTGCTCGACCCGCCTGGCTTTCGGGCGGTCGGCGCGACGGCGCCAGGGCAGGCCGACCTCGCCGGCCAACGCCGCCACCCGGGCCTCGAGCCTTTCCACATAGCCGCGGGACGCGTAGGCGGACCCTGCGTAGAGATGCTCGTAGGCACCGACCAGGCGGGGAAACTCGCCACGGAGGAACCCGAAGAACGTCTCTCGCGTCCCTAACTTCAGGAAGAGGACGTTGGACTCGGCACCGGCGGCGCCGGCCTCTCGGGCCGCGGCCAGCACCCCACGGAGGTTGTCGGCACCGTCGGTGATCATGGGCAGGATCGGCATGATGAACAGCCGGGTCACGACGCCGGCCGCGGCCAGCGTGCGGAGCGCGTCAAGCCGCCGGTCGGGCCGTGGCGCGCGAGGCTCGAGTCGCCGGGCCAGGGTCGCATCCAACGTGGTGACCGAGAAGTTCACCGTCACCTCGGAACGCCCGGCGATCTCGCTCAGCAGGTCCACGTCGCGCGCGACCAGCGCCGACTTGGTCGTGATTCCGAGCCTCAGACCCGGCACCTGGCGCGCCGCCTCCAGCACCGCGCGGGCGATGCGGTACGTGGCCTCCGCCGGCTGATAGGGGTCGGTCGCCGTTCCCATCGCCACCAGCATCCCGCTCCGCCGCGCCCGGCGGAGGCCGGCCAGCAGCGTCCCGGAATCCGTGCGCTTGACGTAGATCGTCCTCTCGAAGCTGAGGGGATCAGTGAACCCCAGGAACTCGTGGGTGTAGCGCGCGAAGCAGTAGTGGCAGCCCATCTCACAGCCGCGATACGGGTTGAGGGTCCAGCCGAACGGCAGCGCGGGATTGGCGCAGCGGTTCACGAGGTCTGCTGCCTGCAAGTCGCGGTAGTCCACTCCGCGCCGCTGGTCGATGCTCGGGCCCAGACGGCCGGCCATGGCCGGCGCCGGCACGCCCTTGATGGGCCGGGATGCTCTCGTCATGTGTTGAGCCTCCAATGTCCGAAGAAACCCGGGGAACGATCTGCTTCCCCGGGTGTTCAGCCGCTCACGCAGCCGACAAGGTCAGCGACGCCACGAACCTCCCCCGCCTCCGGGACCGCCGCCCGGACGTGGTCCCCGCCCGCCTCGGTCGCCGCCGCCGGGCCCGCGCTGGGGCTGCGGGCGCGCCTCATCGACAACGAGGTTGCGGTCGCGAAAGAGCCGGCCGTTCAGCATCTCGATCGCCTTGGTGGCCTCCTCCTTCGTTGCCATCTCCACGAAGCCGAAGCCGCGGGGACGGCCGGTGAATTGATCCGTGATGATCCGGACCGTTTCCACCGTACCGGCCTGCGCGAACAGCTCGCGGAGGTCCTCCTCCGTGGCCTGGAACGAGAGGTTACCGACGAAGAGCTTTGCGGGCATCGCGCGAACCTCCTGCCCTCGACGAAGCGGCGCCCAATGGGACGTTCACACCCTCCCCCGATACGTGGCTCCAGAGTAGTGACAGGGGGGAACGCCTGTCAAGGTCGCTGCGACGCCGCCCCGTGTGTAGAAACTAGCCAACCGACCGCGCGCGCTCAGAGGTACACTCCGCGGCTGGCCCCGCCGTCCACGGTCACGCAGATGCCGGTGAGGAACCCGGCGCGCTCCGACACCAGGAAGCAGACGAGGTTGGCCACGTCCTCGGGACTGGCGATCCTTCCCAACGGGTAGTTCTTCTCGACGTCGCGGCGGAAGTCCTCGACGGGCCGGCTGGCGGCCTCCGCTTGCTGCGCCATCAGGCTCTCCCAGCGCTCCGTTCGCGTGGCCGCCGGGGACACCGCGGTCACCAGGATGTTGGACGCCGCGCCGAGGTCGGCCAGGCCCTTCGTGAAGTTCACGAGAGCGGCGTTGGCCGCTCCGCCGACGAGATATGTCGCCGTGGGGTTGCGCGCAGCGGCGCCCACGATGTTGCAGATCCGCCCACCGCCCTGCGATTGCATCACCGGGAACGCGGCACGGCACATACGAACGTAGCCCAGGAGCTTGAGGCTCCAGTCGGTGATCCACTGCTCGTCCGGGATCTTGAGAAAGTCGCCGCCGCGGATCGCTCCCGCGTTGTTGACCAGGACGTCGATGGCGCCCAGCCGGCCCAGCGCCGCGTCCACCGCCCGGGTGACGCCATCGAGCTCCGAGAGATCGACGGCGATCGTCGCCACCTCGCGGTTCGTCCGCCGCCGGATCTCGGCGGCGGCTCCCGCCAGAGTCTCCGCGCTCCGGGCGCAGATAGCCACGCGCGCGCCCTCCTCGGCCAGGGCCAGCGCGACGGCGCGGCCGATGCCGCGACTGGCTCCCGTGACCAGCACCGCTTTGCCGGCCAGGCCGAGATCCATCAGGCCGCCTCGTGCCCGCCCGAGGACGCCCCGTTGTGCCCGCCGCCGCGCCGGGGGAAGCACGGAATCGCCTCCGGTGGAAGATCGGGCAGCCGCGCCGCCGATGCAACGACGGCGGTCCGGAAGGGCTCGAGGTCGAGGTCGTCGAGGCGCCGGCCAGCCAGTCGCGCGCTCCCCTCGTCGAGCAGCGCCCGTGCTCCGCGCGTGTTGCCATTGGCCAGGTGTTGGTAGCCGACCGCGATCTGGATCAACCCCTGCAGCGTCTCGCGCTCGTCGCCGTCGGCCCGCGCCCAGTGAGGCTCGAGCAGCTCGTGGACCTCGAAGCCGAGCCCGGCGTCGAAGAGGAGCGCCGCCGCTTCCAGCACGGCCGCGCGCGTCGAGGCCGCGATCACCGGTCGGTCCCGGAGCGCCTCGGCGGCGCGACGGGCGCGGAGCCGGAGCAGCGAGGCGTCGGCGCCATCCGCGGGTTCGGCCCAGTCGCCGGGCGCGGCGCCGCTGGCCAGGGCCTCCAGGGTGCCCCGCGCCTCGGCGTCGGCCAGCGCGCTCAGGATGGTCTCGGCCAGGCGGTTGCGCGCCCGCAGCGGCAGGGTGGGAATCACGCCAAGCCTCACGGCGTGGACGGGCCGAACGCGCCGTCCACCCGCGGCACGCGGGCGGGCCCGCGCTCGACGCGGCTGCCCGCCACGAGATCGTGAAGCGCGCGCTTGTCACGACGGAGCCCAGCCATCACGAAGCCCAGGCCCACGGGCAGGGCCGACGCGAAATACGCGAGCCAACGGAGCAGCGCAGCCCCCACCGTCAGCGGCGCGCCGTCGGCCCCGACCACGCGCACGCCGAGCAGCATCTTGCCGAGCGTCTGGCCGCCGAGAGCGTGCAGCACGGTCGTGTAGAGGGCGGTGAAGGCGCCGGTGAACAGGCCGACCATGGTGTGGAGGGCCGACGCCCGCTCCACGCCCTCGACCCACAGCCGCTCGCCGATGAAGGCGAGGGAGAGCTGCACGAGCGCGAAGAGGATGAAGTCGAGCAGCAACGCGACGGCGCGGATCCAGAAGCCCGCCGGGCGGCCCTCAGGCCAAACCCCCTCGTTCACGGCGTGTATAATACCGCCATGATTTCGGTGCGGGATGGTCAAAATCGCATCCTGGCCCAAGTCAGAGAGCGTACGTCGCCCGAGATCGTCTCCCTCGCCGAAGCCCGCGGCCGCGTGCTATGTGAGCCGGTGCGCGCGCCCTTCGACGTGCCGCCCACCGACAACTCCGCGGTCGACGGCTACGCGGTATCGAGCGCCGACATTCCGGCGACGGGGACCCGCGCGCTGACCGTTGTCGCCGATCTGCCCGCGGGCTCCGTCTTCGCGGGAGCGCTCGCCTCCGGCCAGGCCATCCGCATCATGACCGGCGCGCCTATGCCGGCCGGCGCCGACACCGTGTATCCCCAAGAAAGTGTCGAGCGCGACGGCGGTCGGGTGCGGGTCGGCACGATCGCCAAGGGCGTCAACGTTCGCCTCCACGGCGAGGACGTCGAGAGCGGCACCGTCGTCGTGGAGGCGGGTACGGTGCTGCGGCCGCAGGAGCTCGGGCTCATGGCCTCCCTCGGCCAGGTCCAGGTCGTGGTGAGCCAGCGCCCGCGCGTGGCGCTGCTCAGCACCGGAGACGAGGTGGCCGAGCCCGGCGCCGCGCGCACGCCGGGCCAGATCTACGACGCCAACCGTTTCACCTTGCGCGGGCTCGTTGAGCACGCTGGCGGCGCCGTCGTCGACCTCGGCATCGTGCCCGATCAGCGCGAGCTGCTGCGAGCGCGCCTGCTGGAAGCGGCCGACAGCGCCGACGTGGTGATCACTTCGGGCGGCGTCTCGGTCGGCATCTACGACCTGGTCAAGGACGTGTTGGGCGAGATCGGCGGCATCGACTTCTGGCAGGTGGCCATGCAGCCGGGCCGGCCGCTGGCCGTGGGCCGCATCGGCCGCGCCCATTTCTTCGGCCTGCCCGGCAATCCCGTCGCCTCGATGCTCACGTTCCTGCTGTTCGTCCGGCCCGCCCTCTTCATGCTGGCCGGCCGCCGGCGCGTCTTCCCCGCGACCTGGGCGGCCCGGGCCACCGAGCCGATGCGCAAGAAGTCCGGCCGCCGCGAGTTCAAGCGCGGCATCCTGCGCTTCACCGAGCAGGGATGGGAGGTGCGGACGACGGGCCCCCAGGGGTCGGGCATCCTCTCCTCCATGGTCGCCGGCAACTGCCTCATCGTCCTGGACGAGGAGCGCGGCGACGTGGCCGCCGGCGACACCGTGCTCGTCGAGCCCTTCGAGCCGTTCGACTGATGCCCGAGCGGATCTCCGTCGATCTCCTCGACCCCGTCAAGGCTCGGCTGCGGGATCTGCTTCGCGACGAGGCGCGCCGCCGGCCTCACCTGGCTTACGCCGACGTCCGGCTCGAGGTGACCGAGACCAAGGCCGCCACCGCCGAGAACGGCGCCAGCAAGTTCTCCGGCGACGACGGCGGGCTCGCCCTGGGCGTGCGAGTCCTCGCCGGCGAGCGCGTGATGGCCCCCGGTTACGTGGGACTCACCCTGGGCGCCGCCGACGTCGACCGGCTGGAACGGGTGATTCAGGAGACGCTGGAGCGCGCCTACCGGCGCGCCTGCGCAAACGCCGAGATGAAGGCCGAGGCCCGGGAGAAGTTCGGCCCGCTGGGCGAGTCGCTGACCGACCTCGCCCTGCATCCGGTCGACGTGGGCGAGGACACGGTGCCCGCCCGGTACGAGGTGGATCCGCGGACGGTGCGTCTCGCCGTCATGGTCGCTTCGGTGACGGAGATCTCCCGGCAGGTGGCCGGGCTGGACCCGCACATCCAGCACAACTACGTCGGCGCGCTCACCCAGATGTCGCGCGAGCTGTTCGCCTCCACGGAGGGCGCGCTCATCGACCAGTGGTTCGCCCTCACCCAGGGCGGGTGCTCGGTGGTGGCCGTGTCCGGCGCCGTCAGCCAGGACCTCTACGACGTGCTCGGTCACCAGCGGGGCTGGGAAATCCTGGAATCGGGCGTCGACGAGCCGCTCATGCGGTTTCCGGCCTTCCCGGAGTTCGCGCGAGCGCTGGCCCGGGAAGCCGTCGCGCTCTGCCAGGCCCCGGTGCTGCCGACGTCGGAGCGCGAGGTGGTCGTGGTCACCGACCCCCACTACAACACGCTCGTCTCCCACGAGATCATCGGACACCCCACCGAGCTGGACCGGGCGCTCAAGATGGAGACGGCGTACGCCGGGCGCTCCTGGCTGCTCCGGAGCCTGGGCAAGCACCAGACGGGCAAGCCCGTCGCCTCACCGCTGGTCAGCGCCTACTCCGACCCCTCGCTGCCCGGCTACGGGCACTACCGCTACGACCACGAGGGCACTCCCGCCCGGCGGGTGGTTCACATCGACCGCGGCGTGTTCACGGGATTCATGAACAGCCGGCAGACAGCGGCGATCTTCGGCGGCGCCCCCAACGGCCACTACAAGGCCACCGAGGCCGCGCTGGTGCCGCTGGTCCGCATGTCCAACACCGTGTTCGCCGCCGGCGACCGTGATCCGCGCGAGATCCTGGCTGAGGTCGACCACGGCTACTACGTGACGGGCCATCGCGTGCCCTCGATCGCCGAGAGCCGCGAGAACTTCCGGATCTCGGCCCGCGCCGTCCGAGAGATCCGGAACGGGGAGCTGGGTCGCCTGTACCGCGACGGCGGCATCGCCGCCGACAGCCGCGACTACCTGATCAACGTGGACGCCGTCGGGCGCGACTTCCTGCTCTACCCGATCCCCAACTGCGGCAAGGGCCAACCGATGCAGACGAAGAAGCTCGGCAACGGCGGGCCCACCATGCGAAGCCGGGCCCGGGTGGTGGGAGGCTGACCTGCGGCACGTCCGGATTCCCCTGCTGGCCGCGGCGTTCCTCATCGGCGCGGCGGCGCCGGCGGCTCCGCCCGAGTATCCGGTGGTCTTCATCGGCGTGGACGAGGTCCAGGCACTGCTCGACCGGCAGGTGACGGTCGACATCATCGACGTCCGCACCCGCTCGGAATACCAGCAGCTGCACATCGCAGGCGCGCGCTCGATCCCGCTCCGGTCCCTCCCCGAGCGGACGAAGGAGATTCCGAAGGACCGACTGGTGGTCCTCTACTGAACGTGTCCTCACGCGCTGGCCCGGGGGGCCAGCAACGTCCTCTACGCGCGGGGCTGGCGCAATCAGAAGGTCCTCGACGAGGGCCTGCCCGGCTGGCAGGAGCGAGGCTACCCCGTGGAGGGCGTCGCCCGGTGATTCCCGCCGCCGATCTCGCCCGGACTGCCCAGGCCGCGCTCGAGTTGGCGAGGTCCCGGCCCGGGGTGCGGGAGGTCGAGGTCTTCGTGGCCGCCAACGCCGCGCTCCTCGCGCGGCTCAACTACACGTCGCACATTCCCTGCAATGGCCTGGAAGAACCGAAGTCCTCGGAGTCCGTCGGACTGGGCCTCCAGGTGGTGTTCGACGATCCCGACGGGCCGCGGGTGGGGTTCGGCAGCGAGCCCGCCGATCTCTCGCCCGGCGGGGCCGAGCGCGCCCTGGCCAAGGCCCGGGCGGCCGCCGTCCACGATCCCGAGTTCGTGTCCCTGCCACGCCCGACGCCCGCGATGCGCACGCTCGCCGACTACCACGACCCTCGGCTCATGGCCCTCGACGACACCGACCTCGTCGAGGCGGGCTGGAAAGTGGTGCGGGGCGCCCTGAGGACGTTCCTGGCCTCCTCGCAGCTGGCCGAGCTGGCCGGCAGCGACGAGGGCCTCCGCGCCCTCGGGCTCATCCTCGGGGGCGACGTGACGATCCTTCAGGAACGGGTGGCCATCGCCTCCACCCACCTGCCCACCGTGCAGACGGATGAGTCCACGCTCATCACCGCCTTCGTCACCGCCATGGTGGAAGCCCACCAGGCCAAGGGCTCCGGGTGGTCCACGGGCACGCGCCTCGATCACTTCACCGACGAGGCCGGCGTGGAGGCGGCCCAGAGCGCCGTCGGCGCGATCGACGGGCACCGGGTGCCGTCCGGCGAGTACACGGTCATCTTCGGCCGCCAGCCGGTGGCCGATCTGCTCAACAACCTCGTGGTGCCGGCGTGCGTGGCCAGTGCCTTCTACGCCTCGAGCACGCCGTTCCTGGGAAAGCTCGGCCAGCGCGTGGCGTCGCCCCTGCTCAGCGTGTACGATCACGGCGCCCAGCCCGGGCTCATGGGCTCGAAGGGCATCACCTGCGAGGGTCTACCCACGGGACGCACGGATCTCATTCGCGACGGCGTCTTCGTCGGGTGCCTCTCCAGCTGGTACGAGTCCCGGCGGCTCCTGCGCGACCCCGCCCTGGCGACCAAGCTCGGGGCCACCGGCGCGCCGGCTGAGGCGGCGCTGGTCCCCCGCAACGGCTTCCGCTTCGGCGACGGCGGCGGGCGCCAGTTCGACAGCCAGCCGTCCATCGCCGCCTCCAACGTCGTGGTCGAAGGAAGGACCACCGTCGCCCGGGACGACCTCGTGCGCACGGTGCGGGACGGGCTCCTGATCGGGCGCATCTGGTACACCTATCCGATCAACGGGCTCCGGGCCGGCGACTTCACCTGCACCGTCGTCGGCGATTCGTACATCATCCGCGACGGCCGCTTGGTCGCCCCGCTGCGCCCGAACACGGTGCGGATCAACGACAACATCGGGAGTATCCTCAACAACGTCATCGGCGTCACCAAGGACCTCAAGGGCACGATCGTGTGGGCGGCCGACGAGGTGGTCTACGCCCCCGAGATCGCCGTCCGCGGCGTCCACGTGGAAGAGATCGCCGGGTTCATGGAGGAGCTGGCCTGATGGCCGACGTCCCTCGTCTCGAAGCGATCGCTCGCCACTGCCGGGTGCAGATCATCCGCATGCTGGCTCACGCCGGCTCGGGGCACCCGGGCGGATCGCTGTCCGTCATCGACCTCGTCGTCACGCTCATGTTCGGGCGAATGCGCCACGATCCCCAGCGGCCCGACTGGGCCGATCGGGACCGACTGATCCTCTCCAAGGGCCACGCGGTGCCCGCGCTGTACGCGGCCTTGGCGCGCGCCGGCTACTTCCCCGAGGACCGGCTCATCACGCTGCGCAAGCTGGGGAGCCCGCTGCAGGGTCATCCCGACCGCGTGATGCTGCCCGGCGTCGAGGCCGCCACCGGCTCGCTCGGCCAGGGGCTCTCCCTCGCGGTCGGCATGGCGCTGGGCCGGAAGATGGCCGGCTCCCCGGCCCGCGTGTACTGCATCCTGGGCGATGGCGAGATCCAGGAGGGGCAGGTGTGGGAAGCGGCCATGTCAGCCCCTCAGCTGGGGCAGCCCCAGCACGCCCTCGACAACCTGACGGTCTTCCTCGACTACAACAGGATCCAGCTCGATGGCTTCGTGGCCAAGATCCGCGACCTCGAACCGCTGGTCGCCAAGTGGCAGGCCTTCGGCTGGCCCGTTCTGGAAATCGACGGCCACGCCATCTCACAGATCGACAAGGCCCTCGATCAAGCCGAGGCCACCCGGGACAAGCCGGTCTTCATCGTGGCCCACACGGTGAAGGGCAAGGGCGTGTCGTTCATGGAGAACGATCCCGAATGGCACGGCAAGGCGCCCAAGCCCGGCGAGGCGGCGGCCGCCATTCGCGAGATCCTCGGCGTGCCCGAGGCCGACTGGGAGAGTTATCTGGCTGGGCACCCGAGCGTCCGCGCGCTGGTCGACGAGGTTCGCGGCCTGGAACGCAAATAAGGAGACCCGATGCCAGCCAAAGCCACCCGCGCCGCGTTCGGCGAGGCGCTCCTCGACCTGGGCGCTCGCGACGAGCGCATCGTCACGCTGGACGCGGACCTGTCGAAGTCGACGATGACGATCCACTTCGCCAAGAAGTACCCGGACCGGGCGTTCAATCTCGGCATCGCCGAGCAGAACATGATCGGCATCGGCGCCGGCCTGGCCCTGGCCGGGCGCATCCCATTCGTCTGTTCCTTCGCCTGCTTCCTGGTGGGCCGCTTCGAGACGATCCGGATCTCCGTCGCGTATACAGCGGCCAACGTGAAGCTGGTGGGGACGCACGCCGGTATCGCCATCGGCGAGGACGGCTACAGCCAGATGGGGATCGAGGACGTCGCCTGTCTGCGGGCCCTGCCCAACATCCCGATCATCCAACCCGGCGACGAGGCGGAGACCAAGCAGGCCGTCGCCTTCGCGGTGGAGCACGACGGCCCGCTCTACCTCCGGCTCACCCGCCAGAACGTCGAGCCGGTCTCACCGTCCGGATATCGCTTCCAGCTCGGCAAGTGGCTCCTGCTCCGCCCCGGTCACGACGTCACCCTGATCGGCTCGGGCGGGCCGCTGGCGAACTGCCTGGAAGCGGCCAAGCTGCTGGCCGCCGAAGGTATCTCGGCCGAGGTCATCAACGCCTCTACCGTCAAGCCGTTGGACGAAGATGGGCTGCTTGCTTCGGTGGGGCGGACTGGCCACGTGGTGACGGTCGAGGATCACGCGCTGGCTGGCGGCCTGGGAGGAGCCGTCGCCGAATTCCTGAGCGAGGTGCTGCCCACTCCCCTTATGCGCCTCGGTGTTCGGGGCTTCGGTGAGTCCGGCGACCCCAAGGGCCTCTACGCCAAGCACGGCCTCGATCCGGCCGGAATCGCGGGCAGCGTCAGGAAGTTTCTGGGACGCTGAGCCGGCGCCTCCCGACGAGGCGCTTCATCCGAAGAACCAGCCGACGCGGCTCAAATCGCCCCTGTCACAATACTTTTACGGCATATAGCAGACCGAAGCAGATCGCGCCGAGCCCCGAGCCCAGCGCCAGGGCCCGGTGGGCCACCCGGAAGCGATGGGCGAGCGACACCGGCCAGGCCAGGACGGCGGTGAGCGACACCATCCCGATGATCGTCCCCAGCCCGAACACAGCGAGATAGATCACGCTGGCCAGCACCGACGGCATCGTCGTCAGCACCAGGAGCGAGACCGCGGCGGTGCCGGCGAGACCGTGGACGACCCCGATGAGAACGGCACGCGCGGCGGCGCGCCGGCCGTCGCCGTCGAGCGCGGCCAGCAGGCGCTTGGATGGGTGGACGTGGGGATGCGCGTGGCGGTGGGTGCCGTGGGCATGAGGATGGCTGTGGAACGCCGCGCTTCCGTCGTGCTCGTGCTCGGCCAGCAGGTGCTCGGCACCCGCCGCGCCGAGCCCACGCAGGGCGTCCCGCAACCGGAAGGCGCCGAGCCCCACGATCATGGCCGCCACCAGGAGCTCGAGCCCGGTGCCCGTCCCCGGGCTGAGGCGCGCGCCCAGCGCCACCAGCAGACCCCCGGCCACCATCAGCGTCGCCGCGTGGCCCACGCCCCAGGAGAGCCCGATCAGCGCGCCGTCGGTGAAGCGCCGCTCGCGGCTCAGGATCGTGGCCAGGGCGACCAGATGATCGGGATCGGTCGCATGCTGCAGCCCCAGCACGAAGCCGAGCACGATCGCCGAGACGACGGGCTCGCCCATCACCCGGAAAACCCGAGCTCTCGCAGCGTCTTCTCGACCCGCTCCTGGTGGGCGCGCCCCCACTCGTCCAGCGACGTCGCCGCGTCCTTGGCCGCCTTGGCCTCGGCCGACTTCAGAACTTCCGCGGCCCGAGCCCGCTCCACCACCACGATGCCCTCCTCGTCGGCGACCACGACGTCCCCCGGCGCCACGTGGATGCCGCCGCAGCGGATCGGACCGTTGAGCACCCCCGTCCGCCGTTTGTCGCCGGGGATCGGGATCACGCCGCGGGCGAAGACGGGGAACCCCAGCGAGCGCACCTCGGCCACGTCGCGGATGACGCCGTCGACCACGAACGCCGCGATCCCGCGCTTCTGGGCCCAGGCGCAGACGTTGCCGCCGGAGACGGCGTAGTCCCGATCGCCCGCTTCCACCACGATCACCGCGCCGGCCGGCGCCCGGTGGATGGCGGCGTGCAGCATGAGGTTGTCCCCGGCCTCGCAGCGGACGGGATAGGCCGGCCCGGCCACGCGCGGCATGGGCATCCAGACGGGCCGGATGCCCGCGTCCATCACACGGTCGCGGGTCAGGACATCGGAGAGCGTGGTCGGGCTCAGGCGAACGAAGTCGCTGGGGTCCATGGGGGCGCTCCTCACTCCGACATCTTGAGCAGCAGCCCGGTGCGGCGGGCGCGGCCCACCGCGGCCAGGAAGACCAGGTGCACGAGGACGACATAGAGCAGGGCCAGGGCGAATCCGGTGAGGACGGGCGCTTGGAACTGCGAGGCGAATCCGAAGTGCGCGCGGTAGGCGTCGAGGAAGTACGTGAGCGGCATGGCCGCCGCCGCCGCGGCGATGGGCGGTGGCAGCACCGACACGGGGTAGTAGATCCCGGCCAGCACCAGCACGAAGTTCACGGTCGCCCAGGCGAAGGCCTCGGCGCGGGTGCCGAACATCGTGATGAGCGCGCACACGCCGATGCCCACGATCCAGGCGGTGAGCAAGCAGCCCAGCAGGAACACGGCCAGCGGCAACGGCCCCGGCGCCAGCGGGTTGAACGCGAAGGACCACCAGCCGAGGACGGCCAGGATCGCGAAGATTCCCAGACCACGGACGATGCCCACCACCCAGGCCCCGGCGGTCAGGTGGCGCACGCCGATGGGGGCCAGGAACTGGTGCTTCACCGACTTCGACCACACGTCGAAGAGCACGACGTAGGCGACCTCCAGCTCGCAGACCTGCACCACCGACAGCGCCATGGTGCCGATGAGCACGAACGCCGTCTCCTGCGTCTCCAGGGCGAGGAAGCGGGCCATGAGCCCGATCGAGACCACGCCGACCATGGGCCAGAAGAGCAGCTCGAAGAAGAAGAACACGTTGCGGCTGCCCATGATGAAGTTGCGGACCACGAAGGCCCACACCGCCACCGCCTCAGCGCGCCAGCTCAACGAAGACCTCCTCCAGCTCCGGCTCCCTCACCTGCACGTTGCGGACGACGACGCCGCCGGCCTGCAGGGCCTGGAGCAGCTCGGGCAGGCGCTTTTCGGCATCGTCCACCGTGCACTCGAGCCAGCCGTCGGACTCGGCGCAGCGCAGGATGCCCGGCGCGCCGATCAGCCAGGGCACCCGGGGCGGCTCCAGGCGCAGCGCGATCACGTCGCCGATCCGGATCTGCCGCTTGAGGTCGTCGGCGGTGCCCCGGGCCAGGATGAGGCCGCCCTTGATGAAGGCCACCTCGTCGCACAGCGCCTCGGCCTCCCGCATGTAGTGCGTGGTCAGTACGATGGTCTTGCCGCGCTCCCGGCGCAGCGCGGCGATGTGGGCGCGCATCCGGACGGCGAAGTCGGGGTCCAGGCCCAACGTGGGCTCGTCGAGGAAGAGCAGCTCCGGGTCGTTCACCAGCGCCTTGGCCAGGGCCAGCCGCTGCTTGAAGCCGGTGCTCAGCTCGTTGTACTGCGCGCGGCGGTGGGGATCGAGCTCGCAGGCCTCGATCAGCTCGTCGACCCGACGCCGCAACGCGGCTCCCCACAGCCCGTACAGGCGCCCGTAGAAGGCGAGGATCTCGTCGACGCGCAGGCTCCACAGGAACGAGGGCCGGCCGCTGGCCAGGTTGAGCCGCCGCCGCAGACGGGCGGCGTCGCGGACGACGTCGAGACCGAGCACGGTGACGCGTCCGGCGTCGGGCGTGAGCAAGGTGGTCAGGATCGACAGGAGCGTCGTCTTGCCCGCGCCGTTGGGCCCCAGCACCCCGACGATGGCGCCGCGGGGAACGGTCAGGGACACGCCGCGCAGCGCGGAGATGGTGCGTCGGCGCACGATCCCCGAGCGGAATGTCTTGAATACGTCGCGCGCGTCGATGGCCAGCACAGGGCTGAATGGTAACATGCGGCCCATGGCCGCCTCGCCGGAGTGGCGCTGTTCGGTGGCCGACTTGCCGCCCGGCCGGACGGTCAAGTTCCGTCTGGCCTGCGGCGAACGATCGCTCGACGGCTTCGTCGTCAGCCACGACGGCGGCTACTACGCCTACGTCAACCGCTGCGCCCACGTCGGCACGCCCCTCGACCTCTGGCCCAACGAGTTCCTCAGCCAGGACGGCCGGGCCCTCGTCTGCGCCACGCACGGCGCCATCTACGAGCCGGCCAGCGGGCGCTGCACGGCCGGTCCCTGCGTGGGGGCGGCCCTGACGGCGCTGCCCCTCCGACGGGAGGGCGGGGAGATCGTCGTCGCCTGCCCCGGGCCATGACCGACGTCCGGGCCGAGATCGAGGAGGCCAACCGTCGCTTCTACCGCGCCTTCGAGACGCTGGATCTGGCCGAGATGGAGAAGGTGTGGGCCCACGGCGACCACGTCAAGTGCGTGCACCCGGGTTGGCCGCTGCTGAGCGGCTGGGACGCCGTGCGGGCGTCGTGGGAGGCCATCCTCAACAACACCGGCGAGATCCGGTTCACGGTCTCCGAGGCTCAGGTGGTGAGGCATGGTGACCTTGGCTGGGTTACCTGCACCGAGAACATCCTCTCGCAGGTCCGCGGGCGGGTGTCGGTGACGACGGTTCTGGCCACCAACATCTTCGCGCTGGCCGACGGCGGCTGGCTGATGGTGCATCACCACGCCTCGCACGTGCTGGGCGGCACGCCGGAATCTTGACCGTCACCCGGGCGCGGCCGACAATACTCTCGTGACGAGCGACAAACGCATCGCCCTCGGCGAGGTGCCGCGCTACGTACAGAGCGGCATGCGGCTCGGCATCGGCGGCGGGCCGGTCATGATCACGCCGACGGCGCTGATCCGCGAGGTGATCCGCAGCGGCGTGCGCGATCTGCATCTCGTCGCCGCCTCCACCGGAGGCTTCGGGATCGACCTGTTGATCGGGGCCGGGTGCGCGGCCTCCGTAGAGTTCGCCCAGATCATCCTCAACGAGTTCGGCCCCGCGCCCAACTTCCGCCGCTGGGCGGAAAGCGGGCGGCTGCGCTGCCTCGATCACACCTGACCCGGCTTGCTCGCCGGGCTCCAGGCCGGAGCCCAGAGCGTGCCCTTCATGCCGGTGCCCGGCCACGTCGGCTCCGACTACGAGCGCCTGCGGCCGGACTTCACCGTAATCGCCGATCCCTACGCGCCGGACCAGCGGGTGATGCTGGTGCCGGCCATCCGCTGCGACGTGGCCCTGATCCACGCGGTGGTCGCCTCGCCCGACGGGACGGTCCTGCTCGATCCCATGGAGGACGACGCCCTGCTGGCCCAGGCCTCGCGGGTGGTGATCGCTTCCGCCGAGCGCCTGGCGCCGGCCGACGAAGTGCGGCGGGCCGGCCCTGGTGTGGTGCTCGACGGCATTCACGTCACCGCGGTCGTCGAGCTGCCCGGCGGGGCCCATCCCACGCTGGTGCGGGGCGTGCGCGACCTCGACGCCCCTCACTTCGAGGAGTACGTCGCCGCGGCGGGCGACGACGGGACGTTCGCGCGCTACCTGGAGCGCTGGGTCTCCGGCCCCAAAGATCACGCCGCCTATCTGGCGCGGCTCGGGTGACCGCGTACCGTCCCGAGGAGTTGATGGCGACCGTCATCGCCCGCGAAGTGCGCGACGGCGAGACGGTGGCGGTAGGCACGCTGGCTCCGGTGCCGGCCAGCGGCGTGCTGCTCGCCCATCTGACCCACGCGCCCCGGGCCCGCGTGGTCATCATGAACCACCCCGACTACTGGCCGTTCCGGCAGGGCTCCAAGGAGTTCTACGACTTCGCCCAGCGGGGCGGCTTCGATCTGTTCTTCCTGTCCGGAGGGCAGATCGACCGCCACGGCAACCTGAACCTGATTGCCATCGGCGACGCCGGGCGACCGCACGTACGACTGCCGGGAGGCGCCGGAGCGGCGATGCTCTACTACCTGCCCCGGCGCGTGGTCCTCTTCCGGACCGAGCACTCGCCGCGGATCTTCGTGGAGCGCGTGGACCACGTGACGAGCCCGGGGTCCGGCCCGGCCGACGTCGTTCGCCCCGGTGGGCCGTGGACGTGCGTCACGCCGCTCTGCGTCTTCCGTTTCGATCGCGAGCGCGCGAGGCTGGTGGTGCAGTCCCTCCATCCTGGCGTGAGCCGGGAGGACTTGGAGCGCCAAACCGGCTTCGCCGTGGAGTACGACGCCGCGGTGGCTGTCACCCCACCTCCCACGCCCGACGAGTTGCGCCTGCTGCGCACCCGCGTGCGGGAGGCGGTGGCCCTAGCCTACCCGCGCTTCGCCGCGACCGTCCTCACCGGCTGAGCAGCGCACGACGGCGCGCGTTGGGATAACCGCTGTTCGAGCGCCGGCTTTGCCGGCGCAATCGATTCCTGGGGGAGGCCTCGGAGGGGGCCGCCGAGGCCCCCTCCGACTCAGCCGCGGGTGTAGCGCGCGCGCAGGCTGTCGAAGCGGCGCGAGCGCCGGAGCCCGACGCGGTGGAGCGCGAACCAGAAGAGCATGGTGAGGACCCGCAGCCCGTAGCCCGTGGAGGCCAGGATCCCGGCCGTGGAGGCCTCCGGGAAATACCGCGTCGGCACCGGGATCTCCGCGATCCGGAAACGCGCCGACACCACCTGGCCGACGATCTCCTGATCGAATACGAAGCTGTCGGAGTCCAGCAGATAGTTGACGACTTCCAACACTTCGCGCCGGA
Organism: Candidatus Rokuibacteriota bacterium; assembly: GCA_050731755.1. Lineage (GTDB taxonomy): Bacteria > Methylomirabilota > Methylomirabilia > Rokubacteriales > CSP1-6 > JBOHPP01. The sequence goes on along the minus strand of JBOHPP010000242.1, from coordinate 19,086 downwards.
AGGCCCGGTAGCCCGTGTGGTACTCCGACAGCGCCAGGCCGAAGACGAGATTCTCCAGCCGGGTCAGCGCGCGGTTGGCCACGTACTTCCACCACGGCATGCCCTGGGCCAGCGCCGAGCCGCTCTTGAGTCGCGAGCCGAGGACCACATCGGCCTCCCCGGCCACGATCGGCGCGATGATCTGGGGCACCAGCGCCGGGTCGTACTGGTAGTCGGGGTGGACCATGACCACGATGTCGGCGCCTGCCTTGAGCGCCTCCGTGTAGCAGGTCTTCTGGTTGGCGCCGTACCCGTAGTTCCGATTGTGGACGAAGATCTCCAGGCCCAGCTCGCGCGCGACGTCCAGCGTGGCGTCGGTGGAGCCGTCGTCCACCAGGATGACCGTGCTCACCGTCTCCTTGGGCAGGGCCTCGTAGGTCATACGCAGGGTGCGCCCGGCGTTGTAGGCCGGCATCACCACGACGACCTTCGGCTTGGGAGAGCGCGCCCGTCCGCGCACCTCTCCATGATGAGCGGGCCCCCGGTCGGTCGGCAAGGGCGGTCAGGTCACCTTGACGACGCCGTCGCCGGGCAGCCGCGCCAGCAGCGCGTCGAGCGCGGCCTCCAGGTAGGCCAGGTCCCGCGACTCGAGCGTCACCTTGACGCGGTACTCGGGGTTCGAGAACTCGGGGTAGGAGCCGAGCAGCAGCGCCGGAAAGTCTCGCAGCAGCGCGTTGAGGTAGTCGGCCAGCATCCCTTCACCGATACGGACGAACACGTTACGAAGATGGTAGGGCTCGCCCCGGAAGCGCTCGCGGATGGCCTCGAACTTCTGCTGAAAGATCTCGGGCACGCCGGGCAGGACGTACACGTTGCCGGCCAGGATGGTGGGAAACCGCAGCGAGCCACCGTCCAGCAGCTCGGCGCCCTCCGGCACCTCGGCCATCTTCAGGTGGGCCTCGCTGAGGCGGTCACCGTAGTGCTCGCGGAGCAGCGTCACCAGCGCGGGATGGCGGACGACAGGGATGCCCAGGGCGCGGGCCACGCCTTCGATGGTGACGTCGTCGTGCGTGGGACCCACGCCGCCCGAAGTGAAGACGAGGTCCCAGGCCCAGGCGCAGGCGGCGACCTCGGTGGCGATGGCCTCGACCTCGTCGGGCACGACGCTGATCCGGCGCACGTCCACCCCGAGGCCGCGCAGCTCGCGACAGAGGTAGGCGGCGTTGGCGTCGACGATCTTGCCGGACAGGATCTCGTTGCCGACGAGAACGATGCCCGCGGTTTTCGGCATGCCGCCAGAATTCTACGATAGAATGCGCCCGTCCATGGCGTCCGACGCGATTCGCCTCGACGGCTGGGCCCTCGTGCTCGGCGCGTCGTCGGGGTTCGGCGCCGCGACCAGCGGGGCACTGGCCCGCGCCGGTCTCGACGTCTTCGGCGTGCACCTCGACCGCAAGGCCACCCTCCCCAATGCCGAGCGCGTCGCCGAGACGATCCGGGCCGCGGGGCGAACGGCGCGCCTGTTCAACATCAACGCCGCCGACCCCGAGCAGCGCGCCGAGACCGTATCCGAGATGGCCCGGGTGCTGGAGGCCGAGGGGCGCCCAGGGACTCTGCGAGTGCTGCTGCACTCGCTGGCCTTCGGCGCGCTGAAGCCGTTCATCGCCGAGCCCGTGAAGGAAGCGGTGGCTCCGGCCCAGATGGCGATGACGCTCGACGTGATGGCCCATAGCCTCGTGTACTGGGTCCAGGACGTCGTGAGCCACGGGCTCATGACGCGGGGCGGCCGCATCTTCGCGCTGACCTCTTCGGGCGGCAGCCGCGTCCTACCGAGCTACGGCCCGGTATCGGCGGCCAAGGCGGCGCTGGAATCCCACGTCCGCCAGCTGGCCATGGAGCTGGCCCCCCACGGCATCACCGTCAACGCGCTGCGGGCCGGCGTCAGCGCGACGCCGGCCGCGCAGAAGATCCCCGGCTACGAGGCTATCGCCGCCGAGGCGCGACGGCGCAACCCCAGCGGCCGCATGACGACACCGGACGATGTCGCCCGGGCCCTGGTCGCGCTCTCGCACCCCGACGCGTACTGGATCACGGGGAACGTGATCGGTGTCGACGGCGGCGAGGACATCGTCGGGTGACGTACGCTCAGGCGGTGGTGCTGGGGCTCGTCCAGGGCCTCACTGAGTTCTTACCGGTGTCCTCCTCGGGCCACCTGATCCTGGTGCCGCGGATCTTCGGCTGGCCCGATCAGGGCCTCGCCTTCGACGCCGCCGTCCACCTCGGCACGTTGGCCGCGCTGCTCGCCTACTTCCGTGGTGAGTTGCGGGCGCTCCTGTCCGGCGCGCTCTCGTGGCGGGTCGGGCTGGTCATCGTCGCGGCCTCCGTGCCCGCTCTGGTCGCCGGCCTGCTCCTGCATCGCTGGACCGCGTTCTACCTGCGCAGCGCGCTGAGCGTCGCCGCGGCCACCGCGTTCTGGGCGCTGGTGATGTGGCTGGCCGACCGCCGCGCCAGAGGGCCGATAGCGGCGCGGGAGCCGCTCGAGCATGTGGGCTGGGGCCGGGGCTTGGCCATCGGGGGCGCTCAAGCGCTGGCGCTGATCCCGGGGACGTCACGGTCGGGTATCACCATCACTGTCGGCCTCATGGCCGGGCTGGACCGGGCCACCGCCGCGCGCTTCTCGTTTCTGCTCGGCATACCGGTGACGGCCGCTGCCGGGGCCTACGAAATGCTCCAGCTCGTGCAGCACGATATCGCGCGTGCCGAGACCGGTCCCCTCGTCCTTGCCGTGGCGGCGGCGTTCGCCAGCGGCTGGGCGGCCGTCTGGTTCCTGGTGACCTACCTCAAACGTCGATCGCTCACGCCGTTCGTCGTCTACCGGCTGCTGCTGGCCGCCGCCATCGTCGCCGTCGCCCTGCGGTGACCGACGAGGACAACGATCCGGTCGAGGCCCTCTACGCCCGGGGTGTCACCGACGGGCTGCCGCTGGTGCCGCCCACCCGCGAGCGGGTGGCCCGGGCCGTGGACGCTGCCGGTCGGCGCGGCGAAGAGCTGATCGCGGAGGTACCGCCAGCCTACGGTCGCGCCACGGTGGAGCGGATCGCCATCAACGCGGTGGCCGCCGGATGTCGTCCTGAGTATCTGCCGGTGGTGATCGCCGGCGTCCAAGCCATGTGCGACGAGGCCTTCGACCTCCACGGGCTCTCCGGCACCACGGACGCGGTGGCCCCACTCTTCGTCGTCAACGGGCCCGTGCGCGCGGCGCTCGACGTGAACTGTGGCGTGGGCGCCTTCGGTCCGGGCTGGCGCGCCAACGCGACGATCGGCCGGGCCCTGCGTCTGATCTGGGCCAACGTCGGCGGCGCCCGCCCCGGCGCCATCAGCATGTCGACCTTCAGCCAGCCCGGGCGCTACTCGTACTGCATCGGCGAGTACGAAGAGGCGAATCCGTGGGAGCCCCTGCACGTCGAGCACGGCTTCGCGCCGACCGACAGCACCGTCGCCGCCTTCGCCGGTGAGCCACTGCTGATCGTGACGGCGTCTCGCAGCCGAACGGCCGAAGACGTGCTCGTCACCGTGGCCCGCGCCATGGAGGTCATCGGCAACCACAAGACGATGGGCCTGGGCGACACGCTGGTGGTGCTGTCGCCCGAGCACGCTCGCGTCATCGCCGGGGAAGGCTGGACGAAGGCGGGGATCCGCGAGTTCCTGTGGCAGCGCCTGCGCAAACCCGTCAAGGATCTCGTGCCCGGCCGGGACGGCGGCGAAGGGCTCCCCGAGAGCGTGCTGGCCGCCTTTGCCGATCCAGACCGGGACGAGACACTGATCCCGAAGTTCCGCGCACCGGAAAATCTCAAGGTGCTGGTGGCGGGCGGCACGGCCGGGCGCTTCACCGCGATCGTCCCCGGCTGGTCCTTCCCCAACGCTCCCACGCGATTGGTGTTCAAGCCCATCGTCCCGCCGAACCCGGCCGGCTGAGCGCGAGGACGAGCCTGAGTTATTCGTGACCGGCGTTCGGGAATAATTCAGGCTAGGACGAGCGAACGCGGTCGGGGACGGCACGGGCCATGGCGTCGAAGAGCCGCTCGCGCGAGAACGGTTTGGCCAGGACGACGTCGACGCTGGGCAGGGCGTCGCGATCCAGCTCGTCGGCCCAGCCGGTCAGCAGCACGATCGGAATCGCGCGTTGACGCTTGAGCTCGGCGGCCAGCGCCAGGCCGGTCATGCCCGGCATGCCCAGGTCGGTGATGACCAGATCGACCACCTCGCGGCTGAACAGGTCCCGCCCCTCACGTCCTGAGACCGCGCTGAAGACGGTGTGTCCGGCATGGGCCAGCATGGCCCGCAGCAGATCGAGCACCTCCGGCTCGTCCTCCACGGCCAGGATGCGAAGCGGCTCGAGGACGGGCAGGAAGACGGGCCCGCGCGCCGTCTCCGTGGCCACGGCGGGGAAGGCCAGCGTGAACGTGGTGCCCACGCCGACGCGGCTGCTCAGGGTGATCCGCCCCCCGTAGCGCTGGACGATCTCCTGGGCCAGCGACAAGCCCAGCCCGCTGCCGCCCTCGCTGGCCCGCGTCGTGAAGAACGGCTCGAAGGCGAGCCGCTGCACCTCGGGGCTCATCCCCCGGCCGGTATCGGAGATGACCACGATCGCCTCGTCGTCGCGCCCCCGGACCTCAATGGTGAGTCGCCCGCCGTCGGACATCGCCGCGAAGGCATTTTCGAGGATGTTGAGGAGGGCTTCGCGGATCTCGCTGGCCACGGCCAGGATGGAGGGGGCCGGCTCGATGCGCAGATCGATCTCGTAGCGCACACCTCGTCGCGCCGCTTCGTTGTCCCACTGGGGTCGGGTCAGGGCCAGCAGCTGCTCAACGACCTCGCGAAGCTGGACGGCTTCGGGCCCCTTGACCCGAGCCGGCCGCGCGTACTCCTGCAGCCGGCGCACCGTACCCACGCTGTCGCCGGCGCCCTGGTGGATCACCTGCAGCGCGTGGCCCAGCTCGCCCGGCTCGATCCCCTCGCCGGCGGCCAGACGCTCGAGCAGCATCTCGGTCCAGCCCAGCACGGGCGTCAGCCGGTTGTTGATGTTGTGAGCCACCCCGGCGGCCAGCGAGCCGAGCGTCCGGAACTTCTGCTCGCGGATGACGCGGAAGCGCAGCTCGTGCTCTCGCGACACATCGCGGAACACGCCGATACGCTGCACGCCGCCGCCCGCCAACTCCACGGTGGCCAGCGCCAGGTGCACCGGGCGCGGCTCGCCGTCGCGGGTCAGCAGCAGCACTTCGCCGTCGAAGGCCGGCTGGCGAAGCTGGGCGCCGAGCGCTCCCAGATCCTGGGCGGCGGCCAGGAACTCCGTCCACCGTCTCCCGGCGATGGCCTCGCCGGCTCCCACCATCTCCGCGAACGCCCGGTTGGCGAAGGTGACGCGGTCGTCGGCGTCGGCGACCACCACGCCCTCGCCGATGCGCCGCACCACGTCGGCCAGCTCCCGCGCCTCGCTCTCCAGCCGAACGTGCTCGAGGGCCACCGCCGCGCTGTCGGCCACGATGCGCAGGAGCCGGTCGGCGCGCTGATCGATGGGCCGCCGGCGGCGGGCCACCTCGATGACCCCCAGGGGCGTCTGGCCTACGACGAGCGGCGCGGCGACGAGCGAACGGAAGCCGCCCTTCCTCAGAACTGAGCTGCGCCCGCGAGGGTCGGACCCGGCAGCATCGGGGATCAGCACCGGCGCGCGCTCGCGCAGGGCCAGCCCGCTGGCGCCCTCCCCCAGCGGCACCGCCAGGCCATCGAGGTCGCCGTCCAGGCCGACGGCGGCCCGGACCCGCAGCTCGCCGCGCTTCTCGTCGGCGAGCAGGATGACGGCGGCGTCAGCCTCCACCACCTCGGCGACGATCTCGACCACTTTCTGCAACAGCGCGTCGGGAGTGGACGCCGTCAGGCTGGCCTGGGCGATCCGCCACAACGCTCCGATCTCCTGGGTGCGCCGCTCGAGCAGCCGAGTCGTCACCAGCGTGCGGGCGCGGGCCACCAGTTCCTCGGGCAGGAACGGCTTGGTCATGTAGTCGTCGGCCCCGTCGCGCAGCCCGCGCACCCGCGCCGATGCGCTGCTCAGCGCGCTCAATACTAAAATCGGGATCGGAGCGAGGTGCGTCTCGGCGCGCAGGCGCTCGATCACCTCGTAGCCGCTCATGCCCGGCAGCATGAGGTCCAGCACCAGCAGGTCGATGTCGGGCGCGGCCTCCAGCGTGTCGAACAAGGCCTCGCCGGTGGCCACCGAGTCGACGCGATAGCCCTCGGCCTCCAGCAGGTCCCGCAGCAGTGCGGAGGTGTCCCGGTTGTCCTCGACGACGAGCACGCGTGGCGACTCGTCGGTCATCGGGCGGCCACCGTCTCGCCGAGCAGGGTCGTCGTCACGACCCGCGCCAACTCGTCGGGGAGGAAGGGTTTGCTGAGGTACGCGTCACAACCGGCGTGGAGCGCGGCCTCGCGCTCCTGGGGACGGGCCAGCGCCGAGACCGCGATGATGGGCAGGCCGCGGGTGGACGGTTGCTGGCGCAGCCGGCGCGCCACCTCCCACCCGGACAGTCGCGGCAGCATGAGGTCGAGCAGGATCAGCGCTGGCGGACGGCTCGTGGCCTCCTTGACGGCCTCCTCGCCGTCCGAGCACACGCGAGTCCGCCCGCCCAGCGTATCCTCGACCACCGCCCGCATGAGGGCCTGACTGGCCTCGTCGTCCTCGACGATCAGCACCTCGCGGCCGGCCAGCATCGGCTCGATGTTCGGCTCCGGCTCGGGGACGCTCTCGGCGACGGCGGGCTTGGTGGCGACGGGCAGGGTGAAGCTGAAGCGGCTGCCCCGGTTCTCGCCTTCGCTCTCCGCCCGCACCACGCCGCCGTGCAGCTCCACCAGACGCCGCACGATGGCCAGGCCCAGCCCCGAACCGCCGTGACTCCGGCGCATGGGCGACTCCACCTGGTAGAAGGGATCCCAGATCCGGGCCAGTTCCTCGACGGCGATGCCCACGCCGGTGTCCTCCACCGCGATCCAGACCTGGCTGTTGTGGCGTCCGCCGCGCACGCGGACGGCGCCGCCGGCCGGCGTGAACTTGATGGCGTTGCCCAGCAGGTTGACGAGGATCTGGTGAAGACGGGTGGGATCAGCCTGGACCTGCGGCAGCGCGCTGTCCAGCTCGTTGGCCAGCCGGATCTGCTTGGCGTGGGCGGCGACCCTGACGACGCCCATCACGTGATCGACCACCTGCCGGGCGTCGGTGGGTCGCGGGTGCAGCTCCACCCGCGCGGCTTCCAGGCGCGAGACATCGAGCAGGTCGTTGATGAGGTCGGTCAGCCGCTGGGCGCTCCGGAAGATGGCCTCCTGGTGCTCGATCTGGCGGGCGTTGAGCGGCCCGTGCATCTGGCGAAGGAGAAGCCGGCTGTACCCGACGATCGCGGTCAGCGGCGTCCGCAGCTCGTGGCTGACCATGGCCAGGAACTCCGACTTGAGCTCGTCCAGTCGTCGCAGCTCCTCGTTGACCTGGGCCAGCGAGCGGGCCTCCTGGGCCTTGGCCGCGTACTCCGTCTCGTATTCGCGCACGACCGTCGCCGTCTCGATGAAGAGCGCGTAGCGGCGGCGCAGCGCCAGCAGCGCCACCGCGGTGATCGCGGCCAGCCCGTCCACCGCGACCACCGTCCACACCAGATCCACCCGGGCCAACGCCAGCTCGCCCACGAAGGCGCGCAGGATCGCCCTCAGGCCGATGGTGAGGAACAGCACGCACACGACGATGCCCAACGGCTCGCGGCGGCTCGTCGGGCGGCGTCCGATCTCGACGACGATGAAAGCGGCCGCCGTGAGTACAGAGACGCCGAGCAGGACGTTGGCGAGACGGTAAAAGATCTCGATCGGCGGCTCAGGCATGCGGCGCAGTCTCGCGCTCGATGCTAGCACTGCGCGGGCTTCCGCGACAGCGGAAGAAGCGAATTTCCCAGTTATGGAGAAGAAATTACCGAAGCCTGGTGTACTTGTTACAGCGGTCGCTGGCCTCCCTCCAACTTCAACGCAGGTGGATCGTCACCGCCACCGACATTCCCGCCCGCAGCGTGTGCGGATTACCGGGCTCTCCGCCGTCGAGCACGATCTTCACCGGAATGCGCTGAACGACCTTCACCCAGTTGCCGCTGGCGTTCTCCGGCGGTAACAGTGAGAAGCGCGAGCCGGTTCCCGCGCTGATCGACTCCACGGTTCCGGCGTAGACGCGGTCGGGGAAGGTGTCGACGACGATCTCGGCCCGCATCCCCGGCCGCACGCGGCGCAGCTGGGTCTCTTTGTAGTTGGCCACCACCCACATGTCGCTGAGGGCGACCACCGCCAGCAGGAGCTGGCCGGGCTGCGCCACCTGGCCGACCTCGACCGACTTGCGCGTGACCACGCCACCCAGCGGCGCGCGCACGACGGTGTACTCGAGGTTGAGCAACGCCAGGGCGAGGTCGGCCTCCGCCTCCTTGAGCTGCGCCCGGGTCAGGTCGCGTTCGGCCTCGCGCACGCGGACCTCCTGAGTCAGAGCTTCGGCCTGCATCGCCTGGGCGCGCGCGTCGACGGCCCGCGCCTGCGCGGTCCGGAGCCCGATCTGCTGGGGCTCGAAGCCCGCCTCTCGCATGCGCGCGTCGGCCTCGGCCGTCTCCAGATCGCGCTGGGCCTGGGTCCGGCGCTCCTCGGCCACGGTGACCTGGGCCTCGGCGGCGCGCGCCTCCACCTCGGCGTGGTCGACGAACTGGCGAGCCACCAGCTCGCGCGTGTACAGTTCGCGGGCCCGCGCGAGATCCTGGGCGGCGCGATCGTGGAAGGCCCGCGCCCGGTCCCGCTCGGCGACGGCCGAGGCCAGCGCGGCCCGCCGCCCATGCGCGGCGGCGCGGCTGGACTCGAGCATGTGGGCCGCCGATTCGTGGGCCGCTTCGGCCCGGATGGTCGCGGCCTGGGCCTGGGTTTGCTGGCTGGCCGCCATCTCGCGGCCCAGCCCCACCCGGGCCACGGCCGCCTGATAGCGCCGCTCGGCGATGAGCACGGCGGCCCGGCCCTGCTCCGCCTTGGCCTGCCAGTCGCGGGCGTCGAGGCGTACCAGCACCTGCCCGGCCACCACCTGTTCGTTGTCGCGGACGAGAACCTCCACGACCTGGCCGGGAACCTTGGCGCTCACCGGGGCCACCGCGCCCTCGATGTAGGCGTCGTCGGTGACCACCGTCAGGCGTGACCGATACCAGGCGTAGCCGGCCCAGCCGACGGCCACCAGCGCGACGAGGCTAGCCAGGATCACGACCGCGCGGCGGTTCACGATCCCACTCCTAGCACAGAGGTGGAAGAGTTGTCACGCCGGTGACAGATCGACGTCGGCGGGCGTGACGATTGAAAATCTGTCCGCGCCTCCACGCGGCGACGACGTGTCACAGGCCTCGGAAACCAAGGGTTCCCGGGGCACGTTATCGAGATACCGGCTTCGGCACGCCGGTTGCTTGAACCCATCGCCCATGCACCGTATCCGTCCACTCTGGGTTCGCGATCTGCGTCTGTACCGAACGGCGCTCGAGGGGACGACGCCGTGGGAGATCGATGATGCGCTGGGCGCCGGACCGCACGTGCGATCCCGGTTCCGCAGCGCGACGGATCCCGAGCGCTTCGCGCTCTACTGCGTGCGCGACGCCGGCGGGGAGCCGATCCCGCTGATGGCCTCGGAGACCCACACCCTCGTCGTCGTGCGCGAGTTCCGCCGGGTGCCCCTCGACGCCTCGACCCTGGCCCTGGTCCTCTTCACCGCCGGCGGCGGCAGCGCCGCCCGAGTTATTGCCACGCTGGCCCACTGGGTCGAGCGCGCGGTGAGCGCGTACCAGCCGGGCTATCTTCTGCTCGCCCGCTCTCTGGAACAGCCGCGGATCAGCGCGCTGCTGGCCGCCGTGCACGAGCGGCGGGCGCTGCAGTGGGCGTGGCCGAGCCCGTTCAGTGTGGAGTCGCTGCTGCCGGAGGTGACACCCTGGCTGGAGGCCGAGCCGGAGCGTTACGTCTACTGCCCGGAAGAGGCGCGGCCCCGGCCGTACCGCGCCCTGTCGCCGTACGCCGTCTGAGACGACGCCGGTCCGGCCGCGGGATCAGCTCCAGATCAGGTCGAAGAGGCGGCAGGCGTTCTCCGACAGCTGGAACATGACGTCGTCCACCGGAAGCCGCTTGATCTTGGCGACCTCCTCGGCCACCCGCGCGGCGAACCAGGGGCCCGAGGGTAGGCCCTCGAACTCGCCCTCGTAGCGCCACGGCGCATCGCTCTCGACCAGGAGCGCTTCCAGCGGCACCGCCGCCACCAGCTGGCGGTCTCGCTCCCGGTAGACGACCTCCGGCGTGACCGACACGAGGTAGCCGGCATCGAGGATCGCGCGGGTCACGTCTTCCGCCGCCTTGTGCCAGTGGAACACCGCCCGCTCGATCCCGTGGCGCCGCAGCGCCTCCAGCGCCGCCGGGGCCGCCCCGTGGGGGGCGTGGAGCGAAACGGGCAGGTCGTAGCGCGCGGCCAGGCCGAGAAGCCGGTCCAGATGATCGCGGCCCCGCGCCATGAGTTCCGGCGGATGGGCGGCGCCGGTCAGCGAGTACCACGGCAACCCCACCTCCCCCAGCGCCACGATGTGCGCGTGATGAGCCTGGATCTGTTGCTCCACCCGATCCAGGACGGCGTCGCCCAGACCCCAGTCGGGATGGAAACCCAGCGCCGCCCACACGCCCTTGGGGTTCGCGGCCGCCGCGGCCAGGGTCCGCGCATTGGTGTCGGGGTCGCCGCCCACGGCGATCACCCCCCAGACGTCGTGGGCCAGCGCGGTGCGCAGCGTCTCCCGGACGTCGGCGAACGCGGCATCGTGGAGGTGGCAGTGCGTGTCGATGATCATGCGGTCCTCCCGACTCAGTTCCCGGCGACCACCATGCGGGCGATCCGCACTGTGGGCGATGCCGCGCGCTCGCGCAGCACCAGATCGTTCCCCACCCCATCGATGGCCGAGAACATCTCCAGCAAGTTTCCGGCGATCGTGACTTCCTCCACCGGGTAGGCGAGCGTGCCGTTGTCGATCCACAGGCCGACGGCGCCGCGGGAGTAATCGCCGGTGACGCCATTGACGCCGAAACCGATCAGTTCGGTCACGTAGAAGCCGCTCCGCACGGAGGCGATCAGGTCCTCCGGCGACGCCGGTCCCGGCAGCAGCATGAGGTTCGTCGTGGCCACGGTGACGCCGCTGCCGTCGCGCACGGCGTGGTGCGTCGACGGCCGATCCAGCTTGCGCCCGCTGTAGGTGTCGAGGAGGTACGACTGGAGCACGCCCTCGTGGACGAGCGGCGTGGTCCGCGTGGGCAAGCCTTCGCCGTCGAAGGGCCGTGAGCCGAGGGCGCCCGGGATCAGGCCATCATCGACGATCGTCACCCCCGGCGAGGCGACACGCGAACCCAGGCGGTCGCAGAGGAACGAGGCGCGGCGGTACAGGCTGGGCCCGCTGGCCGCCGCGGCCAGGGCTCGCACCAGGCTGGCCGCGGTCTCGGGGTCGAAGATCACCGGCACCTCGGCGGTCTTCACCTTGCGGGCGCCCAGCCGCCGGAGGACGCGCGCGGCGGCCACGCGGCCCACCGCGTCGGGGGCGTCCAGCCGCGCCCGTTGCCGGGCCATCGAGTACCACGAGTCACGCTGCATCTCACCGTTGCGGCCCGCCACCGGAGACACGGTGAGGCCGAAGCTCGAGGTCACGTAGGCGGCGCTGAAGCCGGCCGAGGTCGCGTAGGCGTAGCGGGCGCGCCGGTCCCAGTGCTCGGCGCCCTCGGAGTTGGTGATCCGGGAGTCGGCGGCCAGCGCCGCCGCCTCCGCTTGCCGGGCGATCTCGATCTTCGCCTCGGGCGGCAGGTCGTGCCCGCCGGCGTCGGTCAAGGTAAGGTCGGGAACGCGCCCGATCAGAGCGGCGGGCTCGGGCAGGCCGGCGTGCATGTCCTCGGCGGTGATCCGGGCCAACCGGGTGGCCTCGTCCACGACGCGCTCGAGGGAGTCCGGCGAGAGATCGGAGGTGGAGGCGGCGGCCGAGGCGCGGCCGGCGAAGACCCGCAACGCCAGCCGCTGGTCGCGGGAGTGGGTGACGGTGTCGACCTCGCCCAGCCGCACGGTGGCGCTGAAGCGCTGTTCCTCCACCAGGAAGCCGTCGGCGGCAGTGGCGCCGCGCGCTGTCGCGCGTGTCAGCACGGACTGCAGGAGGTCGGTACCCAGCCCGCTCACACCTGGGTGCCTCCCACCGTCATCCCATCGATGCGGATGGTGGGCAGCCCGACGCCCACCGGCACCGATTGGCCGTCCTTGCCGCAGGTGCCGATGCCCTCGTCGAATTGAAGGTCTGCGCCCACGCGGGCCACCCGCGTGAGAGCGTCGGGGCCGTTGCCGATCAGGGTGGCGCCCTTCACCGGCGCCGTCACCCGTCCGTCCTCGATCAAGTAGGCCTCGCTCGCCGAGAAGACGAACTTGCCGCTGGTGATGTCCACCTGCCCGCCACCGAAGGCCACCGCGTAGAGACCCTGCCGGACCGAGCGGATAATGTCGGTCGGATCGTCCTGGCCGGCCAGCATGAAGGTGTTCGTCATCCGGGGCATCGGCGGGTAGGCGAAGGACTCGCGCCGGCCGTTGCCGGTCGGCGTCATGCCCATGAGACGTGCGTTCAACTTGTCCTGCATGTACCCCCTGAGCACGCCGTTCTCGATGAGGACGGTCCGTCCCGTGGGTGTTCCCTCGTCGTCCACGTTCAACGAGCCGCGGCGGTTGGCGATGGTGCCGTCGTCGACGACGGTGACCAGCTCGGAGGCCACCTGCTGTCCCACACGACCGGCAAAGGCCGACACGCCCTTACGGTTGAAGTCGCCCTCGAGTCCGTGGCCCACCGCTTCGTGCAGCAGGATGCCCGGCCAACCCGGTCCCAGCACGACCGTGGTGGTGCCGGCGGGCGCCGCGAGCGCACGCAGCTTGAGCGTGGCCTGCCGGGCCGCCTCGAGCGCGAACCGACGCCAGCGCTCCCCCTGCAGGAAGAAGTCGAGGCCGACGCGGCCGCCCCCGCCGTAGCTTCCCACCTCGCGTTTGCCACCCTCTTCGGCGATCACCGTCACGTTCAAGCGCGTGAGCGGGCGGATGTCCCCGACGCTCCACCCGCTGGCGGTCACGACGAGCACGACCACGTCCTCGCTGGCGAGCGTCGCGATCACCTGCCGCACCCGCGGGTCGGCGGCTCGCGCCGCCTGGTCCACCCAACCGAGGAGGTCGAGCTTGCGGGCCAAGTCGGCGGCAATGGGGGCCTCGGCGAGCGTATAGAGGTCGTGGGGCCGTCCGCCCGAGACGGCGACGATCCCGGAATTCCCCGACTGAGCGGCGATGGCCCGGGCCTGGCGGGCCGCCTCCTCCAGGTTCCTCAGCGAAATGTCATCGGTGTGGGCATAGCCGGTCCGGGTTCCGGCCTGGGCCCGGACCCCCGCGCCCTGGCTCACGTGGCGCGCGGCCTTCTTGACGACACTCTCCTCGAGCACCAGCTCCTCGTTGACGCGGTACTCGAGGTACACGTCGGCGTCGTCCACCCGACCCTTGAGGGCCGAGCCGATCAGACGCTCCAGGACCCCCGGGGTGACGTTGAACCGGTCGGCGAAGAACCGCGCCGGCTGGGCGCGAGCGAGATTCATCATTGGCGTCGACTCCCGGCAACGGTCACGGAGGGCTCCAATCCTAGCCCGGCCCTGCGCGTGCCCGAAATTTTTTCGGCATGTTGCCGATTTGTCTCTCCAGCTTACTCTTCTACCGTCCGGCCTGAAAGGCCTGGACGATCTCGTGGATCCGCCGCAGTCCCATCATCAACGACGGCCCGGGCGAGAGGATGTCGGCCCCGTCGATCTCGTGGATCTCGCCGTGCTTCACCGCGCTGATGGACTGCCAACCCGGGCGCGCCGCGATGGCCGCGCGGTCCACGGGCTTGCCACACCAGGAGGCGACGATGATCTGCGGGTCGCGCCTGATCACCTCATCGGCCGACACCACCCGACCCGAGGCGCTGGGCTGCTCCCGCAACTCGGCGAAGACGTCGTGACCACCGGCCATCTCGATCAGCTCGGACACCCAGCTGATGCCGGCGATCAGCGGGTCCGGCCACTCCTCGAAGTACACGCGCGGGCGGTCGGGCCAGACCGAGCAGTACTCGCGGACCTGCCGAACTTCGTCGCGAAGGTCTCGGACCAGCTCCCGCGCCCGCGCCTCGCACCCCAACGCGCCGCCGACCAGGAGGATCGCCCGCAGCACGTCGTCGAACGACCGCTGGTTGGTGCAGAGCACGGTGATGCCGGCTCCGATCAGGTCACGGACGATGTCCTGCTGGAGGTCGGAGAACGCCAGGACGAGATCGGGCTCGAGGCTCAGGATCCTGTCCGTGCGAAAGGTCGTGAAGCCGCCGACCCGCGCCTTGTCCCGCACCGCCTCCGGTCGGCGCGCCGTGCCCGGGACGCCGACGACCCGGTCGCCGGCCCCCAGGACGTGGGCGATCTCGGCCGTCTCCGCGGTCAGGCACACGACGCGCCGGGGGAAATCGATCGAGCTCTCGCCGTACACCCGTTTAGCCTTCGAAGGTCTCCCGCTTGGCGATCCCGCGCTGAAAGGCGAGGTATTGCTCGCGCGTCATCGGCGGCCGGGCGGTCTTGAGCACCGCGCGGGCCCCGTCGGCGCCGTCGCCCAGCAGGTCGACGACCATCGCGGCCAGCGCCTTGGCCGGGGCCACGTAGGCCAGCGACGTGTCCACGATCTCGTAATCCGCCCCGTGGCCGGTGCCGCGCGCGCCACCGACGTAGGGGTGGAGCACCGGCATCACCTGAGAAAGATCGCCCATGTCGGTCGAGCCCGTGCGGTGGCCGATCTGACGGTAGTGCTCCTCGCCCACCAGGCGGGCAGCGTTCTCCTTGAAGAGGTGGGCCATCGCGGCATCGCAGAGCATCGGCAGATAGCCGGGCAGCGTTTCGATCTCCACCCGGGCACCCAGCGCCAGCGCTCCCGCCCGCAGAGCGCGGTCGACCTTGCGGTTGGCGTCGAGGATGGCCTCGACCGTCTTGCCCCTGACGTAGGTTTCGATCCTCACCTCGCCCGGGATCACGTTCACCTGCGAGCCTCCGTGGGTGATGATCGGGTGGACCCGGATGGTGTCCTCGTCGCGGAAGGTCTCCCGGAGCGCGTTGATGGCCATCAGCCCGATGTGGGCGGCGTAGAGCGCGTTGATCCCCATGTGTGGAGCACCGCCGGCGTGAGCGGCCCGGCCGACGTAGCGTACGGTCTTCACGATGCAGCCGTTGTTGGAGGCGGGTACCCCCGCCTTGCCGTCCTCGGGCCGGGAGGTGGCGTGGATCATCATGGCGAGATCGACGTCGTCGAAGTGGCCGAGGCGAAGCAGCTCGGGCTTGCCGCCCAGGAACTCGAGCCTGCCCTGCCGCGCCTGGCTCACCCGCCACTCAATATCACCGTACTCTTCGGCGGGAACCGCGAAGACGACGACGCGGCCGGCCAGATGCTCCGCGGCCCGGGCCTCGACGAGGCCCATCACGCAGCCGAGCAGACCCGCCACCTGGGCGTTGTGACCACAGGCGTGGGCGGCGCCCGTCTGGGGATCGGCCTCGGGGTGGCCCGCCACGACGAGAGCGTCGAGCTCGCCCAGCAGGGCGAACGTCGGGCCGGACCCCGCCTGGCCCGGCAGATCGGCGCGCACGCCGGTGATGGCCAGCCCGGCCTTGGGGCTCAGCCCCAGCTTGCCGAGCGTCTCCTCCACGAGGCGTGCCGTCTTGAACTCCTTGAAGCCCAGCTCGGGGTGGCGCCGGATCTGCTCGCCCAGCCCGATGATGGTCTCGCTCCGTCGGTCGATCGCCTCCCACACCCGCTGCTTGAGCTCGTCTTTCGTCATTGCTGGCGCCCCTTCAGGAACCGGTCCGGGAGAAACTCGTTGAGTGGCAGCGAGGGCTGTCCGGTGAGAAGCCACTCGGTCATGACCTTGGCCGTGATCGGCGCCAGGAGAATACCATTGCGGAAGTGCGCGGTGGCAATCCACAGCCCCTCGATGCCCGGCCACGGGCCCAGGATGGGGAGGCTGTCAGGCGCCCACGGCCGGAACCCGTACCACGTCCGGCTGATCGGCAGTGACGCGAGGCCGGGGACCACCTCGATGGCGGCGGCGAGCAGTCCGGCGATGCCCTCGGCGGTGACGGCCCGCTGGAAGCCGACACGCTCGACGGTGGCGCCGACCAGCAGCTCGCCCGACGGTCGCGGCACCAGGTACACCTGGTCACCGTGGATACAGTGCCTGAGCACCGGCGGCACGTGGACCAGAGCGACCATCTGACCGCGCCGAGGCTCCACCGCGAGCCGCGCGCCGAACGAGGCGGCGAGGCCGGCCGTCCACGCGCCGGCGGCCAGCAGCACGGCGTCGGCCTCGAAACGCTCGCCCTGGGCCACCACGCCGCGAACGCGGCCGTCCTCGACGACGACGCGAGAGACATCGCACCCGGTCACCAGGGCCACGCCCGCCGCGACCGCGGCGTGGGCATAGGCGACCACCAGCCGCTGGTTGTTGACCCAGTGATCGGCCCGGACGAACATGGCGCCACTGACCTTGGTCGAAAGCGCCGGCTCCCGGACGTGCGCCTCGCCGCGATCCCACGCCTCGATGCCGAACTCGGGATCGAGCGCCCAGGCCGAGCGCGCCTGCGCCTCGCGCACGTCCTGCGCGGTGGAGAGCGGATAGATCGTGCCGCGGGTGACGTACTCGACGTCGATGCCGGTGCGCTCCCGCAGCTCCTGCACGATCGCCGGATACAGCCGCCAGCTGGCCAGCGCGAGGTCGCGGAAGCTCGGGGCCGAGGACTCCCCGAGCGGGGCCAGCAGCCCCGCCGCCGCGCCGGAGGCTTCCGTCCCCGGGGTGGCGCGCTCCAGCAACGTGACGGCACAGCCTGCCTTGGCCAGCTCCCAGGCGGTCGCGCAGCCGATGATCCCGCCACCGACGACCAGGATTTTCACTGTTGTAGCGGGGGCCGCGTGCTCGGATCGAACCGTAGGTGGCCTGATCTAGGCACGCGTGGCTCCGTCGCGCCGGTCATTGGTCGGCGGCGAGCGCCTTGAGGAAGCGGCGGGTGGCGGTCGCCGGCGAAGGCGCGGTCAGGATGGCGGAGATCACGGCCACGCCGTGAGCGCCGGCGTGCCGCACCTCGGCCACGCGCTCGGGCGTGAGGCCGCCGATGGCGATCACGGGGATCTCTACGGCGCGCGTCACCCGTTCCAGCGCCGCCAGGCCCTGGGCCGGGCCATACGGCCGCTTGGACGGCGTGTCATAGACGGGCCCGAAGACGAGCCAGTCGGCGCCGGCCTCGGCGGCGGCCCGCGCCTCCTCGAGGGAATGCACGGAGGCACCCACCCGGAGCCGCTTGTCGGCGATGGGCAGGATGTCGGCGATGGGCAGCGAGGTCGACGTGCGCTGCACACCATCGGCGCCCACCGCGAGCGCCACGTCGACGCGGTCATTGACGATCAGCCAGGCGCCCCGCTTCTGCGTCAGCGCCCGCAGCGTCCGGCCCAGCCGCGCCAGCTCGGCGGCGCCGAGATCTTTCTCCCTGAGCTGTACGGCCCGGAGCCCGGCGTCCAGGCATTCGCCAACGACGGTGGCGAGGTCACGGCCGCCGGTCTGAGCACGGTCGGTGACGAGGCAGAGCCTCAGCTCGTCCAATCAGGCACGCCCTCGAGCGGCGAGGACGCCGTGGCGTAGAGCTTCTTGCCGATGCGCCCGGCCTTGGCGGCCAGCCGGCCCGCCTCGACGGCCAGGCCCATGGCCCGGGCCATGGCCACCGGATCGCGGGCGCCGGCGATCGCGGTGTTCATGAGGACGCCGTCGCAGCCAAGCTCCATGGCGATGGCGGCGTCGGAGGCCGTGCCCACGCCGGCGTCCACGATCACGGGGACGGTGACAGTCTCGAGGATGATCTTGACGTTGTAGGGGTTGCGGATGCCGAGCCCGGACCCGATCGGGGCGCCCAGCGGCATGACCACGGCGGCGCCGGCATCCTCGAGCTTCTTGGCCGTCACCGGGTCGTCGTTCGTGTAGGGCATGACGATGAAGCCCTCGCGGGCGAGGATCTTGGTGGCTTCCAGCAGCCCCAGCACGTCGGGGAAGAGCGTGCGGGCGTCCCCGATGACCTCGAGCTTCACCATCTCCCCCAGCCCCGCCTCCCGGGCCAGGTACGCGGTGCGGACCGCCTCGTCGGCCGTGTAGCAGCCCGCGGTGTTGGGCAACAGCGTGAACCGTTTGGTGTCGATGTAGTCCAGGATCGATCCACCCTCGGGGAGGCTCGCCCGCCGGAGCGCCACCGTGACGATCTGGGCGCCGGACTCCTCGTGGGCCTGCCTCATGACCTCCATCGATGCGTACTTGCCGGTCCCGACGATCAGACGCGACGTGAACTCCTTGCCTCCGATGACGAGCGGCGTGTCTTGCATAGCCCTATCCCCCACCCATCGGTCGCACGATCTCCACGCGGTCGCCGTCCCTCAGCCGGGTCTCGGCGTAGCGGCTCTTGGGCGTCACCTCGCGGTTGATCGCCACCGCCGTGTACTGGCGCTGGACGCGAAGCTCGGCCAGGAGCGCCTCCAGGCTGAGATGGTCGGCGACGTCCATGGGTTTGCCGTTGACCGTGATCCTCATCTTCCGTCCCACCTGGCCCGGAAAGCAGAACGGCCGCTCCCGGGCACCGGGTGCGGCCGCACTCTCGCGCTGTCGCCGTGTTCCCTACGCTGGAATTAGCCAGATCAGGTTCGAGGGGTCCCGGGCCGCACCCGGTTCTCAGGAATCCTCCCCCCACGGCGACGAACGAAGTATACCACCGGGGCGGGCAAGAGCCACGGGGAACGTGGTGCGACGACGCAGGCGAGCCGCTACATGGCGTGGGAAGGGGCGCGGCTTTCAGTCCCCTCCTCATCGGGGAACGTCGTGCGACGGTCCCGCGAACCACTGTAAACACAACGGCGTCTACACTTTCAGTCCCCTCCTCATCGGGGAACGT
>JBOHPP010000241.1:0-15234 GCA_050731755.1 Candidatus Rokuibacteriota bacterium | reverse complement strand
GTCGGACCGCGCGCTGGCCTCGCGGCTGGGGCAGGCGGGCCGGCGGCGGGCGGCGGCGTTCGACGTGGGTCGGATGCTGGCCGCCACGCGCCAGGTATACGCCGAGCTTCTCGCCGGCACGGTCGTCGCACCCCGCGCGAAAGGGGAGGTTTGGAGGGGGCGCCCGGTGCCCCCTCCAAGTTAAAAGGTTTGGAGGGGGCGGCCGCTGCCCCCGCCAAGTTAGTAGTCGCCCCCTCCCACTTCTAGGGCCCCGGGCGCCGTATCCGCCATACTGGCGGGAGACCTCGCGTATGGATCTCCCAGCCCTTCTCGAGCTCCGAGCCGGCTGGCGCCGGGCCGGCGCCGTCGTCGTCTTCACCAACGGCTGCTTCGACCTCGTACACCGGGGGCACGTCGAGTTCCTGGACCAGGCCCGGGCGCTGGGCACCGTACTCGTGGTGGGGCTCAACAGCGACGCGTCGGTCCGGACGATCAAGGGGCCGGGCCGCCCGCTGGTGGCCGAGGACGACCGGGCCGCGGTGATCGGCGCCCTGGCATCCGTCGACGCCGTGGCGGTCTTCGATGCGCCGACGCCGGCGCGGCTCATCGCCGAGCTTGCCCCTGATGTCCTGGTCAAGGGCGGTGACTGGCCGATCGAGCTCATCGTGGGCGCGGCCGACATCCTCGCCCGTGGCGGCCGTGTGCTGTCGCTCCCCCTGAGGCCGGGCTACTCGACGAGCGCCATCCTCCAACGGATCGTGGTCGCCCACGAACAGGCCGCGGCAGCGCCGGCCGACTGGAGCGTAGACCCGCGGCTGGCCGGCCTCATCGACTCCGTCCGCGTCAAGCAGCGGCTGCTCGCGGAGTGCGGAGACGCGATCCTCAAGTCGGGCCAGCTCCTGGCCAACGCGCTCCTGGGGGGTGGCAAGGCCCTGCTCTTCGGCAACGGCGGCAGCGCGGCCGAGGCTCAGCACATCGCCGCCGAGCTGGTCGGCCGCTTTCAGCGCGAGCGGCGGGCTCTGCCGGCCCTCGCGCTGACGACCGACACCTCGGCACTCACCGCGGTGGGCAACGACTACGGCTTCGAGCGCGTGTTCGCCCGGCAGATCGAGGCCCTGGCCGGCCCCGGCGACGTGGTCATCGCGCTGTCCACCAGTGGGGGGTCCGCCAACGTGCTGGCCGGGGTGATGGCCGCCCGCGAGCGACGGTGCACCGTGCTTGGCATCACGGGGGCGGGTGGCCGGCGGTTGGCCGGGCTCTGCGACGCGCCGGTGCTCGTGCCCAGCACGGTGACCTCGCGGATCCAGGAGGCGTCGCTCACCATCGGCCACCTCTGGTGCGAGATCGTCGACGCCGGCCTGGGCGACGCGCGCGAGCCGTGAGCGGCTACCGGCCCGTCGATCTCACCGGTCTCAAGACGCGCGCACTGGCCGAGCGCCCCAGCAAGGTCCGGCTCGAGGACTTCGCCGCTCCCGCGCGCGCGCACGCCTCTTTCGCCGACTTCCTGGCGGCGCTGCCCCGGATTCTCTTCGGCCAAGATCTGCGGGCCGTGGTGGGGGCCATCGTGAGCGCCCATCGCGCCCGGCGTCCGGTGGTCCTGGGCCTGGGCGCCCACGTGATCAAGTGCGGACTGGCTCCGGTGATCATCGACCTCATGGAGCGCGGCGTGATCACCTGCGTGGCCATGAACG
This sequence comes from Candidatus Rokuibacteriota bacterium, assembly GCA_050731755.1. Classification (GTDB taxonomy): domain Bacteria; phylum Methylomirabilota; class Methylomirabilia; order Rokubacteriales; family CSP1-6; genus JBOHPP01. The sequence goes on along the minus strand of JBOHPP010000241.1, from coordinate 13,564 downwards.
GCGCCGGCCCGATCCACGACGTCGAGGTCGCCCTGGCCGGCCACACGTCCGAGGACGTCGAGGCCGGGCTCAAGGACGGCGCCTTCGGGATGGCGCGCGAGACCGGCGAGCTGATTCACGTCGCGCTGGCCGCCGCCGGTCCCGATACGGGCCTGGGGGCGGCGATCGGCCGGCAGTTGCTGGCCGCGAAGGCGCCCCACGCCCGGCTGAGCATCCTCGCCACCGCCGCGCGGCTCGACATCCCGGCCACCGTCCACGTCGCCATCGGCACCGATATCATCCACATGCGGGCGGGCGCCAGCGGGGCGGCTCTGGGCCAGGCGAGCTTCGTCGACTTCCGACTGCTGACGGCGGTGGTGACGGATCTGTCGGGCGGAGTCTACCTGAACGCCGGCTCGGCCGTGATCCTGCCCGAGGTCTTCCTCAAGGCCTTCACCATCGCGCAGAACCTGGGAGCGGATCTGCGCGACTTCACCACCGTGAATCTCGACATGCTGGCCCACTACCGTCCGACGGTGAACGTCGTCCAGCGCCCGGCCACCGTGGGTGGCCGCGGCTACACGCTGAGCGGCCGGCACGAGCTGCTGATTCCCCTCCTGGCCTTTGCCGTGGTGGACGCGCTCGGTGAGTGAGCTCGCGCCCGCCGCGGCTCCGGCCCTGGTCGAGGCGCTCTCGGGGCATGCCGTCGTGGTCCTCGGCGACGTCATGCTCGACCGCTACTGGTGGGGCAGCGTCACGCGGCTCAGCCCGGAGGCGCCGGTGCCCATCGTGCTCAAGCAGCGCAGCAGCGCAGCGCCCGGCGGCGCGGCCAACGTGGCCGCCAACGTGCGGAGCCTGGGTGGCGCGCCGGTCCTGGTCGGCGTCGTCGGCGACGACGAGGCGGGGCGGGAGTTGCTCGGCGAGCTGCGGCGGCGCGGCATCGGCGTCGAGCACTTGCTCTCCGATCCCCGACGCCCGACGACGGTGAAGACGCGCATCGTGGCCGTGAGTCAGCACGTGGTTCGCGTGGACGAGGAGGACCGTAGCCCGATCGCAGCGCCCCTGGCCGCTCGGCTGGCCGAGCGCGTGATCGGGATCCTCGACGGCGCGCGGGTCCTGCTGATCTCCGACTACGCCAAGGGTGTGCTGGGACCGGAGCTGCTGCGGCGGGTGATCCACGCCGCCCGGGCCCGGGGCGGCTGGGTGATCGTGGACCCCAAGGACACCGACTTCGGGCGCTACGCAGGGGCCTCGATCATCTGTCCCAATCGGGCCGAGGCCCTGGCCGCCGCCGGCGTGGCCGCCGACGAGCCCGACGCCGCGCGGCGCGCAGGCGTGCGCCTGCTCGCCAGCGGTGGGGCCGAGGCCGTGCTGATCACGCTGGGCGAAGCCGGCATGATGCTCTTCGAGCGCGACCGTTCCCCGGTAACCGTCCCCGCCCAGGCCCGTGCCGTGTACGACGTCACCGGCGCCGGCGACACCGTGATCGCCACGCTCGGCCTGGCCTTGGCCGCCGGCGCGCCGCTGAGCCACGCAGTGCGCCTGGCCAACGCCGCGGCGGGACTGGCCGTCGAGCAGGTGGGGACGACGACCGTCACGGCGGACCAGCTCCGTGAGGCGCTGAGCGGCATCCGCTCGCTTCCCGAAGCGCCGGTCGCGCCGGCCGGCTGATCCGCGATGTGCGGCATCGCCGGGTACGTCGGGAGCGCGCCGCCGGAGCTGCTGCCGGCCATGGTGCGCGCGCTGGCGCACCGGGGGCCCGACGACGAGGGGATGCATGTCGAGGCCGGGCTCGGGCTGGGCGCGACCCGCCTGGCCATCATCGACCTGCTCACCGGCCGGCAGCCCATGGCCGCCGCCGCCGCCTGGATCGTCTTCAACGGCGAGATCTACAACTTCCGCCAGCTCCGGTCGGCGCTCGAGGGCCAGGGCCGCGTGTTCCAGACCCGCAGCGACACCGAGGTAATCCTGGCGGCGTACGAGACGTGGGGCGACGGCTGTGTCGAGCGGCTGCGGGGCATGTTCGCCTTCGCGCTCTGGGACCGGCGGCACCGGCGGCTGCTGCTGGCGCGCGACCGCCTGGGCAAGAAGCCGCTCTATTACTGGCGGGGGAACGGCCTGCTCCTCTTCGCCTCCGAGCTGAAGGCGCTGCTCTGCCACCCGGCGATCGGCCGGGGCCTGGACTGGGAGGCGCTCCGCCACTACCTGGCCTTCGGCTACACGCCGCGCGAACGATCGATCTTCGGCGAGGTGGCCAAGCTCCCGCCGGGACACATCGCGGTGATGAGCGACGGGCGATTCCAACTTTCCCCCTACTGGACGCTTCCGGACGGGCGCGCGGCCACGGTCGAGCCCGTGGCGCCGGCCGACGCGCCGGCGCTGGTCCGCCATGAGCTGCGCGAGGCGGTGCGCCACAGGCTGGAGAGTGACGTTCCGCTCGGCGTGTTCCTCTCGGGCGGAATCGACTCCAGCGCGGTGGTGGCCAGCATGCGAGAGGTGACCGGCCAGCGCATCGCCACGTTCACGATCGGGTTCGGCCGCGCCTCGCCGTCCTTCGACGAGGCGCCGTACGCCCGTCTCGTGGCCCGGCGCTTCGAGACCGACCATCACGAGGAGGTCCTCGAACCGAACGTGGCCGAGCTCCTGCCCGCCATCGTCCACCACTTCGATGAGCCGTTCGCCGACTCCTCGGCGGTGCCGACCTTCGTGGTGTCCCAAGCCACGGCCCGCCATGTCAAGGTGGCGCTATCCGGAATCGGCGGCGACGAGACGTTCGGCGGCTACCCGCGCTACCTCGGTCTCAGGATGTCCGGTCTCTACGCACGGCTGCCGCGGCCGTTGCGGTGGCTGCCGGCCACCGCCGGGCGGCTCCTGCGCGAGTCCGAGTCCAGCCGGGGCTGGGGCCAGCGCATGCGCCGGTTCCTGGCCGGCGGCGCCGAGCCCCTGCCCGATCGCTACCTCGGCTGGACCCGGTTCTTCTCCGACGACGAGCTGGACCGGCTGGCCACGCCGGCCCTCAGCGCGCGGTGGCGTGGCGACGTCGCCGAGGCCCAGCGCGCGGCCTTCGCCGCGCACGGGCACGACGACGCGCTCGATGGCGCCTTCCGGATCGACCTGGCCACCTATCTGCCCGACGACCTGCTGACGATGGCCGATCGCATGAGCATGGCGCACGCGCTCGAGCTGCGCGCGCCGTTCTGCGACCATCGGCTGGTCGAGCTGAGCCTGCGCCTGCCGCCGGCGGTGAAGCTGCCCGGCTTCGGCCTCAAGGGTCTGCTCAAGGCGGCCTTCGCCGACGTGCTGCCCCGGCCGATCCTGGCCCGCCGCAAGCAGGGGTTCATGATCCCGCTGGCTCGCTGGCTGCGCGGGGAGCTCCGCCCGCAGCTCGAGGATTTGCTGGCCCCCGAGCGCCTGGGCGCGCGCGGCCTGTTCGAGCCGAAGGCCGTCGAGGCGCTCGTGCGCGAGCATCTGGCCCACGAGCGCAACCACGCCGATCGGCTCTGGGGGCTGATGATGCTGGAGCTCTGGATGCGCCGCTATCTCGACGGACGCGCGCTCTGGAGCGGGCGCGAGTGAGAGTGCTGGCCGTCTCCGACGTGTGCCCCGCGGCCGTCATCGGGGGCGGCGAGCGCGCGCTGTGGGAGCTGGCGGCGCGGCTGGCCCGGCGTGGCCACAGCGTCCGCCTGGTGAGCCGCGCGTCGGAGAACGGGCCGGAGCGCCTGGTTCAGGCGGGCGTTTCCCTGCGTTGCTTCGCCGCCGACCGGCGATCACTCTTGCGCTTCATCGCCACCTCGATCACCGGCGCGCGCCGCGCCGTGGCCGAGGAGGCCGGCGCCCACGGCGCCGACGTGCTGCATCTGCACCAGCCGCTGAGCGCGCTGGGCGCCCTCACGTCACCGGCCGGCCGCCGCCTGCCGAGCCTCTACACCTTCCACTCCCCGGCGCCGCTGGAGTACCGGTCGCGGCGAGGCACGAGCGCGCTGCACCGGCGCGGGGTGATGGGCGGGTTGGGAACCGTCGTGCTCTGGGCGATCGAGCGGGCGGTCCTGGCCCGCGCCACGCGGATCCACGTGCTCAGCGAGTTCTCGGGTGATCTGCTGCGCCGGCTCTATCGGATCGCGGACGACCGCGTCGTGAAGATTCCCGGAGGCGCCGAGCTCGACCGCTTCCGGCCGGTGGCCGACCGGCACGCGTTGCGGCGCGGGCTGGGCTTCCCCGCGGATCGTCCGCTGCTCCTCACGCTGCGCAACCTCGAGCCGCGCATGGGCCTGGACGCCCTGGTCCGGGCTGTCGCGGAGGTCCGCCAGCGCCGGCCCGACGTGCTGCTGCTGATCGGGGGCGCCGGCTCGCAGCGGGCGGGCCTGGAGGCGCTCGCCGCGGATCTGGGGCTCGGCGCCCACGTGCGGTTCCTGGGCTTCGTGCCGGAGGCCGACCTGCCGCGATACTATGCCGCTGCCGACGCGTTCGTGCTGCCGACGCGGGAGCTGGAAGGGTTCGGGCTCGTCACCGTGGAGGCGCTCGCCTGCGGGACACCCGTGCTGGGCACGCCCGTCGGCGCCACGCCCGAGATTCTGACTCCGCTGGATGCCGCGCTGCTGTTCCGGGACGCGACCGCCGAGGGGATGGCCGCGGGGCTCACCCGCTTCGTCGACAACCTCGGGCGCGACCGGGAGGCGGCCGAACGGCTTCGCCAAGCCTGCCGCCGTCACGCCGAGACCTTCTACGACTGGGAGGGCGCCACCGCGAGCCTCGAACGGACCCTGGCCGGCCTGGCCGCGCGCGGCCGAGACCTGGACGCGGTGACGCACCGCTGTCCCGTGTGCGAGGGGGAGACTGTCGCGGGTCCTGAGCGCCATGGCCAGCGCTACCTGGTCTGTCGGCGCTGCCGCACGGCGGTCATGTCCTCGCCGCCGACGGGGAGCGCCCTGCGGGCCTACTACGAAGTGGAATATCCGTCCCACTTCATGCCCGACCGGGTCGAAGCCTCCCGTCAGGAACTTTTCACGGCGCTGCTCGGTCGCCTCGGGCGGCTGACCTTGGGCCGCCGGCTCCTCGACCTCGGATGCGGCGGCGGCCACCTCCTGACGGCGGCCGCCACCGACGGCTGGCGCGGCGTCGGGAGCGACGTCTCGCTCGATGCCTGCCGGACGGCGGTCAAGGCGTCGGTCGGCGGTGTGATCCAGGCCGACTGCGCGGCGGTGCCGGTGCGTGGGGGCGCCGTCGATGCCGTCACGCTGGTCAACGTGCTTGATCACCTGGTCGAGCCGGCGCGAACCCTGGCCGAGGCTCACCGTGTGCTTGGCGAGAGCGGGGTGCTGGTGATCCGCGTGACCAACGGGGCGTTCCATCGCGCGTGCCTGGCCCTGGCCCACCGCCTGCGCTGGCTCGGGCGCCGCACGGGTCTGGACGCCTATCCCGTGCTCCACGTGTTCGCGTTCACCGCCGACGGGCTTCGGCGGCTGGTCGAGGCCGCCGGCTTCGATGTGCTCGGCGTGCGCAACTCGCCGCTGGTGGCGGACGGTCCCGCCTGGGCCGACGCGCCGCCGCGGCGGATTCCCCGGTGGCTGCGCGGCCTGCTCGGCGTCTCCGTCGGGGCCGCCGCCCGGCTCACGGCGGGTCGCTGGCTGCTCGCACCCTCCATCGAGCTCTACGCGCGACGCCGGGCAGCGGGGCGCGGGCGCCGGCGATGATACGGGTGTTGCACGTCATCACCCGCCTCACGCTCGGCGGCTCCTCGGAGAACACCGTGTCGCAGGTGGCGGCTCTGGCCCGCGCCGGCTACGACGGCCTGCTGGCGGTCGGCTTGGAGGAGTCCGAGGCATCGACCCCGGCCGACGCGCGGCGGCGCGGCTGCCGCCTCGTCAGTGTCCCTCACCTCGGACGCGAGATTTCGCCTCGGCGTGACCTCGCCGCGCTGGTGCGCCTCGTCCGGCTGATGCGCAGCGAGCGCGCGGCCATCGTGCACACGCACACGTCCAAGGCCGGCTTCATCGGGCGGCTGGCTGCGCGTCTGGCCGGTGTCCCGGCCGTCGTTCACCAGCCGCACGGTCACATCTTCTACGGTTACTACGGGCCTCGCGGGTCGGCCTTCTTCATCCGGCTGGAGCGTCTGGCTGCGCGCTGGACGGACCGGATCGTCACGCTCACCGAGCGGGGCACAGCGGAGCACCTGGCCCAGCGCATCGGAGGGCCGGAGCAGTACGTGGTGATCCCGAGCGGCGTGCCCACCGCCGAGCTGCGGAGCCGGCGCCCGACCCGCTCCGAGGCCCGGGCGCGGCTCGGGATCGCTGCCGGAGACTTCGTCATCGTCGGTGTGGGCCGGCTGGTGTACGTGAAGGGCTTCGAACTGCTGGTCGCGGCGCTGCGCGACGTGCTCGACGAGGTCCCGGCCGCCCGTCTGATCCTCGTGGGCGACGGTCCCGAGCGCGCGGCGCTCGAGCGGCAGGCCGCGGCGCTCGGCGTGGCCGATCGCGTCCGCCTGGACGGCGAGGTGAGCGGCGCGAGCGGTGGGCTCCTCAACTACCTCGCAGCAGCCGACGTGTGCGCCGCGCCCTCACGCAACGAGGGGATGGGGCGGGCGCTGGTGGAGGCCATGGCCGTCGGGCTGCCGGTGGTGGGGGCAGCCGTGGGCGGCATCCCGGCGGTGATCGGCGACGACGAAGCGGGACGCCTGGTCCCGCCCGACGATCCCCAGGCGCTGGCGGCGGCCCTCGTCGAGCTGGGGCGCGACGCCACGCTGCGGGCCAAGCTGGGCGAAGCGGCGTGGGCGCGGGCCGAGCAGTTCTCCACCGCGGTGAGCGAGGCCAGGCTGCTCGCGCTCTACGCCGCGCTGGCGCGCGAGAAGGGGCTCCGGTGAAGGCAGCGGCTGTCGTCGCGCTGGCCCTGAGCGCGCTTGTCGCCGCGCCGGCCGCCTCCGCTCTGGAGCGCCTGCCCGCGGTTCTCCACGTGCACTCCGACCTCACGACGGGCGATCTCGCGCTCGAGGAGCTCGTCCGGGCGGCCGAGGGGCAGGGGATCCAGGCGCTCCTGCTCTCCGAGAATTACCTGCTGCGAATCGAGTACGGGCTGCTGCCCTTTCGCGCCCTCACGCGCGTCGCCGCCGAGGCGCCCGGCGTGCTCGGGCCGGGCATCGAGCGGTACCTGGCCCGCGTCGAGGAAATCCGGCGACGGCAGAGCCGCGTGCTCCTGCTGCCGGGCGTGGAGGTCGTGCCCCACTATCGCTGGACGGGCTCGCCGCTGGGAGTCGACCTCACCGTGCATGACAGCCAAAAGAATCTCCTCGTCTTCGGGGTCACCGACCCCGCGCTCCTGAGCCGACTGCCCGTCATCGGCAACCGCGACGAGCCGATCTACACGTGGCAGTCCGCGCTCGACGCGCTGCCCGGCCTGCTCGTGCTGCCCGGCCTCGTCCTCGTGCTGCGCCGGCGACGCCACCGCCGGCGTATCGGCGGGGCCGTGGTGGTCGTCCGGCGCCGGGCCTGGCTCACCGGCGGCCTGCTCGTCGGGGTGGGGGTGCTCGCGCTCGTGCGCGGCTGGCCGTTCACCATCGATCGCTACCCGCCGTGGGAGGACTTCGGCACCGAGCCGCACCAGGCGCTCATCGACCACGTCGAGCATCTGGGCGGCGCGGTGGTGTGGTCGTTCCCCGAGGCCGTCGACAACGGCCAGCGGAATCTCGGCCCGCTGCGCGTGACGTGGCAGACGCAGCCGTATCCGGACGATCTGCTGCGGACCGCTCGTTACACGGCATTCGGCGGGCTCTACGAGCAACCCGTCCACGTCGTGGACCCCGGTGGCGTGTGGGACCGCCTGCTCGTCCAGTACGCGGCGGGCGAGCGCAGCCGGCCGGCCTGGGCCGTGGGCGAGTCCGGCTTTCACGGCTTCACCGCCGGCAAGCGAGTCGGCAGCGTGCAGACGATCTTCCTCGTGGAGGAGCGTTCCGAGGCGGCGGTGCTCGCGGCGCTCCGGCGCGGCCGGCTCTACGCGCTGCAGCGCGCCCCCGACGCAGAGCTGGTGCTCGCCGACTACTCGGTCGTCGCCGGCGGGGCCGTGGCGCAGTCGGGGGACCGGTTGCCAGTGGCTGCGGGGACCCCGCTGGAGGTCCGTATCGGCGTCGAAGCCAACCCGGGCCTGCCACTGCCGGTGCGGGTGACCCTCGTCCGCAACGGCGCCGTCGTGGAGGCGTGGGCCGGCCAGACGCCGTTCCGAGCCGTGCACCGCGAACAGGCGGACGGCCCGACGGTGTTCCGGGTGGACGTGCGGTCCACCGCGCCCCATCGGCTGCTGACCAGCCCCATCTTCGTCGGCGGGCCATGAAAGTCGCCATTCACCAGCCGCACTATCTGCCGTGGCTCGGCTACCTCGCCAAGTGGGCCGAGGCCGATGTGCTCATCTTCCTCGACACCGTGCAGTACGAGAAGAACGGCTGGCAGAATCGCAACCGCATCAACACCCCCCAGGGGCCGCGCTGGCTCACGGTGCCCGTGCGGGCGCGCTTGGGCCTGACCATCGCCGAGGTGGAGATCGATGCGCGGCAGGCCTGGGCCCGGCGCCACCTACGAGCCATCCAGCACGCCTACGCCCGGGCCAAGTTCCTGGACTGCTACACCGGCGAGCTGGAGGAGTTCTACGGCCGGCTGTGGACGACGCTCGCTCCGCTGGCGGTAGCCAGCGCCCGCTGGCTCGGTCACGCCGTGGGCATCGCCACCCCGGCCCGGCTGGCCTCGGAGTTCCCGGCGGCGGCGAGCGACTCCACCGGCCGGCTCGTAGCCCTGTGCCGTGCCGTCGGCGCGACCGTCTACCTGGCCGGCCGCGACGGCGCCCGGTACATGGACTTCGCGCAGTTCCGGGCCGCCGGCATCGGCGTGCGCGTGCAAGAGTACGAGCATCCCGTCTACCCGCAACCACAGGAGGAATTCGTCCCGTTTCTCTCGGGGCTTGACTTATTATTGACGCACGGCGACGAGGCCCTGGCCATCCTCCGGCAGGGCGATCGCTGGTCCGAGCTCAGCCCATGACGCCCTTGAGGACTCACGAGCGGTGAACGTCCTCGCGATCGGCGCCCATCCGGACGACATCGAGTACGGTTGCGGCGGCACCCTGACGCTGTACGCGCAGAAGGGTCATGACGTCTACATCTTCGTGGCCACCGACGGCTCGCTGGGCGGGGACGCCGCCGTGCGACGGCGCGAGCAGGAAGACTCCGCGGTGGTCATGGGCGTCCGTAAGGTGTATTGGGGCGGCTACCAGGACACCGAGGTGCCCTACAATCGCGAGCTGATCGTGCGAGTCGAGTCGGTGATCCGGCAAGCCCGGCCAGCGATGATCTTCGTCAACTACCCCGACGATACCCACCAGGATCACCGCAACCTGGCCCAGGCCGCCGTCTCGGCCACTCGCTACGTCCCCAACTTCCTCTTCTTCGAGGTCCCGTCCACCCAGAACTTCACGCCCAACTGCTACGCGAACATCGACAAGGTGCTCGACCGCAAGCTGGCCAGTCTGGAAGCGCACCGCTCGCAGGTCACCAAGACCAATATCGAGGACCTGACGATCCTGGAGCTGGCGGTCTCCTGCGCCAACTTCCGCGGCATCCAGGCGCGCGTGCGGTACGCGGAGGCCTTTCAGTCGGTCCGGCTGCTGCTGGACCTTTGATTCCTCACTCGCGCCCCACGCTCAGCGCCGCCGACGCCGAGCGCGTCGCCGGCGTCGTCCGCTCCGGTCAGATCGCCCAGGGCCGCGAGGTGGCGGCGTTCGAGCGGGAGCTGGCCGCGCGCCTCGGGGTCGAGGATGCCGCCGTGGTCAGCTCGGGCAGCGCCGCGTTGGAGCTGGCCCTCCGGGCCCTCGAGGTCGACCCCGGAGACGACGTGATCATCCCGAGCTTCGTCTGCGACGCCCTCCATCACGCGGTCACGCGCGCCGGCGGCCGGCCGGTCCTCGCCGACGCCGATCCGGCCACGCTCACGCTGGCCGTGGACGACGCCAAGCGCCGGCTGGCCCCGCGGACCCGCGCCGTGATCGTGCCCCACGCCTTCGGCCTCGCCATCGACCTCGCCCCGTTCCTGACGCTGGGAGTCCCCATCCTCGAAGACTGCGCCCAGGCCCTGGGCGCCGCGGTCGGCGGCCGGCCGGTGGGCAGCCTGGGGCGCCTCGCCGTCTGCTCGTTCTACGCGACCAAGCTCCTGACGACCGGTGAAGGCGGCGCGGTGGCTGGACCCGCGGCGCTGGTGGGCCGGGTGCGGGAGGCCCGCGACTACGACGAGCGCGAGGATCTGGCCCCGCGCTTCAACTACAAGCTGACCGACATGCAGGCGGCGTTGGGCCGCAGCCAGCTCGCCCGCCTCGACGAGTTCGTCGGGCGCCGTCGGGCCATCGCCGCCCGGTACCGGGCGCGGCTCAGCGGCGTTTCCTGCCGGCTCCCCGTTGACGCCGGGGAGCGGCACGTCTACCATCGTTTCGTCATCGGCGCACGCGCGCCCCTCGGGCCGCTGATCGCGCGCCTGGAGGCGCAGGGCGTGGCGGTACGGCGGCCGGTGTTCCGACCGCTGCACCGCGCGCTCGGGCTGGGCGGCTTTCCCGCGGCCGAGCGGCTGTGGGCGGAGTCACTGTCCCTACCGTGCTATCCCTCGCTGACCGACGGCGACGTGGATGCCGTGGCCGCAGCGCTGGCGGAGACGTTGGCCGCGTGAGCGACGTGTGGCGATCGGCCGTGGGGTTGGCCCTGGTGGGCGGCCTGCTCACGCCACCCGTGCATCGCTGGTTCTACGGGGGCGGCCTGGTGTGGCCGTACCTGGTCTCGCTGGCCTTCGCCATCGCGTGGTTCATGGTGCCGCTGGTCCGGACCTATGCCGGCTGGCGCGGCGTGCTGGACCAGCCGGCCGCCCGCAAGGTGCACCGGGTGGCGACGCCGCTGCTGGGCGGCGCCGCCGTCTACGTCGCCTTCGCGGCGACGGCGCTGGCCAACTTCCACTTCTCCATGCCGCTGAAGGGCGTGGCGCTGGGGGCGACGATCGTGGTGGCGCTGGGCGTCCTCGACGACATCGCCGAGCTGCCGGCCGGGGTCAAGCTGAGCGGGCAGGTCGCTGGCGCGGCGATCGCGATGCTCTATGGCGTGGTCCTGCACACCGTGCCGTCGTGGTTTCCCGGGTCGGCCGCCCTGAATCTCGCGCTCACGCTGCTCTGCTTCCTCACCGTGACGAACGCCGTCCAGTTCCTGGACGGCATGGATGGGCTGGCCGCGGGGATCGGCATCATCGCCGGAATCTTCTTCAGCGTCACCGCGCTCCAGACCGATCAGCGCTACCTGATGTACCTGGCCGCCGCCCTGGTCGGCGCCTGCCTGGGATTTCTGCCGTACAACTTCCGGCCCGGCGGGGCCACGATCTTCCTGGGCGACAGCGGCTCCTCCTTCATCGGCTTCACGTTGGCCGGGCTGGCGGTGATGGGGGAGTGGGCCGATGATGATCCCGTGGTGGCCCTGTTCACTCCGGTCCTCATCCTGGGGGTGCCGTTGTTCGACATCGCCTTCGTGAGCATCGCCCGGGTGGTGACCGGCAAAGTGCACTCGCTGCACGAGTGGTTGGCCTATACCGGCAAGGACCACATCCATCATCGCTTCGAGGCCCTGGGGCTCAGCAAATCCCAGAGCGTGCTCCTCATCTACTTCATCTCGGCGACCCTGGGGCTGTCGGCGCTGCTCCTGGAACGGGCCACCGCGCACGAGGCCATGTTGCTGCTGGTTCAGGCCGCGTGCGTGCTCGCCATCATCGCGGTGATCGAGGGCGTGGGGCGGGGACGACCCGGATGACGTTGCGGCAGCTGGCGGCGCGGTTCCGCGCGCTGCTGCACGTGGATGATCCACCGCAGCGGATCGCGCTGGGCCTGGCCGTCGGCGTGTTCCTCAGCTGCACACCGTTCCTGGGATTGCAGACACTCCTCGCGATCCTGGTGGCCATGCTGTTCCGCCTGAACCGCGCCGCGACGGTGACCGGCGTCTGGATCAACCTCCCCTGGTTCGCGCCGATCGTGTACGGGGCGGCGCTGAAGGTGGGTGGCCTGCTGGTGCCCGATCCCGGCGGCGTGCGGGACGCCTGGCTCGCGTATCTGATGGAGCACCCGGGCGCGCTGAGGTGGCGAGACATCCTGACCCTGCTCCAGGAAGTGTCGCTGCCGCTGCTGGTGGGGACCGTGGTGATCGGCGTCGCCGCCGGCCTGCTGACCTACGTGGTGGCCTTCGGAGTGATCTCGATGCGCCGGTCGCGCCGCGCCACGCCCTTCTCCTGAGAGCACGCCGTCGGCCTCGCCCGAGGCGGTATGATGAGGGCCGAGGAGCCAGCCATGACCGTACGCAAAGCCGTCTTTCCAGCCGCCGGGCTCGGCACCCGGTTCCTGCCCGCGACCAAGGCCCAGCCCAAGGAGATGTTGCCCCTGGTCGACAAGCCGACCATTCAATACGTGGTGGAAGAGGCGGTGGCCTCCGGGCTGAGCGAGATCATCATCGTGACCGGCCGCAACAAGCGCGCGATCGAGGACCACTTCGATGCCGCCTTCGAGCTGGAGTACTACCTCAACGACCGGGGCAAGGTGGAGGAGCTGGCCCAGATCAAGACCATCTCGGAGCTGGCCTCGGTCAGCTACGTGCGCCAGAAGGAGCCGCTCGGTCTCGGCCACGCCATCCTGTGCGCCCGCCCGCTGGTAGGGGACGAGCCGTTCGCCGTGTTCCTGGGCGACGACATCATCGGCGGCGCTCCCACCCCGTGCATGCGGCAGTTGCTCGACGTCTTCGATCGCTGGGGCGAGCCCGTGCTGGCGGTGGAGCGGGTGCCGCGCGAGCGGATCCACCAGTACGGCATTATCGCCGCCCGCCCGGTCAGCGTCGCGGCCGGCGCCCGGGTCTACGAGATCGCCGACCTCGTCGAGAAGCCTCGGGCCGAAGAGGCGCCGTCCGATCTGGCCATCATCGGGCGCTACGTGCTGACCCCGGACATCTTCGCCATCCTCGCCGAGACGGCTCCGGATCGGCGCGGCGAGATCCAGCTCACCGACGGGCTCCGGCGCCTGCGTGCTCGCCGGCCGATGTACGCCGTGGAATTCCAGGGCAAGCGCTACGACACCGGCGACAAGCTCGGCTTCCTCAAGGCCACCGTGGAGTTCGCGCTGGCCCGCCCCGACCTCGCCGACGAGTTCCGCGCCTACCTCAAGTCCTTGAATCTCTGACCCCGGGCGTTCGGGTGGGGGTTGGGGGGTTCCGGCGACCACGCACCCATACGCTAAGCCGCCCGCTTCGGCGATCCAGACGAAGCGCCGCGCCCTGTCCTGGGCGGCGCGAACGGGTCGGCGGAACCCTCCAACCCCCACCCGAACGCCCTACGCGTTGCGGTTCAAGGGGGCTCGTGTGTGGTCGCAGGAACCCCCCCTCCCCGGCCGGGCCGGCGCGCCCCCCGTTCGTTGACTTCATAGGGCGGGTCTGCCAGAATTTCCAACACGTTTGGGCCCACCATGACGCCCCCGAAGCGTCCGTTTCACACTGCGTCCGACGCCGAGATCAAGCGCGGCGAGGTATCGGACGTCTACTTCCAGCGCACGG
>JBOHPP010000240.1:0-6453 GCA_050731755.1 Candidatus Rokuibacteriota bacterium | reverse complement strand
TCGTCGAGCCGGCCGTCGCGGATGGCGTTGGCGATGTCGGCCACCGCGTTCATGGCCTCGTCCTGGCGGGCCCGGATCTGCTGGATCAGCTCGCGCTCGGCGGCCGTGGCCTCGCCCTCGAGCTGGGCCAGGGTGTTGTTGAAGCGGTTGTTCTCGCGCAGAATGCGGGCGACCGCTCCTTCCTCGCGCAGGAGCAGGGCCAGAGCCGTGAAGTTCATCTGGCGGGCCAGGGCGTGCTCGATCTGCTGAGACAGCTCCACGCGCTGGTGCGCCTGATCGAGCAGCCGACCCTGCTCCGTCGTGCGGGCAATGCTCAGGAGGCTGAGGCCCGCCATCGCGATGAACAGAAGCGTGATCAGCAGGAAGGCGACGAGCAGCTTGGTGTGGACCGATGCAGGCACGCGGGCCACCCAGGCGACGGGACGGCCGAGCAGGCGGCGCGTGAGGAGGAAGGCGACCACCGGGTTGAGCCGCTCCCGGCCCGGTGCGTCGTCTGCTGACGTGCTCGCGGCGTGTGTCATGCGCAAACGCCAACCGCGCTGGCGCTTGCCGCGGAGGATAGCACAGCCGCTACGGGGCTGGTCTCAGACGATTCTCCGCGCGGCTTGCTTGACTCTCCGTTCGCTGCGCTGCAGGCGCGCGGTCTTCAGCGTCGCCTGGCGCTGCTGAATCTTGCGCCCGAGTCGCTCGAGCCTGGCGGCGCCGAGGCGCGCGGCCTCGAAGAACATCGCCCCTTCCTCCTCAGTGACGTGGCTGAGCACGGCGGACTTCAGCGTCCGGAAGGCCGCGAGGAACTCCTCACCGCCCGGATCCAGACCCCGAACCGCGGCCAGGAGGCGTCGTACGTGCTGGTGGCTGGAGCGGGCGTCCTCGACGCGCGCCGACACCGTACTGATCGCTGGATAGAAAAGCTCCTGCTCGACCTGGGAGTGCAACTCCAGCTCGTCGGCGACCTGGTCGAGCAGCGCCTGCCGCTCCTCGCCCCCGGCGCTCTGCTCGAGTTGTAGGAAGAGCTCCCGAACGCGCATGTGGTCCTCGCTCAGCACGTCGGTCGCTCGCATGCTCGGGGTTCCTGGGACTTTCACAACGCAGCAACCCGAGTGCCACCGAGCGCGCCGGGCCCCCACGGCTTCTCGCCGGCAGGACCCTTGCAGCCGCTGGCCGCCCACACGGGTCCCGGGAGGCTACTCGATGGCGATGAACCCTCTAAAGGAAAAAGGCATTCCTCTGGGCCGGCAATGCCGTTCGTGGAAAGAAATCATCCAGCCCCCCTACCGCAAGCAGGAGGTCGACGCGTTCACGCGCTGCCGCGTCATCCTCATGAACGGCATCGAGCTGGAGTCGGCGTTCTTCTCCCACAGCTTCGCGCGCGTTTGCGACGACCGGGCCCTCAAGGCCTGGCTGGCCACCATGCGGCGCGTCGAGCAGCAGCAGCAGATGACCATCAACTGGCTCAATCCGGCCGATCAGACCGGTCTCGAGACCACCGTAGCCTACGAGCAGGTCGCCATCGAGCTGACGGCCTACCTGGCACGGACCGAGCCCGACCCGTACCTGAAGCGCGCTTTCGACTTCGGGCTCCTGGAAGACTTCGATCACCTGTACCGCTTTTGCCAACTCCTCGACCTGATCCACGGCAAAGACCCCGACGAGATCCTCCAGGGCCGCACCGACGTCCTGCCGGGCCGGCCGACCCAGGACCACCACAATGACCCCTCGCTCAGGCTGCTCGAGCACTACCGGAAGCGGGAGGCCGACCCGCACTCGAAGGTGAACGTGCTCACCCTGCTCGCCGGTGAGCAGCAGACGATGAACTTCTACAAGAATCTCGGCCCGCTCTATGCCAGCCCAGAGGCCCGGCAGCTCTACGCCGAAATCGCCGAGGTCGAGGAGGAGCACGTCACCCAGTACGAATCGCTGCTGGATCCGACCGAAACCTGGCTGGAGCGCTGGGTGCTCCACGAGTTCACCGAGTGCGCCAACTATTACACCTGCTACAGCACCGAGACGGACCCCCGGCTCAAGGACCTCTGGGAGCGCTTCCTCGCCTATGAGATCGAGCACCTCCGGATCGCCGCCGAGATGCTCAGAGGCCTCGAGGGCCGCGACCCCGAGGAAATTGTGGGAACGACATTGCCAACGCCCGCCACGTTCGAGGACAACCACGCCTATGTGGCCCGCGTGCTGCAGGAGACGGCCGACCTTCGATTGGTGGCCGGCGGCCGGTGGGCGCGCGCGGCGGAACTGCCGGCCGATTGGCCGAGCTTCGCCTACCAGCGGGCGGTCAACGCCGATGGTGCGCCGTCAGAGACCGTGGTCCGGCTGCGCATGGACGCGGCCGGGGTGGACCTGCTCCGGGCCCACGACCGAAATCTGATCAACCGGGCGGCCGAGCTGCGGATGGCGGCGCTGGACGCCGAGCGGGCGCCGAACACCGCGCCGGCTCGCTACGAAGAACTCGCGCCCTTTGGGCGTCAGACCGTACCCGGCGACACCGGCGACAGCCGCCTGCTGCCGGCGGCGAAGCGCCCCGCGGCCTGACTACCGCCCCGAGGCCTGCTGGCCCCGGAGGATCATGCACGTGCCCAGGGCGTGGGCGACGAGCCCGTCCTCACTATCGACCACGTCGCACTCGACCAGACCGACCGTGCGCCCCGCCTTGCGCACGCGCCCGCGGGCGGTCACGCGCCCCTTCCACACCGGCTTGAGGAAGTTGATCTTCATCTCGAGTGTCGTGTAGGACTCACCCTCGGCGAGTGTCGTCATGAAGGCCCAGCCCATCGCAGCGTCAGCGAGGGCGGCGATGAGGCCGCCCTGCACGGTGCCCATCGGGTTGCCGTGGCGAGCGTCCGCCTGGAGCACGACGACGGCCTCTCCCGGCGCGAACGACTCGAGCGCCATGCCGATGAGCTGCGCCGCCGGGCTGCGGCATCTCGCCGCGCAGAAGTTGCTCCATGCCATCGGTCATCTTCGCCATCGTGTTCACGCCTCCGTGGCGTGTTTGGGGAGTTGCCTGATGGCAAGAGAATCGAAAAAGCCCTTCTCGACGAGCAGGTCATACCGGGTACGTGGCATCCGCCACAGTTGCAGTGAAGGCATCCCTGACGCGCCAGTCCCCATGGCGCGTCCACGATACCCCGGGCGCCCTGGCCATCTCAACGTCCTCCTGCTCAGACACTCGGCCCCGGCCTGCCTCGGAAGCGCCCGGAAAATGGTACGATTCGCCCGGTATGAGCAGTCCCGAGACGCGCGAGCGGCCGTCGCACTTCATTCGCGACGCCGTCATCGAGGACCTCCAGACCGGACGCTACCCGGGCGTCGTCACCCGCTTTCCGCCCGAGCCCAACGGCTACCTGCACATCGGCCACGCCAAGGCCATCTGCCTCGACTTCGGCCTGGCCCAGGAGTTCGGCGGGCGCTGCCACCTTCGCTTCGACGACACCAACCCCGCCAAGGAGAGCCAGGAGTACGTCGACGCCATCATCCGGGACGTGCGCTGGCTCGGCTTCGACTGGGGCCCGCATCTCTACTTCGCCTCCGACTACTTCGAGCGCCTCTACGAGTGGGCCGAGCAGCTCATCCGCGCCGGCAAGGCGTATGTGGACGACCTCTCGGCCGAGGAGATCAGCGAGTACCGCGGCACCCTGACCCAGCCCGGGCGCGAGAGCCCCTGGCGCACCCGCTCGGTGGAGGAGAACCTCGATCTCTTCCGCCGCATGCGTGCCGGCGAGTTCCCCGATGGCGCCAAGACGCTCCGGGCCAAGATCGACATGACTGCCAGCAACCTGAACCTGCGCGACCCGGTCATGTACCGCATCCGCAAGACGTCGCACCACCGGACCGGCGACGCCTGGTGCATCTACCCCATATACGACTGGGCTCACGGCCAGTCCGACTCGATCGAGGGCGTCACGCACTCGCTCTGCTCGCTGGAGTACGAGGACCATCGCCCGCTCTACGACTGGTACCTGGACGCGCTCGGCATCTACCATCCGCGGCAGATCGAGTTCGCCCGCCTGAACCTCTCCCACACCGTGATGAGCAAGCGGAAGCTGCTGACGCTGGTCGAGGACGGCCTGGTGAGCGGCTGGGACGACCCGCGCATGCCAACGCTGGCCGGCCTGCGCCGCCGTGGCTACACGCCGGAGTCGATCCGCGACTTCGCCGACCGCGTCGGCGTCGCGAAATCCGCAAACATCGTGGAACTGGCCCATCTCGAGCACTGCCTGCGCGAGGATCTCAACGTGCGGGCCGAGCGCCGCATGGCCGTGCTCCGCCCGCTGCGCCTGGTCGTGGAGAACTACCCCGAGGGCCAGGTGGAAGAGGTCGAGGCCGTCAACAACCCCGAGGACCCCTCGGCCGGCACCCGCAAGGTGCCCTTCTCGCGCATCCTTTATATAGAGCAGGACGACTTCCGCGAGTCCCCGCCGCCCAAGTACTTCCGCCTCTCGCCCGGCGCCGAAGTGCGCCTGCGCTACGCCTGCATCGTCACGTGCACCGGCGTCAAGAAGGACGCCTCTGGGCAGGTGGCAGAGGTGCGCTGTACGTACGATCCCGACTCGCGCGGCGGCGACGCTCGCGGGCGCAAGGTGAAAGGCACTATCCACTGGGTCTCCGCCGCCCACGCCATCGAGGGCGAGGTGCGCCTCTACGACACGCTCTTCACCGTTCCCAAATCCGACGAGGCCGAAGACTTCAAGACGGTGATCAACCCCCGGTCCCTGGAGGTCGTCCGCGGCGCCCGTCTCGAGCCCTCATTGAGGGACTCCGCCCCCGGCTCCCGCTTCCAGTTCGAGCGCCAGGGATACTTCTGCGTGGACGAGAAGGACTCGACGCCCTCGCGACTGGTCTTCAACCGAGCGGTCGGGCTCCGCGACACGTGGGCAAGGATCGAGAAGGCTGGCGCGTAGACCTCTTACGTAGTCTAGGGCGGCCCATAACGGTAAGTGGCGTACCGGGAGGCACCCATGAAGATTCGTGACATCCAGGCCCGACCCGTCGTCGCTCCGCTGGAGCCCCCGATCCGCACCGCGTCGGGACACGTGACCCAGGCGCCGCTGCTGCTCATCGACCTGGCGACCGACGAGGGGGTGGTCGGGCGCTCCTACCTCTTTGGCTACCACGCGTTCACGCTGGCGCCACTGCGCGAGCTGGTGCTGGCCCTCGGGGACATCATCAAGGGCGACCAGGTCACGCCCATCGAGCTCGACAAGAAGATGCGCGCGCGCATGACGCTGTTCGGCACGCGCGGGCTGCAGGGCCTGGCGGTGGCGGGGATCGACATGGCGGCCTGGGACGCGCTCGCCGTCGCCGCCGGTTTGCCGCTGGCGAGTCTGCTGGGCGGCCGCCCACGGCCCATCCCCGCCTACAACAGCCTGGGGATGATCCCGCCCGGCGAGGCCGCCGACGCTGCGGCCAAGACGGCGGCCGCGGGTTTCAAGGCCATGAAAGTCAAGATCGGCTGGCCGACGCTCGCCGAGGATCTCGCCGTGGTACGCGCGGCGCGCAAGCATCTCGGTGACGACGCGGCGCTCATGGTCGATTTCAACCAGTCGCTGGCGACGCCGGAGGCAATCCGCCGCGGCCGCGTGCTCGACGGCGAGGGCGTGAGTTGGATCGAGGAGCCGGTGCGCGCCGACGACTATCGCGGCGCCGCCGAGATCGCCGCGCAGGTGGCCACGCCCATCCAGGTCGGCGAGAACTTCAACGGCGTGCACGAGATGGAGCTGGCGCTCTCGCTCAAGGCCTGCGACCTCGTCATGCCCGACCCGCAGCAGATCGGCGGCGTGACGGGCTGGCTGCGCGCGGCCGCGCTGGCGCAGGCGGCGGGCGTGCCGTGCTCGAGCCACATCTTCATCGAGGTGAGCGCTCATCTCTTAACGGTGACGCCGACCTGCCACTACATCGAGTACCTCGATGTGGCGGCGCCGGTCCTTGCTGAACCCCTCCGCCCGGTGGACGGGATGATCGAGGCGTCCGCGCGCCCGGGCATCGGCCTCCAGTGGAACGAGGAGGCGGTCAAGCGCTACAGGGTGGGGTGACTCCCTTTCGTGGCGTATGGAAACTGGGACATCCCACGCGGCGAGCGTGCGTTGTAAGATGATTTCGTGAAGTTCCTGGTCACACTGGATCGCGACGAGAACGGGTGGGTGTTGGCTGAGTGCCCGGCGCTGCCTGGCTGCGTTACCCAGGGGCGGACGGTCGAAGAGGCGCTCCGCAACGTGCGAGAAGCGATCGAGGCGAGCCTCGAGACCCGCCGTGCGCAGGGGCTGCCGCTTGCTATCGACGTCGTCGAAGTGGAGGTTGAGGCTCCGACGACGTGACGCGCCTGCCGGTTTGCTCGGGCGCCGAGGCGGTTGCCGGGGGCGCCGGCTGGCGACCAGATCGACAGTGAGGTAGTCACGTTACCCTCATCAAAGCTGGCTCGTCAGTTATCCTGACGGTGCCGCTGCA
>JBOHPP010000239.1:0-19402 GCA_050731755.1 Candidatus Rokuibacteriota bacterium | reverse complement strand
GGGGGGCCCCTGCGGGGCCCCCGCGCCATTACAGGTACTGACCGGTGGTCACCACCCGTTCGACGTTCTTTTGCTTGTCCTTGGCTTCGCTCACGAGCGGCTTGACGTAGACGATCCGCTCGCCCTTCTTGCCCGCGATCTTGGCCCAATCGTCCGGGTTGGTCGTGTTGGGCAGGTCCTCGTTCTCCTTGAACTCCTCGCGGACCGCCGCCAGCAGGTCGTCGGTGGTGATGCCCTTGGCCGCTCCGGCGATGTGCCGCTTGAGGGCCAGCTTCTTGGCCCGGCGCACGACCGACTCGATCATGGCCCCCGAGGCGAAATCCTTGAAGTAGAGGACTTCCTTGTCGCCGTTGGCGTAGGTGACCTCGAGGAAGCGGTTCTCCTCGCTGAGGCTGAACATCTTGTCCACCGTGGCTGCGACCATGGCCTCGATGGTGGCCTGGGCGTCGCCGTGCCGGCGAATCTCCACCTCGGCGATGGGCAGGTCCCGGGTCAGATACTTGGAGAAGATGTCGCGGGCGGCGTCCCGGTCCGGGCGCTCGATCTTGATCTTCACATCCAGCCGCCCCGGCCGGAGGATGGCCGGATCGATGAGGTCCTGGCGGTTGGAGGCGCCGATCACGATCACGTTGCGCAGACCCTCGACGCCGTCGATCTCGGCCAGCAACTGGGGCACGATCGTGGTCTCGACGTCGGAGGAGATGCCGGTGCCGCGGGTCCGGAACAGGGCGTCCATTTCGTCGAAGAAGACCACGACGGGGACGTCGTCGGCCGCCTTCTCCTTGGCCTTGGTGAAGATCTCGCGGATCTTCCGCTCCGTCTCGCCGACGTACTTGTTGAGCAGCTCGGGCCCCTTGATGTTCAGGAAGTAGCCCTTGATCTTTTCCCCACGCTTCTCGGAAATCTTCTCGGCCAGGTTGTTGGCCACGGCCTTGGCGATCATCGTCTTGCCGCAGCCGGGCGGGCCATACAAGAGCACGCCCTTGGGCGGCGTGAGCTTGTGCTCCCGGTAGTAGTCGGCGTACAGGTAGGGCAGCTCCACCGCGTCCTTGATGGCCTCGATCTGCGTGATGAGGCCGCCGATGTCCTCGTAGCCGATGTCGGGGACCTCCTCGAGGGCCAGATCCTCCACCTCGCTCTTGGGCAGCCGCTCCAGCAGGTAGCCGGACTTGGCGTCCATGAGGATGTGGTCGCCGGTCTTGAGGCGGAGGCTGCGCAGGGGGTCGGCGATGATCCCCACCTTCTCCTCGTCGGCCCGCAGCGTCACCACCGCCCGCTCGGGATCGAGCTGCTCCTTGAGGATGACCACCTCGCCCTGGATCTCGTAGCTGGCGACCTCGACGACGTTGAGCCCCTCGTTGAGGATCAGCTCCTGACCCGGCTTGAGCGTTTCCACCTTGATCGAAGGGTGCAGGTTCACCTTCACCTTGCGGCCCTGGGAGAGGATGTTGACAGTCCCGTCCTCGTTGCCTGACAGGTACACGCCGTACGTCGAGGGCGGCGCGCAGAGCTTGTCGACCTCTTCCTTGAGGGCGGTGATCTGCTCGCGGGCCTCGTAGAGGGCGTTCACCAGTTTTTCATTCTGGTTGAACGCCTGCACGAGCTGGCGGTTGGCCTCGCGCAGCTTGTTCTCGAGGACCATGAACTCCTTGGGCATGTCCTCGAGCTTCTTGCGCAGGTGAACCGTCTCGGCCTCGAGCGAGCGAACGTAGGCTTGAAGGTCTTGCACCTGGATCTCGTACTCGGTGAGTCGACGGCGCGTTCCGGAATCCGACATCGCAGCGGGCAGGAACTTAGAAAACCCTTCGCGACTCGGGCTACTCTTCTTCTCGAACTCCTTCATAGCCCTTCCCTTCTGTTCCTACCGCTGGTGAGCCGCCTCCGTACGGTCACGACCGAGTATCGCCAGCGGGCCGAGGAAAGTCAAGGTTCAGCGGCGTTTACAGCCCGCAGCGCCCGTCAGTTTCGGGACGCCCCGGCTTCTATGGGCAGCAAGTTCCATACCGGATCGCCCGCATGTGCCTCGTCCTCGAAACGGATGGCCTCGCATTCGGGTTCCTGTATAAGAGGTCTATGCTCGGTCGACTCGCACTCGGCGCGTTGACGATTGCGATGCTCGTCGTCGCCACGTGGTCGCCATCGCTCGACGCCCAGCCTGCGCCGTCGCGGCGCGAAATCCGTATCGGAATCCCTGGACTTCCCGGCGCGATCGAGCCTGGCACGACACTGGAGGGCGCCGGCCCACTCATCGCGCGCCACGTATTCGACACGCTGGTCGCCTACCGAGAAGCGTCCACCGACGTCGAGCCGGCGCTGGCCGTACGCTGGACCGTGTCCCGCGATGGCCTCGTGTGGAACTTCGTCCTGCGTGACAACGTGCGCTTCCATGACGGAAAGGCACTCACCGCGACGGAGGCAGTGGCGAGTCTCGAGCGACCGCTCAAGATCGGGACGCGCCCGGCGGCCACCGTATGGGCGGCCCTGCTTCGGGGGGCGCCGGGCGTGATCAAGGAAGTACGGGCGGCCGATTCGCGCACAGTGCAATTCGTGCTCGGGCAGCCGTACGCGCCGCTCCTGACCGTGCTGGCCCATCCGGGCTTCGGAATCGCGCGGGAAATCACGGGGGCCGACGGCACGACGCACCTGGTGGGGACGGGGCCGTACCGGATCGTGGATGTCGCCCCCGGTCGGATCGCTCTCGAGGCGGTGCCTGGCTCCTGGGCGACCCCACCCCGGGCTGAGCGCCTCGTGTTCCTCGACGTGGGGACCGACGACCACGCCGAGGCCGAATTCGATGCTCAGGCCCTCGACGTCTGGTTCCCCCCAGGGCCGCCGCGGCGGTCCCAGGGCGCGCTGTCGATTCCCGGCCCCCGCGTCGGGTACCTAGCGTTTCAAACCGAGCGGGAGCCGTTCTCCCGCAAGCAGATCCGTCAGGGCATCGCTGCTGCCATCGACCCGGCGGTGCTCGGCCTGGCGCTGGGCTCGGCCGCGGTGCCGTTACAGTCGTATCTGCCGCCGGGCGTGTGGGCCCGGCGCGAAGGGTTCCCCATCCTGGGCGGCACGCGACAGACGGTCGCCACCCTGCTCAAGGCCGGCCAGTGGCCCCAGGGCTTCACGCCCACGCTTCTGGCACCCGCAGAAAACGAGCCGGTGGACATCAACCTCGTCGCCGAGGCGCTCCGGCTCAGCCTGGAGGGTGCGGGAGTGTCGGTGCGGGTACGCCTGGAATCGCCGGAGGCGGCAGCGCAGGCGCGCGCCGCGGGTGATCACGAGATGACGCTGGCCGAGGCGAACGTGGTGGGGGGAGACCCCCACCTCTTCCTCTATCCGCTGTCAACCAGCGAGGGGGCCGTCAAGGGCCGGCTACCATTCAACATCTCGTTCTACCGGAACCCCCGCCTCGACGACGTCCTGATCCGGGCCAGTCAGCTCGCCTTTCGCCCCGAGCGCCAGCGCCTGTACCAGCGCGCCCAGGCTATGCTGGCCGACGAGATGCCCTGGCTTCCGCTCTACGCGAGACTGCTGTGGGCTGTCGCCCGGCCGGAGGTGCGAGGGCTCCGCCTGCACCCCTCAGGGTTCCATCGCCTGTCGACGATCGCGCTGGAGCATCCATGAAGTTGGAGGGGGCAGCGGCCGCCCCCTCCAAACCTCCCCATTCACGCGAGGTGCAACTACCCGCCCCCTCCAAACCTCCCCATTCGCGTGAGATGCGACAACCGTTCGCAGTCCCTGCCCGAGGTGGCTACTTATCGAGCCAGGACACCATCAAGCGGCCGCCCACGTCATGGCCGATGTTCGGGCCGAAGTTCTTGACGAAGGGCCTCCACGCTCCCACCGCGCTCACCGACGGGCCGAAGAGGTAGTACGCCTGCTGGGAGACGTAACGCTGGATGTCGTAGACGATTTCGCGCCGCTTGGCGACGTCGGACGTCCGCCGCTGCAGCTTGATCATCTCGGTGAGCTTCGGGTCGTTCACGCCCCCGGCGTTGAGCGGTGCACCGGGCAGGTAAATTTGAAAATAGCTGTCCACGTCCGTCGTGGCACCTCGCAGCCCGACGGCCAGCTTGTCGAACTTGCCGAAGATGGTACTGGCGATAAAGGCGCCGTACTCCTTGAGCTTCAACTCGCCCTCCACGCCCACTGACTTCCAGTTCCTCAGCGCGACCTCGACCGCGTCCATGTAATCGGGTCCGTAGCCCGCGGTCGTCTCCACCGGGACCTTGAACCCGCGCGGATGCCCGGCCTCGGCCAGGAGGCGCCGGGCCGTGTCGGGATCCGGCTCGTAGAGCTTGCGCCCCTCGGGAGGCAACTGATCGATGGGGATCGACCATTCCTTGAGCGCGGCCGGGACGGCCGGGTTCGGGCTGCCCTGGCCTTGGGACCACGCGTTGGTCTCGAGCACCTCGCGCCAGTTGCTGGCCGTGCCCAGGGCCCGCCGGACCCGGACGTCTTTGAAAAGCTCCTGGTCCAGCTTCATCCAGGTGATGCCGCCGAACACCACGATGAAGTCCCGCGTCTGCAGACCAGGGATCCGCTGCCGGGCCAGGTCGAGGTCGATGCGGCGAACGACCATGCCGTACTCGGGCCCCAGGTCGTACTTGCCGGCCACGAAGCCGGCGAAGGCCGAGGCCGGATCGACCTCGAGGGTGACTTCGACGCCGTCGGCGTAGGGCAGCCCGGGCAGGAAGTAGTGCGGGTTGCGCGCGTACATCAGGCGCACGCCGGGCTCGTAACGCTCGAGCATCCAGGGCCCGGTGCCCACCACGGCCTCCGGTTTCTTAAGGTCGCCGAACTTCTCGACCGCCTCCCGGGCCACGATCCACGTCGACGTCGAGGCCAGAGCGTCGATGAACCAGGCGTTCGGCTCGCTCAGGGTGAACTTCACCGTGTGCTTGTCGAGAGCCTCAATCTTTTCCACGGCATCCAGCAGCGCCCGGTTCCCGTTTCCTTTGATGGTCAGGAACCGCTCGTAGGTGTACTTGACGTCCTCCGCCGTCAGTTCCCGGCCGTTGACCGGCGGCTTGGGGTGCCAGCGCACGCCTCTGCGCAGCTTGAAGACATAGGTCGTATCGTTCGGCTGGCTCCACGACTCGGCGAGGTCGGGCTCTACCGGCTGGGTTCCGGGGACCACATCGGCGCCGGCCTTCACCTTCACCAGTCGGCTCATGCAGTAGGAGAGCGCCATCATCGTCGGGAACGCGGTAGTCTGGTGCGGGTCGAAGTGGACGGGCGGCACGTGCTGGCGGACCTGGAGCACACCACCCCGCCTGGGCGTCTGGGCGGCCGCCGCCCTGGGAAGGCCGGTCGCGGCGACGGTGGCGGCGCCGAGCTTGAGCAGGTCACGTCGGGTCAGGGTGGTCGCGGGTGGGTGGTGGTCCATGGACACCTCCTGAGCGCTCGAGTGGGGCAGCGGGATCGTAGACCCCCCGTCCCGACGCCGTCAAGGCGACCGGCGATTGCATGGTCGCGAGGGCCCGTGTTACAACTGGCGTGCCCCCGCGTTGCCAAGGGGGCGCTCGTCTTTCAAGGAGCCGCATGCCGACGATCGCCGAGACCACCGTCGAGAAGGTCCAGTGGGTGTTTCCCGAGCACGCCGGCGCGCCTGGGCAGATCCACGGCGGCCGGATGATGGAGTGGATCACCCACGCCGGCACACTGGCGGCGGCCCGGGTGGCGCGGGGCCAGGTCGTCCTGGGCGCCATGGACGACATCGACTTCCTGCATCCGGTCCGGGTAGGGGAGATCGCGATCCTACGCGCGCAGGTGGAGTACGTGGGACGCAGCTCGCTCGAGGTCGGCGTCCGGGTCTGGGCCGAGAACGTGGCGACCGGCCGGCGCAGTATCACGCTCAACTCGCACCTCGTCTTCGTCAGCGTGGACGAGGACGCCAGGCCCCGCCGGATGGCCGAGTCGATCACCCCGGCCGACGCTGCGGAGGCCGCGCTGGTCGCGGCGGCCCGGCACCGGCGCGACCAGCGACTAGCCCGCTTCGCCCGGCGAGAGCCGGTCGCGCGCGGGAGGTCGGGCGAGACGGAGCTACCCCGCACCTCGAACAGCCCACCCACGGCCCAAGCCGAGCACGCGGCACCCGCTACAACAGCCCCCGTTACAACAGCCCCCGCTCCAACAACCATCCGCTGGCGGTCGGAGTCGGTCCGGCCGGTCCTCCCCGAGGACGCGCTCTTTGGCAACATGATGTTCGCCGGCAAGCTGCTGATGGCCCTGGACGAGGCGGGCGGCATCCTCTGCATGCGGTACTGTCGGGGGCTGGTGATGACCGCGTGCCTGGACGCGATGGACTTCCACTCGCCGATCTACACCCACGAGGTGGTGACCTTCACGGCGGGGCTGAACCACGTGGGCACGTCCTCTTTGGAGGTCGGCGTGGAGGTCCTGGCCGAGAAGCCGTGGGCAGGTGAAGTCCGGCACGCCTGCACGGCCTTCCTCACGTTCGTGCACCTCGGTCCCGATCTTCGTCCACGTCCGTGCCCCCCCTTCACGCCGGAAACTCCGGAAGAACGGCGGCGGTGGGACGCGGCCCTGGTCCGGCGGGAGCAGCGCCTGGAGCGGGTGAAGCGGCTCAAGGCCGCCATTGCCAACGAACGCCTGGCGGAGAGAGAGTAGGACCATGTCAGGACACTCTCGGTGGGCGCAGATCAAGCGGAAGAAAGGCAAGACGGACGTTCAGCGCGGGAAGCTGTTCTCCAAGATCCTGCGCGAGATCACGGTGGCCGCCCGGAGCGGCGGCGGCGACCCCAAAGGCAACATGCGCCTCAAGGCCGCCATGGAAACGGCCAAAGAGGCCAACATGCCCCAGGACAACATCAAGCGGGCGATCCAGAAGGGCACGGGGGAGCTGCCGGGCGAGTCGTACGAGGAGATGACCTACGAGGGGTACGCGCCGGGCGGCGTGGCGGTGATGGTTCGCGTCCTCACCGACAACCGCAACCGGACGGCGCCGGAGATTCGACACGTCTTCGACAAGTATGGCGGGAACCTGGGCTCGGCCGGCGCCGTGGCCTGGATGTTCGAGCGCAAGGGCGTGATCCAGGTCGACGCCGAGCGGATCTCCGAGGACGACCTGCTGGGCTTGGCCCTGGACGCCGGCGCCACCGACATGAAGCGGGTCGAAAAAGTTTTCGAGATCACCACCACCCCTGGTGAAATGGACGCCGTCCGCGCCGCGCTGGAAAGCCATCGCGTGCCGGTGCTCCAGGCGGAGGTGACGTTCGTGCCGCAGTCGACCGTGCGGGTCGAGGGCAAGGATGCTCCCGCGGTCCTGCGCCTCATCGAGGCGCTCGAGGAGCTGGACGACGTCCAGGCGGTCTACGCGAACTACGACATTCCGGACGAGGTCATCGAGGCCATCTCGGCCGCCTGAGCCGGCGGTCGCCGGGCTGGCCGGCGCTCGCGTGCTTGGCATCGATCCCGGGCTGGTGGCCACCGGATACGCAGTGATCGAGGTCACGCCGGCCGGCTTCGCCGCGCTCGACACCGGTGTTGTGGAGACGCGGTCCGGTCTGCTCCTCGCGGAGCGCCTCCGCCAGATCTACGAGGGCATCGCGACACTGATTGACAAGCACGCGCCGGCGGCGCTGGTCCTCGAAGACCTCTACGCGGAGTACCGCTTCCCGCGCACGGCGCTCCTCATGGCCCACGCTCGGGGCGTGGTGTGCCTGGCCGCCGGCCAGCGCGACGTGGCCGTGCTCACCCTGGCGCCGGCGGAGATCAAGCGCGCCGTCACCGGCTACGGTGCGGCGGCCAAGGAACAGATCCAGCGGGCGGTGCAGCGGCTGCTGAGTCTCGAGGCGCTGCCGTCCTCCTCGCACGTCGCCGACGCGCTGGCCCTGGCCTTCACCGGCGCGAGCCGGCTCAAGCTCGGCGCGGGCCTGCGCCGATGATTGCGTCGCTGACCGGCCGCCTCCGGCGCCGGATGGACGACCGCATCGTGCTGGAGACGGGAGGCATCGGCTACGAGGTATTGCTGCCGCCCATCGTGCTCCAGGAGGTGCAGGACCTCACGGCCGACGACGGCGACAAGGCCGGCGAGCTCAAGCTCGTGACCCACTACCACGCCACCCGTGACCAGCCCCGGCCCGTCCTCATTGGCTTCACGTCGGAGCTGGACAAGGAGTTCTTCGAGAAGCTCATCACCGTCAAGGACATGGGCCCGATGGTGGCGGCCCGCGCGCTGGCGGCCCCAGTCGGCCAGATCGCCGCCGCCATCGCACGTCAAGACGAGAAGTACCTGCGTTCGTTGCCCGGCATCGGCCCCCAGAAGGCCAAGAACATCGTCGCTCAGCTCCACGGCAAGGTGGCCAAGTTCGCTCTCCTCCAGGAGGCGGCGGCCGAACCGGTCCCGTCGCGGGCGGTGCCGCCACCCGACGGTGACGGCCTGCGCGAGCTCGTGTGGGAGGTGCTGGTCAAACAGCTGGGCCACCGGCCGAGCGAGGCCTCCCATCTCATCAGCGAAGCGCTCAAGCGCCGGCCCGAGATCGCGACGGCCGAGGAGCTGTTCGACGAGATCTATCGGGGGGCCAAGACCCCGTGAGCGAACCGATGCTCTCCCGGACGGCGACGGCCGAGGACGCCCAGTTCGAGCGCCAGCTCCGCCCGCGCTCCTTCGACGAGTACGTGGGTCAGGAGCAGGCGCTGGCCAGCCTCCGGGTATCGGTGGAGGCGGCCCGGCAGCGGCGCGAGTGCATGGACCACGTGCTGCTCTACGGCCCCCCCGGGCTGGGCAAGACGACGCTGGCCGGCGTCATCGCCAACGAGATGGGCACCAATCTGGTCACGACCTCGGGGCCGGCCATCGAGCGGGGCGCCGACCTCATGGGCATCCTCACCAACCTCGCCGAGTACGACGTGCTCTTCATCGACGAGGTCCATCGGTTGCCACGCGTGGTGGAGGAGCTGCTCTACCCGGCGATGGAGGACTTCGCCGTCAACTTCGTCATCGATCGCGGGATGCACGCGCGCACCCTCAAGTACTCCTTACGACCGTTCACCTTGGTGGCGGCGACGACGCGGCCGGGGATGCTCTCGGCGCCGCTCCGCGAGCGCTTCGGGATCTTTCACCACCTGGACTTCTACTCGGAGCCGGAGCTGACCCGCATCGTGACGCGCTCGGCCTCCATCCTGGGGGCCCGGATGGATCCCGGCGGCGCCGGCGAGATCGCCCGCCGCGCCCGGGGCACGCCCCGGATCGTGAACCGCCTGCTCCGCCGGGTGCGCGACTACGCGCAGGTGGCCGGCGACGGGCTGATCACTGACGCCATCGCCCGTGACGCGCTCGACAAGGAAGGTGTCGACGTGCGGGGGCTCGACCGCCTCGACCGCCGCTTCCTGGCTGCGATCGTCGAGCACTACGGCGGTGGTCCCGTGGGCATCGACGCTCTGGCCGCGACGATCAACGACGAAGCCGAGTCGCTCACTGAGCTCGTGGAGCCGTATCTGCTCAAGATCGGCTTCGTGGTGCGCACCCCGACCGGCCGCCGGGTGAGCCGCGAGGCCTACCTGCATCTGGGCAAGCAGCCCCCCGCGGCGCCCTCCGGGCAGGGCGGACTTTTCGAGTGACAGATATCGGCAAGTTCCTCTTGGTCTTCGGGCTCGTGATCGCCGCCGCGGGCGCCGTCCTCGTGTTCGCCGGGCGCGTGCCCTGGATCGGCCGCCTGCCCGGCGACATCTATATCGAGCGCGGGAACTGGACGTTCTACTTCCCGCTGGCGACCAGCCTCCTGCTGAGCGTCGTCCTCACCGTCGTATTCTGGCTGCTCGGGCGCCGGTGAGCGCCCTCCTCGGCGCGCTCGCGCTGCTGGCGATCTGGGCGACGCCCGTCTCGGCGTCCGGCACGATCCGGGTGGCGCTGGCCGAGTCCCTGCGCGCGGCCGAGGTCCAGGGCACGGACATCGAGGTGCGGCCCCTGCCGGAGGCCGCGGCGTCCATCTGGCGCGCCGACATCGTCCGCGCGGCGTGGACGGGTCCGGGCATCGAGGTCGAAGGGCGGCGGGCGTCGGTGTTCCAGCTCCGCAGCCTGCATCCCATGCGGGTCAATGGACGCGAGTACGCGCCGGTCCTGGACCTGGTGGGAAGCGGCGGTGGCATCGCGATCGTCAACGAGCTGCCGCTCGAGGAGTACGTCGTCGGCGTGGTCCGCGCCGAGGCCGGTGAGCGCTGGCCGGCCGAGGCCCTCAGGGCCCAGGCGATCGTCGCCCGCACCTACGGGGCCTACCACCGAATCATCGGCGCCGGCCGCCCCTATCACGTCGTGGCCTCGACCGCGCATCAGCAGTACGCCGGCCGCGTCCCGTCCACCTCGCCGGTGTGGGCCGCCGTCCAGGAGACGGCAGGCCAGGTGCTGCGCTGGCAGGGAGAGCTCTTTCCCGCGTTCTACCACACCGAGAGTGGCGGCCTGACGGAGGACCCCCGTTTGGTGTTTTCCGCCCGCAACATGCCGGCGCTCAAGCCGATCGTGTGTCCGTTCTCGGCCGGCTCCCCTCACTTCTACTGGAGCCTCGAGCTCCGCCTCGACGATCTGAGCCAGCTGCTGCGCCGCCAGGGCGTCGACCTCGGCACCGTGACGTCGGTGGAGGTGACCGAGCGCACCGCGTCGATGCGGGCGGTCGCCATCACGGTGCGGGGCACCCGGGGAGCCGCGCGGGTCAGAGGCAACGACTTCCGTCGCATCGTCGGCTACGACTCTCTCAAGAGCACGTGGTTCGCGGTGGCTCAGGACAGCAAGGCCGTGCGCTTCTCCGGCCGCGGCTACGGCCACGGGGTGGGGCTCTGTCAGTGGGGGGCCAAGGGCATGGCCGAACAGGGCTACACGGCCCAGCAGATCCTGGACTTCTATTATCCGGGCGCCGTCCTCGGCGTCCTGGACGGACGCTAGCCAACAAACCCAGCGTGCCTAAAGCAGGCCACCCACGCGACGCGGCGGACTCGCTTCGTGTCCGAGGTGCTGGTGCTGGGAGCGGACGACGAGAGCGGGGAGGTCATCCTCCTCGAGCCCGACCGTCCGGTCGCGCCCGGCTCCAGGATCGGGTAAAGTCACGGCGCTCCCATGAAGCTCCAGGACCGCATCGCCCTGGTTACCGGCGCCGGCTCCGGGATCGGCCGAGCCATCGCACTGCTCTTCGCCGAGGAGGGAGCGCGGGTCGTTGCCAACGACGTGGACCTGGCGGCCGCCGAGCAAACGGTGGGGGCGATGAAGCCAGGCCAGGGCCGCGCCGTCCGGGCCGACGTCGCCGACAGCGCCCAGGTCCGGGCGATGTTCGCCGAGATCGAGCGGGCTTGGGGCCGGCTCGACGTGCTCGTCAACAACGCCGGCA
Source organism: Candidatus Rokuibacteriota bacterium (assembly GCA_050731755.1). Taxonomy (GTDB): domain Bacteria; phylum Methylomirabilota; class Methylomirabilia; order Rokubacteriales; family CSP1-6; genus JBOHPP01. The sequence continues at coordinate 8,072 of JBOHPP010000239.1, read as the reverse complement.
TCGCCCGTGCGCCCGGCGAGGACGTCGAGGGACGCCTGCGGAAGTCAGAGGCCCGGCTAGGCGAGCTGCTGAGCCCCGAGGGCATCACCACCCACTGGGACGTCACCCAGGCGATGAGCGACGAAACCTGGCGCCGGATGCTGGCGGTCCACCTCGACGGCACTTTCTTCTGCTCGCGGGAGGCGCTCCGTCTCATGAGCCGCCAGAACGCCGGTGTCATCATCAACATGTCGAGCGTGGCCGGGCTCACCGGGCTCGAGGTGGCGCCGCACTACAGCGCGGCGAAAGGTGGGATCCTGGCGTTCACGCGGGCCGTCGCCCGCGAGGTCGGTTCGCGCAACATCAGGGTCAACGCCATCTGCCCCGGGTTCATCGATACGCCGATGACGGCACACGTCGGCGCGCCCCGCCGGACGCTCATCGCCCGGCAGGCGCCGCTGGGCCGGTGGGGCGAGCCGCGCGAGATCGCGGCCACCGCGCTGTTCCTCGCCTCCGACGATGCTGCCTTCTTCACCGGCCAGTGGCTCTCCCCCAACGGAGGCCTGTTCATCGGCTGAGCGAGCCAGGCTCTTCTCTCAGGCCCATGTAGACTGACGGGCTGTGGAGCTGTCGTCCTTCGACTACGAGCTACCCGCGGCGGCCGTCGCCCAGGCGCCCGCCGCGACGCGGGATGAATCCCGGCTGCTGCTGATCGACCGCGGCACCGGGCGACTCGCCGACCATCACTTCACCGATCTCGTGGACCTGCTGCGTCCCGGCGATTGCGTCGTCCTCAACAACTCGCGGGTGATCCCGGCGCGCGTCCTGGCCCGGGCCGCGACCGATCGCATCGTGGAACTGCTCTTCCTCGAGCCCGTGGACGAGCGGCGCTGGCGCGCCCTCGTCCGTCCGGGCCGGCGGGGCCGCGTCGGCGCCCGGCTGCGGGTCGGGGGTGAGCCGGGGCTCGGCCTGGTCGTGGTCGGCGTGGACGAAGAGGGCGCGCGGGTGATCGAGCCCGAGGCCGGCACCATCTTCGAGCTGCTCGACCTCCATGGCCTTCCACCGCTGCCGCCCTACATCGCCCGGCACGCCAAGCCGACCGCTGAAGACTGGGATCGCTACCAGACGGTCTACGCGCGCCCGCCCGGCTCGGTCGCCGCGCCCACCGCCGGCCTTCACTTCACGCCCGCCCTGCTGGACGCGCTCCGGCGGCGCGGCATGGAGGTCTGGGAGCTGACGCTTCACGTGGGGCCAGCGACCTTCCGGCCCATCCGGACCCGGCACGTGGAGGACCACGTGCTGCCCCCCGAGCGGGTCACGATCGCCGGGGAAGTCGCCGAGGCCGTCAACCGCGCACGGGCCGCGGGCCGCCGCGTCGTGGCCGTGGGGACGACGACGACGCGCGCGCTCGAGAGCGTGGCCGACGCCGAGGGTCGCGTGCGTGCTCACGAGGGGGCGGTCGGCCTCTACGTCACGCCGGGCTACCGCTTCCGTGTCGTCGACGCGCTCCTCACCAACTTCCACCTGCCGCGCTCATCGCTGCTCGTGCTGGTCGCGGCGTTCGCCGGCCGGGAGCTCGTCCTCCGCGCGTATCGCCACGCCCTGGCCGCCGGCTACCGCTTCTATTCCTACGGCGACGCCACGCTGATCGTATGACCGACGCCGGAGCCTTCGAGCTGCTCGCCAACGACGGCGCCGCCCGCCGTGGTCGTATCACGACAGCCCACGGCGTCGTGGAGACTCCGGCGTTCATGCCGGTGGGCACCAGGGGCACGGTGAAGAGCCTCACCCCCGACGACCTGCGCGAAGCCGGAGCCCAGATCGTGCTGGCCAACACCTATCACCTGCTCGTCCGTCCCGGCCACGAGTTGATCCGCGCCCTCGGCGGCCTGCACCGGTTCATGGCCTGGGATGGCCCGATCCTCACGGACTCCGGCGGCTTTCAGGTCTTCAGCCTGGCCAGGCTCAGGAGGATCACGGAAGAGGGCGTGGAGTTCCGCTCCCCGCTGGACGGCGCCACCCACTTCCTCTCGCCCGAGCTCAGCATCGAGATTCAGCGGGCGCTGGGTGCCGATATCGTTCATCCCCTCGACGAATGCCTGGCCCATCCGGCCACCCGCGCCGACACCGAGCGTTCGCTGGCGCTGACCCTGCGGTGGGCGCGTCGGGCCCAGGCCGCCCACCGTCGCGACGCCACCGCCCAGGTCCTCTTCGGCATCGTGCAGGGCGGCGCCTACGACGATCTCCGCCGCCGCGCCGTCGAAGAGACGGTGGCGCTCGGGTTCGACGGGTATGCGATCGGCGGCATGGCGGTCGGAGAGCCCAAGGCCCTCATGTACGATCTCACCGCGCTGATCGCCGAGCGTCTGCCCGCGGATCGCCCGCGCTACCTGATGGGCGTCGGCAAGCCCGAGGACCTGGTGGAAGCGGTGGCCCGCGGCGTGGACCTCTTCGATTGCGTGCTGCCCACGCGCAACGCCCGCAACGGCCAGTGCTTCACCGCCGAGGGGCCGGTGGCCATCAAGCGGGCCCAGCACGCGCGCGATCCGCGCCCGCTCGAGGAGACCTGTGCCTGCTACACCTGCCGTCGGTTCTCCCGGGCGTACCTCCGGCACCTGTTCGTCTCCGATGAGCTGCTGGCCTACCGCCTGCTCACGCTCCACAACCTGCACTTCTTCCTGGGGCTCATGGCCGCGATGCGCGCGGCCATCGCCGACGGCGCCTTCGCGGCGTTCCCGGCTCGGTTTTTCCAGCGATATCCTGTATCATCCGGGTCGCTCGACTCGGAACGGAGGCCGGACCTTCCATGACCTCGATCCCAGCCGCTGAGATCGCGTTCGCCTCGTTCGCTCCGCCGGGTGGCGGAGGCGGATCGGGGACCGGCGCCGTCGTCACCCAGCTCGTTTTCTTCGCGGCGATCTTCGCCATCTTCTACTTTCTGCTCATCCGTCCCCAACAGAAGCAGCGCCGGCAGCGCGAGAGCCTGCTGGCCACCGTCAAGCGGGGCGACCGCGTGGTCACCACCAGCGGCATGCACGGCACCGTCACCGGGCTGGGCGAGCACACCGTCACCCTGCGGGTCGCCGATCAGGTGAAGCTGGAGTTCGACCGCTCGGCGATTGGGCGCGTGCTGGAAGCGCAGGTCGACCGCGATGCCTAGGCGGCTTTGGCTGCGCACCGGCATCGTCGTCGCCGTCGTGCTCTTGTCGGTTTGGTACCTCTATCCGCCCCGGCGGACGATCAACCTCGGCCTGGACCTTCAGGGCGGAATCCATCTCGTGCTCGGGGTGGAGACCGACAAGGCCATCGCCACCCAGACGGAACGGGTGGCTGACGATCTCAAGAGCGCGCTCGAGCGCCGGGGCATCGGCGTCACCCGCGTGGCCCGCCAGGGCGACGCCGCCCTCGTCGTGCAGCTGGCCAACCCCCAGCACTGGAACGACGCGCTCACCGTGGCCAACGAGTTCACCATCTTCGAGCGGCGCGACGAGGACCAGGCCGCCGGCCGCTTCCGGCTGGTCCTGAGCTCTGGGGAGATGAGCCGGCTCCGCGACCTTGCCGTGCGTCAAGGCGTGGAGACGATCCGCAACCGGGTGGATCAGTTCGGCGTGGCCGAGCCGACGATCACGAGGCAGGGCGAGGACCGCATCCTGATCCAGCTGCCCGGCGTGCAGGACCCCGAGCGGGCCAAGGCCCTGATCGGCAAGACGGCGCTCCTGGAGTTCAAGCTGCTGGACGAGCGGACCTCGGTGGAAGACGCCCTGGCCGGGCGGCTACCCGAAACGTCGGAGGTGGTCTACCAGCGGCGTGTGGACAAGGACAGCAAGACGGAGCGCCGGGTGCCCTACGTCGTCCAGAAACGAACCCTGCTGACCGGCGCCGAGCTGACGCGCGCCGAGGTCCAGGCCGATCCCAACTCGGCCGGCAACTGGCAGGTCGCCATCGAGTTCAACGCCGCCGGCGCCCGAGTGTTCGGCGAGGTCACCGAGCAGAACGTCGGCAAGCATCTGGCCATCATCCTTGATGGCACCCTGTACTCGGCGCCCCGAATCAACGAGCGCATTCCGGGAGGCCGGGCCGTCATCACCGGCCAGTTCACCGTCGACGAAGCGCGCGACCTCGCCATCGTGCTGCGGGCCGGCGCGCTGCCCGCTCCCGTGAAGATCCTCGAGGAGCGGACGGTCGGGCCGTCCCTGGGCGCCGACTCTGTCCGTCAGGGGCTCATCGCTATCGCCGCGTCGGCCGCGCTCATCTTCGTGTTCATGCTCGTCTACTACCGGCTGTCCGGCCTCATCGCCGACATTGCGCTCGGACTGAACCTGTTGATCCTACTGGCCTGCATGGCCGGCCTCGGCGCCACCCTGACCTTGCCGGGCATCGCCGGCATCGCGCTCACGCTGGGCATGGCGGTGGACACCAACATCCTGATCTTCGAGCGCATCCGGGAGGAGCTGCGGGTGGGCAAGACCCCGCGGGCCGCCATCGACGCCGGCTTCGTGCGGGCCTTCCGCACCATCATCGACACTCACGTCACCGTGCTGGTGACGGCGGCCATCCTCTACAACTTCGGCACGGGCCCGGTGAAGGGCTTCGCCGTCTCGCTCTTCTGGGGCTTGGCGGCCAGCCTCTTCACCGCCGTGTTCTTCACCCGGCTGCTCTTCGACGTGATCTACATGGGCCGCCGCAAAGTGGCATCGATCTCCATATGACGAAGACGGACTGGAAACCGACCGAACAACGGAACCAGGGCCACGGAGCCGGGTCCGAGATGAACAATCGGTCTAGGGGAACGCAGCCCAGCGCGCCTCGCTCAGGCCACCCACGGCGCGAGCCGGCCTCGCGGCACCCGGTACAATGAAGCCCAGCGCACCTCGCTCAGGCCACCCACGGCGCGAGCCGGCCTCGCGGCACCCGGTACAATGATCCAGATCCTCCGCAATCCCAACTACGACTTCATCGGCCGCCGGCGCTGGGCCTATCTGGTGTCGGCGGTGTTCATCGCCATCGGCCTCGCCTCCCTGATCGCCAAGGAAGGGCTGCACTATGACATCGATTTCGCCGGGGGCACCCTGGTTCAGGTCCGCTTCGCCGAGCGGCCGAACATCGGCGCCGTCCGCACCGCGCTGGCTACCATCGGCCTCGGCGACAGTGTCATCCAGGAGTTCGGGGATCCCCAGGAGTTCATCGTCCGCCTGCCGCTGACCGGCGCCACCCCCGAAGACGTCAGCAAGCGCATCGAGCGCGCCTTGACCGAGCGCGGGCTGGGTCGGCTCGAGATCCGGCGCGTGGAATTCGTGGGCCCGCAGGTGGGGCGTGACCTGCAGCGCCAGGCCCTCTACGCGGTGGTGAGCGGCCTCATCGGCATTCTGCTCTACATCGCGATGCGCTTCGACCTCAAAGGGGGCGTGGCCGCCATCATCGCTGTCTTTCACGACGTGCTGGTGTCGGTGGGAGCGCTCAGTCTCACCAATCGGGAGTTCTCGCTCCCGGTGCTGGCGGCCATCCTGACCATCATCGGCTACTCGGTGAACGACACCATCGTGGCCTACGACCGCCTGCGCGAGAACCGGGGCCGCCTGGGCCAGCAGAAGGGCCTGAGCTTCGCCCAGCAGATGAATATCGCGATCAACCAGACGCTGTCCCGGACGGTGCTGACCGCGCTGACCACCTTCGTCGCCACCGCCATCCTGCTCTTCTTCGGCGGGAAGGTCCTCGAAGACTTCGCCTTCGCGTTGTTCGTGGGCGTGATCACCGGGACCTACTCCACGATTTACATCGCCGGCGCGTTGGTGGTGGAGTGGACGCAGTGGGTCGAAGGGCGCGGGCGCCGCGCCAAAAAAGCGGTGGCCAAAGCCTGACGCGCGTGTAAAATCACATGTTTAATCAGAGGTCAACGCGCGGTGACTCAGCTCAGAACGCTGCTGGAGGAAATCCCTAAGTACCAGCCAGGTGCCGACCTGGACGTCCTGGCCCGCGCCTATCGCTTTTCCGAGACCTTCCACCGCGGTCAGCAGCGCGCCTCCGGAGAGCCGTACGTCTCCCACCCTCTGCAGGTGGCCCAGCTCCTCGTCGACTTCAAGATGGACGTGGTGACCGTCACCGCCGGCCTCCTCCACGACGTCCTGGAGGATACCAAGGCGACCAAGGAAGACCTCGAGCGCGAGTTCGGCCACGAGATCGCCGATCTCGTGGACGGCGTGACCAAGCTCTCCAAGCTCGCCTTTTCGTCGCGCGAGGAGCGCCACGCCGAGAACTTCCGGAAGATGCTGGTGGCGATGGCCCGGGATCTCCGCGTGCTCATGATCAAGCTCGCCGACCGGCTCCACAACATGCGGACGCTCCAGTACCTGCCGACGGACAAGGGCCGGAAGATCGCCCAGGAGACCCTCGACATTTACGCGCCGCTGGCCCACCGGCTGGGCATGGCCAAGGTCAAGGCCGAGCTGGAGGACCTCGCCTTGCGCGCCCAGCACCCCGAGGACTATCTGGACCTCCAACGCCGCGTGGCCAAGCGGCGCCTGGAGCGCGAGGCCGAGATCAACCAGGCCATCGCCATCCTCGAGCGGAAGCTGCGGGAGGTGGGCATCGAGGCCCAGATCCGCGGCCGACCCAAGCACTTCTACTCCATCTGGAAGAAGATGCACGATCAAGGTCGCGAGTTCGACGAGATCTATGACCTGACGGCGGTTCGGGTCATCATGAACTCGGTCCGTGATTGTTATGGGGCATTGGGGGTCATCCACTCCCTGTGGAAGCCCGTGCCCGGCCGGTTCAAGGACTTCATCGCGATGCCCAAGGTGAACATGTACCAGTCGCTCCACACGACCGTCATCGGCCCCAAGGGCGATCCGGTGGAGATCCAGATCCGCACGTTCGAGATGCACCGCATCGCCGAGGAGGGCATCGCCGCCCACTGGCTCTACAAGGAGAAGAAGGCCGGCAAGGACCGGTTCGACGAGTCGCTGCTCTGGCTGCGCCAGCTCCTGGAGACCCAGCAGGAGCTCAAGGACCCCCGGGAGTTCCTGGACACGGTGCGGATCGACCTGTTCCCCGACGAGGTCTACGTCTTCACCCCCAAGGGCGACGTCAAGGCGCTGCCCGAGGGCTCCACGCCGATCGACTTCGCCTACGCGGTCCACACGAAGGTCGGCGAGCACTGTGTGGGCGCCAAGGTGAACGGCAAGCTGGTGCAGCTGCGGACGAGCCTGCAGCAAGGCGACATCGTCGAAATCGTCACCTCCCCGAATCAACATCCCAGCCGCGACTGGCTGCAGTTCGTCAAGTCCTCCCGGGCCCGCCAGAAGATCAATCAGTGGCTGAAGATCGAGGAGCGCGCGCGGTCCATCGAGCTGGGGCGGGAGTTGCTCGAGCGGGAAGCCAAGAAGTACCGGCTCAACGCGGCGGCCCTGCTGGCCGGCGACGAGGCCAAGAAGGTCGTCGCCGACCTCGGCCTGCCCGCGGTCGACGACCTGCTGGCGTCCATCGGCTACGGCAAGAGTTCCGTCCAGTCGATCCTGCACAAGCTGGCTCCCATGGCCACCCTGGAGGCGCCGGAAAAACCCAAGGCTCCGGCGACCCGGCAGAAGACCGACCAGGGGGTGCGGATTCGTGGCGTGGACGACCTGCTGGTGCGCTTCGCGCGGTGCTGCAACCCGCTGCCCGGCGACGCCATCGTCGGCTTCATCACGCGGGGCCGGGGCCTGACCGTCCATGCCCGCGAATGCCTGACCGTGGCCAAGAGCGTGCTGGACCGGGAGCGGCTCGTGAACGTGGAGTGGGACGTCGAGGAGCCGGCCAAGCGGCCGGTCCGCATCGCCGTCTACATCGGGCGGGACCGGCCGGGCCTGCTGTCCGAGATCACCGGCGCCATCTTCTCGCAGAACGGCAACATCACCAAGGCCGAGGTGACGGTCACCGACGACCGCAAGGGCATCAACCATTTCGTGGTCGAGGTGGCGGACCTCGCGCAGCTGCAGGGCATCATGGCCGCGATTCGTGAAGTGAGGGACGTCATCAACGTCGAGCGCGTCCGCGGCTTATAGCTCGGAGGGGGGCTTCGCCCCCCATCCTCGTCGGAGGGGGCCGTCAAGGCC
>JBOHPP010000238.1:0-4516 GCA_050731755.1 Candidatus Rokuibacteriota bacterium | reverse complement strand
TATTTGCCGTCGATGACCCGGCGGATCTCCACCAGCGACTTGCCCTGGGTCCGCATCGCCATCACGTCACGCGTGACGTTGAGACAGACCGTTCAGGTCGCGGCGTGGCTGGTGAAGGTGAGCGTGCCGTCCGGGTTGAAGGACTTGATGTAGCAGTCACGGTTGCTCTGGTGGCCGAATTGATAGCAGCCGCAGAAGCACGGCATGTACTGCAGCTCGTCGCCGTGCTCGACGGCGTAGCGGTAGAGCCGCTGGACATCGCGCGGCCTGGCGAACTCCGGCAGTTGTCCCTTCGGCAGCGTTTGCACCTTGTCACCGATGGCATCGGTCGTGATCTGGCCGGCGCCGGCCGTCCCCACGCGGAGCATCGGCCAGGCGCCGAGCCCTGCGGCCGCCGCGGCGGCCCCGTAGAGAAACAGTCGTCGATGCATGGCTCCTCCTCGAGTCAACGCATGAAGCCTGTTGCTGGTTTCCCCCGAGCGCCCGCGCTACTCGGTGGCCAGCGCCTGCCGTCGTCCGCGGTGATACTCGGATAGCTTGCTGTTCGCGCCCGTGATCGCGGCGACCTCGTCGGCGACTCTGGCCAGATTCTTCCCGGGCACCACGACGTAAAGCTCGTCTTCGCCAACATCGGTGTACACCCGGTTGCCGATGCAGGCGGTGCTGGCCACGGCGCCCCCGGCGTGCGCCGCAGGCGGGGAATCCCGGCGACCTCCTCGGTCCTGATGTAGCCGATGGACGTCATGAACGTCAGCGTCTGCTCGAGCTCGTGCGCCCGCTCCGGCGGCAGCGGCATGTTGTGGGTGTAGCTGCCGATCGCGCAGTTGTGGGGGTCTCCCGCGATCGTGTAGAAGGTCCGGCCATTCATGGCCAGGCGCCAGAAGCTGCACCCCGAGGGCTCCGATCCGGCGAATAGTCGATCATCACGGGACTCTTGGCCATGCGAGCCCTCAGAGCTTTTTCAGCATCGTCTCGGCGTCGCTGACCTCGAACTTCCCCGGCTGCTCCAGGTTCAGGGCCTTGACCACCCCGTCGTCCACCAGCATCGAGTAGCGCTGCGAGCGCACGCCCATGCCGCGCCCGGTGAGATCCATGTCCAGCCCGAGCGCCTTGGTGAACGTCGCGCTGCCGTCGGCCATCATCCGCACCTTGCCCCCACACTTCTGGTCCTTGCTCCAGGCGCCCATGACGAACGCGTCGTTCACCGCGATGCACCAGATCTCGTCCACGCCCTTGCCCTTGAGCTTGTCGACGTTCTGCACGTAGCTCGGCACGTGCTGGCTCGAGCAGGTCGGCGTGAAGGCCCCGGGCACGGCGAAGATCGCAATCCGCTTGCCCTTGGCCTGCTCACTCACCGAGAAATTGTTGGGGCCGACGGTACAGCCCGGCCGCTCGGTGTCGATCATCTCGGTCAACGTTCCGTCGGGGAGCCGGTCACCAACTTTGATGGCCATCACGATCCTCCTGGTGAGGTCTGGTTGAATCCTCTGCGTCAGGCGAACAGGGTACACGGGGCGGTCCTGGTCCACCAGCTCGCGCGGCGCGTCAGGCCACGGCTACCGGCAAGGCCAAGGCCAGGAGTAGACTGGGTGACCATCGCAGGAATCGCGGATGAGAGACGGCGCTGATGAAGTCTGGGATGCCGGCGATACCGGATGCGGCGACCTGGTCCTGGAGCTCCGGACGCGGCTGACCCGCCTGCGGGCCGGCCAGGTGCTCAGGCTCGTCGCCCGCGACCCGGGCGCACCCGAAGATATCCCGGCCTGGTGCCGGCTCACCGGCCACACGCTCGTCGCCGGCCAACCTCCCGTGTACGACATCCGAAAGGAGAGCTGAGCCATGGCCAACCGGTTCTGCGTCAACCTCACCCATGCCAAAGACAACACCGACAAGGCGACGGTGGCGTTCGTCATCGCCAACGCGGCCCTCGGCTCGGGCAAGGAGACGCTCGTGTTCCTCAGCGTGGAGGGGGTGCGCCTCTCCCAGCGCGGCTATGCCGACGACATCCACGAGGAGGGCTTCGCGCCGCTCCGCGAGCTGATGGACAACTTCGCCAAGGGCGGCGGGACGATCTACGTCTGCTCGCCGTGCGTCAAGAAGCGCAAGCTCGCTGAGCAGGGCCTGGTGGCCGGCGCGACCATCGTCGGCGGCGTCAAGCTGGTCGAGTTCCTGTCCAACGGGGGCGCCTGCGTCAGTTACTAGGAGCCTGAGCCAGAGTCGAACTGACAGGGAGGCGGCCATGGACTTCGGCGTGGTGATGTTTCCGACCGACTATTCGATGCTGCCCGGGGAGTTCGCCCGAGCCCTGGAGGAGCGTGGCTTCGAGTCGGTCTGGTTTCCCGAGCACACCCACATCCCGGCCAGCCGCCGCAGCCCGTGGCCGGCGGGCGCCAATCTCCCCAAGGAATACTGGAGCGGGTACGATCCGTTCGTCGCCCTCACTATCGCCGCGACGGCCACGACTCGGCTCCGCCTGGGGACGGGGATCTGCCTGGTGATCGAGCGCGACCCCATTATCACCGCCAAGGAAGTGGCCAGCCTCGATCGGCTCTCCGGCGGCCGCTTCCTCTTCGGCATCGGTGGCGGCTGGAACGCCGAGGAGATGGAGAATCACGGCACCGAGTTCAAGAAACGCTGGCGGGTGCTGCGCGAGCGGGTGGCCGCGATGAAGGCGATCTGGACCCAGGAGGAGGCGGAGTTCCACGGCGAGTTCGTGAACTTCGACCGGATCTGGTCGCACCCCAAGCCGGCGCAGAAGCCCCACCCGCCGATCATCATGGGCGGCGACGGGCCGACCACGTTCGATCGCGTCATCGAGTTCGCGAACGGTTGGATGCCGATCGCCCGTCCTGGCCGGCCGTCTCCCGTCGAAAAGATCCCGGCGCTTCGCCAGCGCGCCGAGAAGGCGGGCCGGGATCCCCAGTCCATTTCGGTCTCGATCTTCTTCGCCCGGCCGGATCGGGCTACTGTCGATGCGCTGCGGGCCGCGGGGGTTGATCGGACGATCTTCGGTGTCCCGTCGGAGGGTCGAGACAAGATCCTGCCGCTGCTGGACTCCTGGGTTCCGCTCCTGCGGTGAAAAAGGAAAGCGGCGGATTCGCGGGTCCGCCGCTTCCTGAAAGAAGGTGTTGTGTCTCGACCGCTTCGCTAGCCAGGTAGTCTCGGTCGATTAGCCACGGCGGACATAGCCGACTCTGTGATCCACAGCGTCGTTAACTACGTACTCCGTGGACGCCCTCTTCCCCCTAGGCCTAGCTCCCAGGGTGCGCGAAGAATCATCCGCCTCCCTGAACTTGTCAAGCCCTATCTGCGGGATTTCTTGTCCACAGTTTCCACCGGCGTCCACACCTGCGGAATTCGCCGGACTGATGCCGCTTCGCGAGCGCCACCGCTCAAAACGAACAGTCTGTCGCTCGGCCGCCGCGAACCCTCTCGAATTTCCCTGTGTCGGCAGGCTCCACGCCCGGCCAGACGTTGGGAACGCGCCTGGGATGCGGGCTTACCCGAGCTCGTTGCCGACGATCGACTTCAAGGCGTGACGTCGCGGTCCGAGCGAGCGGCTTCGAATCCGGTCGGGGCCCACCAATAGCGCCAGCCTGACTCGTCATCACGCCGTGGGCGGATCAGCCGGAAGACCTTCGGCAGCTCGGTGCCCGGAGACGCCAGCACTTGCCCCAGCTGTCGCAGCAACGACCTGGCGACCCGGCCCCGACTGAGCGGAAACCCGAGCTCCCGGAGCGCGTTGCGATGGTATTCCCAGTTTTCGCGCCGGGCCGACGTGAACAACACCCGGGCCAGGAAGGTGTAGTAGGCGTCCATGCGCAGCTTCAGCACGTGATCGAACTCGACCGGCGTCAAGTAGATGGGACCGTACGTCTTGAGCATCTTGATGTGCGCCGGCAGATAGGTATTCAGGCGCCGCGCCACCGTGAAAGTGACGCTGCCCGGATGGGAGCGGCTGTACGTCAGCACCTGATGCACAAAGCCGAGATCGGATGTGCGGAGGACCTCGTAGCAGGCCGCCTCGTCGGCGTGGATGTTGGATTCGTCGTAGAACGAATCGCGGCAGCGGACGAAGTCCGCCCGGATCATGTGGGACGTCGGATTGCCGAAGACGCGCACCAAACCGAGCAGACTCTCCCGGGCCACAGCGCGCCCCGGCACGACGGGACTCGGGTAGGGAAGCCCGGCCAGACCGACCTGGGCGCCGTGCAGCTGGTACGCGCTGATCAAGCCAACGGATGGATGAGCCTCCCCGAGCGCGACCATCCGCTCGAGGCACTCCGGCAAGAGCAGGTCATCCGCGGACACGAACTTGCACCACTGGCTGGCCGGGGCGATGTGACGCAGTGCGATGTTGTGATTCTCGATGACGGGAACCAGCTGCTTGTTGGTGAACACCCGGATGCGCCGATCCAACGCGGCGTAGCGGCCGACGATCTCACCGGTTCGATCCCGGCTGGCGTTGTTGACGATGACGTATTCCCAGTGGTCGTAGGTCTGCGCCCGGACGCTC
>JBOHPP010000237.1:0-22212 GCA_050731755.1 Candidatus Rokuibacteriota bacterium | reverse complement strand
CCGCTCACCTCGTCGGCCACTTCTTCGGGGGTATGGCGGCGGCCGAGCTGGCGGCCCTCTTTCCCGAGCGGGCGCGCCGGCTGGTGCTGGTTTCCCCGCTGGGCCTCTGGCGCGACGATGCGCCGTCTGAGGATCTCCTCATCTTGCCCGCCGACGAGCTGCCGGCCGTCCTGTGGAGCGATCCCGGGTCAGAGGCCGCTCAGCGGTGGGCGGCGCCCCCGGAGAGTGATGAGGAGAAGGAGGCCGCGCTGATCGACTCCATCGCGCGCCGTTCCGCGATCGCCAAGTTCGTCTGGCCCATCCCCGACAAGGGGCTGCGCAAGCGCCTGCACCGCATTCAGGCGCCCACGCTGCTCCTCTGGGGCGACGCCGACCGCGCCAACCCGGTGGTCTATGCCGAAGAGTGGCAGCGCCGGATCAAAGGCGCGGCGATGAAGCTGCTGCCGGGCGGCCACATGCTGATCCACGAGTCGCCGGACGCGACCGCACGTCTGGTGGAGGAGTTCCTGTCATGAGCATGATCTCAGGGAAGATGGCAGTCGTGACCGGGGGCGGCTCGGGCATCGGCCGGGCCACGGCCCAGTTGCTGGGCACGCGCGGAGCGGTGGTGGCGGTGGTGGACCTCGACGAGGCGGGCGCCCGGGAGACGGCCGAGTCGATCGCCAAGAACGGCGGCCGCGCCGTGGCCCTCCGGGCCGACGTGAGTCGAGCCGCGGAGCTGGATAAGGCGATCGACCAGGCCATCGCCGCGCTCGGCCCCCTCGAGATCATGGTGAACAACGCCGGCATCCTCGACGGCTACTTCAACGTGGACGAGACGGAGGAATCGGTCTGGCGCCGGGTGTTGGACATCGATCTCACCGGCGTCTTCCTTGGCTGCAAGCGCGCGCTGTGCGAGATGCTCCCGCGCGGCCGCGGCCGCATCGTCAACATGGCCTCGGTGGCGGGGCTCAACGGGACGGGGGGCGGCGCTGCCTACGTGGCGGCCAAGCATGGGGTCGTGGGACTGACCCGACAGATGGCCGTGACGTACTCGGCCCGCGGGATCACGGTGAACGCGGTGTGCCCCGGACCCATCCTGACCGGACTCCGCCAACACTCGCAGCAGATTCTCGGCCCCGGCACGCCGGATATGAGCAACCGAGGCATCGCCGTCAGCGACGAGCAGGTGCGGGCGGTGGTGCCCGCGGGGCGCCGGGGAGCCGTGGACGATATCGCCGCCGCCGTGTGCTTCCTGGCCTCCGACGAGGCGGCCTACATCACCGGGCACACCCTGGTGGTCGACGGGGGCTGGAGAGCGAAGTGATCACCAAGTTCTCGGCGCTCTACGTGGGACAGATCGAGCTGGACAACATCGGCAAGGGCGGCACGCCGGCCGACGAGCGCTGGTATCCCAACGAGCGCTTCGGCGAGGCGTACTTCACGGCTCGCGACGTCTCCCGGACGATGGACGATCTCGGTTACTACTGCCTCTGGATGGCCGAGCACCACTTCCAGCGCGAGGGCTACGAGGTCCTTCCCAACCTGATTCTGCTCTCGACCTGGCTGGCCACCCAGACGCGGCGGCTCAAGTTCGGCTGCGCCTTCAACATTCTGCCTATGTGGCATCCCATCCGTCTGGCCGAGGACTACGCCGTCGCCGACATCCTGACCGACGGGCGCGTGATCATGGGGGTCGGGCGGGGTTACCACACGCGCGAGGTGGAGACGTTCGGCGCGCCCATGCTCGACAACGCCGCTAACAAGGAGCTCTTCGAGGAGCAGATGGAGGTGCTCCTCAAGTGCTTCAACGAGGAGTCGTGGAGCCACCGGGGCAAACACTACGATCTGCCGCCGGCGGTGCCCTATCGGGGCTACGAGCTGCGCGAGCTCACCTGCGTGCCGCGCCCGGTCCATCGTCCGGTCGAGATCTGGCAGCCCATCGCCAGTGGCAAGACGCTCGAGTACATCGCCACCCGCGGCATCAAGGGCATGGTCACGCTCAACGGCGAGCGGATCGTCGATCAGATCTTTCACGCCTACCGGGACGCCGCCGCCCGCGCCGGGCGCCAGCTCCAGCTCGGCGAGGATCTCTGCTGGGGTGTCGGGCTCTATCTCGCCGATAGCCGCGAGGAGGCCATCCGCCGGCTGGAGCGCGCCCACGACGAGCGCTACAAGTGGTTCGCGCCCTTCGGCTTCGTACGCTACGCGGACGCCGACGGCCGCCCCTGGGGCACGCCGGGCGCGCCCGCGCGCGTGCCCACGCTGCAGGAGGGAATCGAACAAAAGGCCTGGCTCGTCGGTACGCCGGCCCAAGCCGTGGAGGTGATCCGCGAGTTCGAGGCGCGCTACCCCGGCCTCGATCAACTGATGATCCACTGGACTGAGGGCCTGTCGCCCAGCGAGTTCAAAGAGCAACTCCACCGCTTCGCCCGCGAGGTCGTCCCCGCCCTCCGCCGCTGACGCTGGACTCAAGATACCCCCTCCCGGTATTTTTCCGAGGGCGCAAGACCCCCACCAGTAGGATTTTTTCTTTGGCTCCCCTCGTGCATATGGTAGTAATACCCCCGGGCGGGCGTGGCTCGCTATCCACGAGAGAGGAGGAGGACAGATGGCGAAGAAGAAGGCGTTCGGGGGGTACTCGATCAGCTTCAAGGGATGCAGCGACACACTGGAGAAGCTCTTCGGCAGCACGCCGATCGGTCCCTCGGTGATGACCAAGAAGCTCTGGGGCTACGTGAAGCGGAGGAGGCTCGGCAAGCGCCGCTGAGGGGGCTTCGCGCATCGAGGGCGGTCCGCTTCCAGCGGGCCGCCCCTTCTCGTACACTCCCGGTACCACAGTCGCTGGAGGCACCCGCCATGGAGGCCAAGGTTACGGAGCGCTCGGTGTACCTCGACGTCGCCAAGATCGACTGGGAGCCTACGCCCTACACCGGGGTGGAGACGAAGACGCTCTACCGCGACGGGTCTGGCCGTCAGACGACGCTCACCCGGATGGCGCCGGGCGCCCGGCTGCCCCGGCACCGCCACGTCGGGCTGGAGCAGAGCTACGTGCTGGAGGGCACGCTCGTCGACGACGACGGCGCCTGCACGGCGGGCAACTTCGTCTGGCGCCACCCCGGCTCCGTCCACGCCGCGTGGACGCCGGACGGGTGTGTCGTGCTCGGGATTTTCGAAGCGCCCAATGAATTCCTTTAACTCGGAGGGGGCTTCGCCCCCTTCCGACGCTGCGCGGGCCTGCGGCCCGCTCCGCTGCCTCCCCCAGGAAGGATTGCGCCGGCGAAGCCGGCGCTCGGAACGGCAGTGAGTCGTTAGGTCGGCAGCTGGTCCAAGCGCGTGACGACGACGTCGGCGGCGAGGCCGAGCTCTTCGGGCGGGGCGTTGGTGCGGTTGCACCAGGCGACCTGATAGCCGAAGGCCTTGGCGCCAGCGACGTCCCAGGCATTCGACGAGACGAAGAGCAGCTCGGCCGGCGGAATCCCCAGCGCCTTCGGCCCCAGCGCATAGACCGCCGGTGATGGCTTGTAGGTCCGGACGGCGTCCACCGAGAGCACATGGGCCAGATGCTGGCCAAGGCCGCTCGACGCGACCGCGGCCTCGAGCATCCGCGGGGACCCGTTCGAGAGGATCGCGCGCGGGCGGGGGGCCAGGCGTTCGAGCGCGAGCCTGACCTCGGGAAAGCTGGCCAGCGTCAGGTAGGCCTCCATGAGCCGTCGCACGTGCGCTTCGCGGGCGTCGAGCCCGAGCCGGCGGAGGGCGAAGCGCAGGGCGCCTTCGGTGACCACCCAGAAGTCCTCGTAGCGGCCCATGAGCGAGCGCAGCCACGTGTACTCGAGCTGCTTCTGGCGCCAGGTGGCGGACAGCGTCGCCGGGTCCGACGTGATCTCGCGTCCGGCCTCGGCCACCGAGTGGACGTCGAAGAGGGTGCCGTAGGCGTCGAAGACGTACCCGCGGATCGCCGTAGGCACCTCAGCCGCCGTCCGACGTGCGGCGGAGGCGGACCGGGCGGCGCGCCGGGCGCGGCTGTTCTTCGGCCGGCGTCTCCAGCCCCGTCTCGACGAACCCGAAGTGCAGCAGGCGCCTGGCGTCGAGGAAAGAGCGGGTGCGGCTCCGGCACCCGAGCACGACCATGACGAACCGCTGGTTGTCGCGCCAGGCCACCACCGTCAGGTTGTAGCCGGCCTCCTGGGTGAAGCCCGTTTTGAGCGTCTGGATCCCCAGAGGATCCTGGAAGAGCGGGATGTACCGCGTATAGACGCGGCTGCGGAAAATGAACGTCTGGCCGCCCAGGAGCAGCCGCGCCGCCGGGTGATCCTGGAGCAGCCGCACCGCCAGCCGTGCGATATCTCGGGCGCTGCTGCGCTGCCCGGGGTCCGGCAGCCCGTGGGGGTTGGCGAAGCGCGTGGCGGTGAGCCCCAGCTTCCGGGCGGTCGCGTTCATGCGCTCCACGAACGCGGCCTCGTCGCTGGCCAGGTGCTCGGCCACTGCCGTCGCCGCGTCGTTGGCCGAGGCGATGGCCATCCCTTCCAGCAGCACCCGGAGCGGCACCTGCTCGCCCGCGCGCAGCCGCATCCGGAACTTGGGGGCGATCGCCGCCCGCCGGCTGACGGTGACGGGTTCATCCAGGTTGGCCCGGTTGGCCTCGAGGTCGTCGAAGGCCAGGTAGAGCGTCATGAGCTTCACGAGGCTGGCCGGGGGGCGCTCGAGGTCGGCGTTCTTTTCGTAGAGCGTGCGGCCCTCGCTGTCGAGCAGCAGCACCGCCTCCGCGCTCAACGCTGGCGGACGCCCGTTCGGGATTGCGGCGGCGGGGACTGGGACGCTCAGGGTGAGCGCGAGCGCGAAGCCGAGGGAGGCCCGATGCACCGGCGCCCATTCTAGCCAGCGCCGGAGCCGCTGCCAAGCAAAAACCCGTCAGCGGACGGCCTGCTTGAGCTCTTTGGAGGGCTTGAAGCGCGGCACCCGGCCGGCCACCGTCACTGTCTGTCCGGTGCGCGGGTTCCGCATCGTCCGCGGCCGGCGGCGCGCCACCGAGAACGTGCCGAAGCCGACCAGGGTGACGGCGTCACCTCGCTTGAGCGAGGTCCGGATCGCGGCGAGCATGGCCCTGAGCGCGCGCTCGGTGCCGGCCTTGGGCCAGCCGGTGGCCTTGGCCATGTGCGCCACGAGGTCGCGGCGGGTCATCTACATGCCGAACACGCCGCGGGCCTCGTCCATCACCGCGTCGGAGATGGTGGCGTAGCCCTTGCCTTCGGCGAAGCGCTCGATCGCGCGGCGGGCCATCGGCCGGATGAACTCGGGCACGCGGGCCAGGCGCGCTTCGGCTTCCGGCAACCACGTCACGCCGGCCGGTGTGGCGACACCTTCTCCATTCACCATCGCCGTGAATGGGCAGCCGGAGCTCTGCCCCGGCGTCGGGTCATCGGCGCCCAGATCGCTCACGCCCGGCGCCCGGTCAGCGGTCGCTTCCTGAAATACGTCGGCCCGCGGGTTCGCCAGGGCGCCGCGCAGGTGCTCGAACGGCCCGGCCGGCGCGGCGCGGCCGCCGATGGACACGCCCAGGCTGCGCACCATCTGCGTCTCGAACGGGTTCGTGAGCATGGCCACGCGGAACCCGCACTCGGGACACCGGAACGTGACGGTGAGCGATCCCTCGTCGGGCCCCGCGGTCGAGTGCAGCTTCATCGGCTGATCGCAGTCGAGACAGAGGAACTTCATGGCCGCGCCATTCTAGCAGGGCGCCCCAGGCGCGGCCAGAGCCGGATGGCCGGCGGCGTTTGCAGAAGCGTGATCGCCGCTCCTGCGAAGAGCGCAGGAGCCCAGTGACCATCCGCCGCTGCGCGCAGGATCAGGACCGAGAGAAAAATGTAGGCGATTTTCCTGGCGGTGCTTGGCAACCCCGCTTCGCTTCTACGGTGGCTCGACGCTCGCGGGTGCGATGTACCAGTTATGCGACAGAACCGATGATCTTCCGGGCCTCATCCTCCGGGAACGCCTTGAGCGTTGTCGTACGAACATTCCCCTGGGAGGCCACGCTGAGGACGAGCTTGGCCACGACATCGTCGCTAGGAGCCTCGAGGATCGCCACCAGGTCGTATGCTCCCAGGGTTAGATAGAAGCCCCTGAGCTCGCCGCCCGCGTTTTTGAGCATCTGCTTGAAGGCGTCCAGTCGCTTTGGCGAGTCCTTGACGGTGCGGATGCCCTGGTCAGTCCAGTTGACAAGGGTAACGTAGGTCGGCATCGCTGGCCCCCTCCCCGTTCATTAGGCATTCAGACAGCACCCGGCTGCGCCGTCACGAGCGCCGCGGGTGGCTCGGCGCCCGGAGATCCCCGAAGTTTTTCCGCCCGAAACGTTACGCCGCTGGCGAAGCCCCTCTATAGACAGAATTTCCTCGAACTCGTCGCTTACCGCTGGCTCCACGGCGGGGTCGGGAACCGGGGCTTCCCGGCCGCGACTTCATCGGGCCAGACCACCACCTGCTTGCCGTTCTGCCACTGGATCGTGACCGCCTTGTGGCCAATCTGGAACCCCCGCTCGTCCACAGTGAAGTCGCCAAAGACCGTCTTGGTCCTCAGCTTCAGCCCCCGCGTGGTCGATGGGAACGTCGAAGGGGTGTCCGTGGACCCCGGTCTAGGGGCATGAGGGCCTCCCGTGCGGGCCGGACGGTCAGGACGGTGGCAGGACTCTGTGCTGGCCTCAGTTCGTTGTCAAGGGCGGCTCCTTGACCGCCTTGGAAGCGCCGGGCTACTCTCCCGGCACCGTCCCGACCCCTCACCGGCCCGGCCGTGGAAGGCCCGGTATCAAGTGTCCCAGGTGCCAAGCGGAGAACCGCGAAGGCGTCCGGTTCTGTGAGAATGAACTGTGACTTCGCCCGAAGACTGAACCACGTGAGCTGGATGAAGCGCGGGTCGCGATTGGCCCCTCACCGTCATTGGGGGCTGGGTCAGCACTCTGCCGGAGTGCGTTGGACGATGGGGTGGCAGCTCCGTGTTGCGTTGGTCCTGTTTCTTTTGGTCCCTCTGCTAGTGGCTTATGGGCTCCTGGTCGTGGTCGTGCTGCGCGACCAGCGGGCGGCAGGCGAGCGCGGCCTGATGGACACCGTTCGTGGGCTTTCCTGGGCCGTCGAGGAGACGTTAGGTCGCTCGGTCGGTGCGCTGCAGGCGCTGGCCGATTCGCCGCTCCTGGACGATCCCGTGGACGTCCAGAGGTTTTCCGAAGCCGTGAGGCGAGTGTCGACGAGCCAGGCCTGGTCGAGGGTCTGGCTTCTCAATCGGGCGGGAGAGCACGTCGTCGGTCTCTCCCGACCGTTGGCGACCCCGCCGCCGTCGCTGGCGGACCGGGACTACTTCCAGCGAGTGGTTCAGACCCATACGCCGCAAGTCTCGGATCTGGTTGCAGGACCGACCGGGGGCGAACTGAGCCTGGCAGTCGCTGTGCCCGTGTTCCGCGACGGAACGCTGAAGTACGTGTTGGCCGCGGGCCTTGACCCCAGCACCTTCTCAGCGGTTTTGATGAAGCGAGAACTCCCGCCGAGTGGCATCGCGTCGATGATCGACCGCAACAAGCGCTTCATCGCGACGACCCGCAGTCCTGAGCAGCTTATCGGGAGCCCGGCGATCGCCAGGTCCGCCGGAAAGACCGCGGAGCTGGAAGCAGGAGTCCTGCGCACTCACCTCCTCGACGCTGAAGAGCTGTACACGGCGTTCAAGCGGGTTCCGCTGTCGGGGTGGACAGTCCTCCTCGGGGTTCCTGTCGAGACGGTGGTGGGGCCTGTCCGACGTTCACTGTGGGCCTTCGTGGGCGGCGGTCTGATCCTCGCGCTTCTCATCATCGGGGCGGCGATGGTCACCGAGCGGCGGATCGTGGTGCCCACCGGAGAACGAGTCGGGGCGGGGTCGCTCGATGTCGTTGATCGGGCACGGAGGTGGGTCGAAGAGGGTGAGAACCACATCAGAGTCATGCGTGGGATCCTCGAGGACTACGATCGGCTACATCGGATGGCCAGCGATGCCGAGCAAGAAAGTGAACGACTGCGGAATCGGTTGGCGACCGCCGAGCGTCAATGCGAAGAGCTTGGCGCGGAGGTCAGCCGACTTCGGGCTGAGGTTGAGCGATACCAGAGAGAGCGCGAGGAGACTCGCGCCGTCCTCGCTCAGATCGTACAGCTCTCGTTGCGGCTGCTTGGCGAAATCCACGAAGCCGGAGGCGCAGCGTCTTGACAAAGGAGAGAGATTTGCCGCGCTAGCGGAAGTCGGGCTACTGGTTGCGCCTGCCGTTGATCACCCACTCCACAGGTAGTTGTCGACCGAGTCGCCCTGGATTCCTCTGATTGCCTCGTCGGGAGTCGGGCCTGTGAGGCAGCTTTGCGAGAATCGTCGTCGGGTTCCTGACGACACATGCCGCCTATGTCTGCTGCGCGGACCCTACCGCGCTCAGAATCCGGTCCATAGTCTTCCCACGTTGGGGCGCCTGCGGGAGTAGCGATGAACGCGGCGACGTCTCCGATTCGACGTCGTCATCGTCGTGCCGCCGCTGGGGGAGCGGCGGGAAGACATCGTCTACCTGGCGAAGGGGTTTATGGTTGAAGCCAGTACGAGAGCTGCGGCGGCCGGTCCTGCTGGCGTTTCCTCCATGGAGCTTTCACCATACCTCTGGCGTGCGCGCCAGAGCATTGCGGCCTCTGCAGCCGTCGGTTGCTTTCCTCGACCCGTCCTGGACCGCGATTTGTACGCGTCTTTCTGGAGAACGTCACCTTCGGACACCCCAAGTTCCGCCCGCGGGTGCGCCTGAGGGCCCGGCACCGAATTTGCCACGGGTTCGGATGGAGAGGGCCTCGGTGGACACGTGAAAGCCGGCCCGTTGTGGACGGGGCAAAACCGGTCAGTGGGTCCAGCCAGGCATGGCTTCGGTGACTTCACTGCCTCAAACATGCGGCTGGCAGGCTATCCGCGACGAGAAGGTCCGTTGCACCTGGCTTGAGGCCCAGATCGCACTCCGGGGCCTCGAGGCGGAGCGCAATGTGCTCGCGGTGCGCCGAGGGCAGGTAGAGACCGAGCTCGAGCGTCTCGGCGAGTCGGAGGCGAGCGTCGCGGCGCACCTACGCCTCGCGCGCTGGTGGGGTGGGCTGCTCCTCCTTGCTCTCGTCGTCACCGCGGGGAGCGCCTGGTGGTCGGTCAACTGGTACCTCTCCCTGACCTGGGAGAAGGCGCTCCTTGTCCTGACACTCTTCGTCCTGCCGCTCATCGGCTGGATGGCGTTCCTCATGTACGCGCGCGACCGCGCTCAGGGCAGGGACCTGTGGCGGGTCTTCTGCGGCCTGGGACTCCTGGTGGCACTCTGCTCAGTTGGCGCCGTCATCTTCCTGGGTACGGGTCGGATGGCCGGGACTGAGCTCGAGGAGACCCGGCGCCAGGTACAGGCGACGCGCTCGGCGGACGAGCTTGCACCTGCCACAGGCGACGGGGATGCCCAGGCGGCTGGGGTCGCCCGCGCGAAGCGGCTCCTGAGCATCTTCACCATGCTCTCGGTGATCCTTCTCGGCGTGGCTGGCGAGATGGCCGCCGGCCTCGCCTTCCACGAGTACGTGAAGCGCATGACGGTCGTCTGGACGGTCCGGCCGTTCTTCCGGGAACGGGCCCAGCTCGAACAGCTGCTCGCCGACAACACTGCTCAGCAGGAGGGAGTCCGCCGCCGGCCAGAGCTGCTGCATGCCCAGCTCACGGCAGAGGGGCTCCAGCAGGAAGCCGAAGCCCAGCGCCGGCGGGAGACGGCCGAAGCCCGGGCGAACTCGCTCGGGTCTCTCTCGACTCGCGTGATGCTCGTCTTCGGTCTTGCGCTCGTCGTGCTCCTTGCCATCGCGATTCTTGCTTACGCAGAGGAGGAGCGTCGGGAGGTCACGGTCGTCCTCATCGATCTCTCGACATCCCTGGCCTCCGATCATGAGTTTGCCCGGAACCTCGGGGCGGTCGAGGGATTGATCGGCCGGGCCCCGGCCGGAGGGTCGCGCATTGTCGTGCTTGCGATCTGCGCGCGAAGTTTCGGAAGTCCGCCACTCCTGGCCGAGGTCTCGCCCCTCGCGCCCGGCCGGTTCGGCGAGTACCTCGATCAGTGGCGCCGTTCGACGGTGGAAAGATGGCGGAACGTCGCACGGACGCTCAAGCCCACCGCGAAGGGCACGGACCTCTTCGGGGCCCTGGCCCAGGCGGAGATCGAGTTCGAGGCCGTACCCACGGCCACCAAACGCCTGGTCGTTCTTTCCGACATGCGTCACGTGGGCCGGGGCCTGAACCTCGAACGCTCTGTCGCAGAGCCGCTGGCTCTGGTGAAGAAGGTTCACGCGAAGCGCCTGATTCCCCGACTCGAGGGCGTCCGGGTCTGGGCGCTCGGCGTCCACACCGCTGGGTTCGACGAGCATCAGTGGCGGCGGCTCAAAGAGTTCTGGGTGGAGTACTTCAAGCAGGCTGAGGCCGAACTCAAGGCGTTCACGCCGAACCGCCGACTTGGCGAGCAGTAGGGAGGGGGAGATGATCCTTGTGGGAGCTAGCCCCACCTTCGCCTCGCATGATGAGCACGACGGCGCCCGGTTGTGCACGCCTGAGACGTCTGGTTGGGGCGCCGGGCCAGGATACGACGGCGAAGCGGATGCCGCGCTGCCTGTTCATCGTCCGTCCAGTCGACAGGGGTCTCGGTCCTTCTCGACAGGAGTCTCGGTCTGGGGGTGTCGGTGGCTGAGAGAGCTGTTGCGGCGGGTGGCGGGCTCCTGGCGGTCTCCGGGTCCGCGCGATCCGCGACTTGAGAGGCAAGACGATCGCCGTTCCCGTGATGGGAGGCTCCCAACGGGGGATAATTCGGCCCCGACCCGCCCAAATCTCAGCACAAAGTCAGCACATGAGTGTAAAATCAGCCGTCCGTCGCCCGGAAATCTGCGAAAAGCCGGGGTAGCTCAGAGGCAGAGCAACTGATTCGTAATCAGTAGGTCGCGGGTTCGACTCCCGCCCCCGGCTCCAGTCGAACCATAAGTTCCGCAACGCTTATTTCAACAGACGTGGAATCGTGCCGTGATTTGGTGCCACCGCCGGTCGGCGTTTGAGGAGTGGGTCGGGCTGAGGCAGAGTGGTCGTTTCATTAGCTGCAGGCCACTCGATACATGGACCCTATGCGGGGCACGGTATACCCTCCCCTTTACCAACTGGGCCCGGCATGAAATCGCGCAGGAGTTGAGGGTGACGCACTCAAGTGATCGGTGTTCGATCTGCGGCGAGCCGATCCTGCCCGGCCAATCGGCAGCCCTGAGTCAAGGCGTCCTGGCCCACGGTGGCTGCCCGGAGCACCGGAAGTCACCAACCCGCCTCATCGGTCGTGGGGCACCGAACGAGCGGGATCGCTACGGCAACTTGACCTGCCCGGTGTGTCAGGAACCTCTTCGGCGAGGGCAGAGCATCGAGATCACCCACGACGTGATGGCGCACGCGGGCTGCATCAGCTGAACGCCGGCCTCCGTCGCGCCTCTTGGGGGCCCTCCTCGGCCTCGCGTCTTGAAGGCGCCCCAGCAGATCATCTCGCGCACCGTCGGAACTCCCGATCCATGTCCCCGAGCTTCTAGTTCCGACAATCACTTCTGAGACATCCCACCAGCTCCCCGGGTTCTTGCGTTGGGATGCGGAAGTCGCCCGCGGGCCATACGCCTCCCACCCACGAACAGGAATCGCGTCTCGGCGCTGCTGCATCGGAACCGGCAGAGAGGTGGGTGGTCGGGATGAGGCAGCCTTGGTGGGTGGCCTTGTCGCTTGTCGTCGCGCTCTCTCTTCAGACGGCGTGCGCCAGCATGCCCGCGATGATGGGCTCACCTGAAGACCGGCGCATCGCGAACGAGGTCAGAGCGAAGTTGCGTGACTTCGGCCACCTCCGCGTCGACATCCGGAACGGGATGGTCTACGTCGTCGGCGGAGTGAGCACGGCGGCGCAGCGGAACACCGTGGAGCGGCTCATTCGCGAGGTGCCCGGCGTCACGGGAGTCATGAACAATGTGGGCGTCGGCCTCTACACGCCGATGCAGTGACCGGTGCCTCTATCGGCTTGCGTATCTTGCGCTGGACGACCCGCGAAACGGTGAACTTGAGGTGCGGGCGTCGGCTGAGTACGCCTTTGTCGCGGCGCTTCAGGTCGCGAAGCGGGAAGACACCATCAAGGAACACGGTGCAGCAGGCCGAGCTGGGACAGCACGATTGGCAACACCGCGACCACAGCGACGACAAAAAGGGCCACGAGCGACCACAAGACAATCTCTAGCCGCGCGGTCGTAGCACGCACCCCCCTCTGAACGCGATCTTCAACTGAGCGTTATTGTTTCGCGCACGGCACCGCCGCACAATGGCGCGTTTGCACAAGAGGGTTTCTACGTACACGCCTCCGCGGCGACCTGGACGCGGGCGTGTCCCGGCCGCCAGCGGTCACAACACTTAGAGGGCGCGGTACACCTCGGTCTCGAACTTCACGAGCAGGTCGATGGCCGTGTGGTCGTAGAACGGAAGCAGCTGAGAGAGGAAGACGCCACACACGCGCTGGCTGCGGTCGATCCAGAAGTAGGTATTGGCCAGCCCGGCCCAGGCCAGGCTGCCGGCGGCGCGACCGGTCGGCGCCTGCTGGGTGTTGATAAGGAAGCTGAGTCCCCACTTCTTGGACATTCCCGGGAAGAGCTCGACGTCGTTGGACAGCGCCGGAATCGCGGTCTTGAACACGCCGACCTCGAGCGGGCCGATGTGGTTCTGAGCCATGAGCGCCACCGTCTCCGGGCGCAGCAGCTGCCCGCCCGGGGAGCGGCCATCCTGCATGATCATCCGCGCGAAGGCCAGATAATCCGCGGCCGTGCCGTAGAGGCCGCCGCCACCCATGTGGAATTCCGGGTCCTGGGGGATTTCGAACTCGATCGGCGCCAGGGCACCATCGGCGCCCCGCTGATGCATGCTGGCCAGCCGCGCGCGCTGCGCCGGCGCGATCTTGAACGACGTGTCCTTCATGCCGAGTGGCCCGAAGAGGTTCTCCTGGAAGTAGCGGTCGAGCTTCTGGCCGCTCACCGCCTCCACCATCTTGCCCGCCCAATCGATGCCGATGCCGTATTCCCACCGATCGCCCGGATCGAACATCAGCGGGGTGGTCAGGGCCGCGTTCGTGCAGGTCGTGATTCCCGGTGTGCCCGTAGCGGTCTGATACTGGATGATCGCCGGGTTCCAGATCTCGTAGCTGAACCCCGCCGTGTGCGTCAGCAGGTGACGCAGCGTGATCGACCGCTTGGGCGGCCGGAGACGCGGGTTGCCGGCGGCGTCGAAACCGTCGAGCACCTGGGCCCGGGCCAGCTCGGGAACCACCTCGTTGGCGGGACGCTCGAGGCTCAGCTTGCCGCGTTCGACGAGCTGCATCGCAGCCGCCGCCGTGATGGCCTTGGTCATCGACGCGACCCAGACCACCGTATCGAGGGTCATCGCCGAGTCCTTGCCGAGCTCGCGCTTGCCGAAGGCGCCCTCGTAGAGGACTCCCTTGTCGGTCGCCGCCATGGCGACGACGCCGGGCATGGCCTGGGAGTCGACCGCTTGGCTGAAGATCGTGTCGAAGCTCTTGACGTTGGACATGGTGCATCTCCTTCAGGATGGAGACCGTGGTCGCCGCCTGGCCGTTGGGTCGCCGACAGCCTACAACAGGACCCGGGTGCAACTCAACGGCGCTTGGAAGAGGTCCTAGCCATTCCGAGCCTCATCGCCGTAGACTCAGGGCCGCGAGACCATGGGTGAGCCCGTGACCGAGTTCAACTACTGGTGCGAGCGGGCCCAGGCGTGGGCGCACCAGGGCCGCTACGGGGACGCCGAGGCCGGATTCCGCGAGGCGATCCGCCTCCGACCCGACGACGTCAAGGCCCGCCTCAATCTGGGCCTCACGCTCCGGCGGCTCCGTCGTCAGCGCGAGGCCGAGGCCGTCCTGCGCGAAGCGCTTGGGCTCCAGCCTGACGCCGCCAGCGCCCACGCCGAGCTCGGCAACGTGCTGTTCGAGCAGCGGCGGTACCCGGAGGCGGCGGCGGCGTTTCGCGAGGCCGTTCGGCTGCGTCCCGAGTTCGCGCGAGCTCACGTCAACCTGGGGTTGGCGCTGGAGCGGCAGGGCGCGTACGAGGCGGCCGAGGAGGCGTTCCGGGAAGCGCTCCGCCTGCGTCCGGGGGAACCCGTGGCCCACGCCAATCTGGGCGTTGTGCTCCGACGCCTGCGACGGGCCTCCGACGCCGAAGCCGTCTACCGCGAGGCCGTGGAGCAGACGCCGGACTCGGCGGTCACGCGCGCTGACCTGGCCGCGACGCTGCTCGAGCAGGGCCGGGCCGAGGAGGCCGCGGCGGCGTATCGCGAAGCCTTGGCCGTCCGTCCCGACTACGTCCGCGCGCACCTGGGGCTGGGGACGAGCCTCGAGCGCCAGGGGCGGCTGCGCGATGCCGTGGCCACGTATCGCGAGGCGCTCCGCCTCCGTCCTGAAGACGCCGAGCTTCACGCGCGACTGGGCCTCGCGCTTGGCCGGCGCCGCCGCCCCGCCGAGGCGGCGGCCTCGCTCCGCGAAGCGCTCCGCCTGCGTCCCGATGACCCCGAGGCTCACTTCCATCTCGGCGCCACGCTGGAGCGGCTGGGGCACTACGACGCCGCGGTGACCGAGCTGCGCGCCGCGATCCGCCTGCGTCCGGAAGCGCTGGCGCCCTATCGCGCGCTGGCCGGCGTGCTCCGCCGTCAGGGCCTGTGGGCGGACGAAGCCGTCGTGTACGAGGAAGCGCTGCGCCGCCACCCCGACGCGGCCGAGCTCATCGAGGCGCGCGGCCATGCGCTAGGCATGCTCGGCGAGTACGCGGCGGCCGCGGCGGCGTTCCGCGAGGCCCTTCACTTCTGTCCCCAAGACGCCGAGCTTCACTACGAGCTGGGCGTGGCTCTCGGCCGGCAGGGACGGCACGCCGAGGCCGAGGCGGCGCTGCGGGAAGCCGTGCGGCTGCGGCCCACCGACATCCGCCTGCGAGCGAACTACGCGCTCGGGCTCGGCCGCCAGGGACGGCACACCGACGCCGAGGGCGCGTACCGCGAGGCGCTTGGGCTCTGGCCTCGTCATCCCGCGCTCCATCGCGGGCTCGGGGTGGCTCTCTACTGGCAGGGACGCTACGCGGAGTCCGAGGCGGCCTTCCGGGAGGCCGCGCGGCTCAGGCCGGACTACGCCCGCGCACACTCTGATCTGGGAGAGTTGCTAGCCGAGCAGCGACGGTACGACGACGCGGAAAGCGCATACCGTGCCGCGCTCGAGGCCCGGCCCGAATCCGCTCGCTCGCACGCCGCCCTGGCCGGCGTGCTGCTGGCCCAGCGGCGTTACGCCGAAGCCGAGGCGGCGTGCCGCCAGGCGATCGAGATCGATCCCGAGTTGGCGCCGGCGCATTTCGACCTGTGGCAGGCGCTGGAGGCGCAGGGCAAGTGGGCGGGGCTCGAACGCGCCGCCGGCGAGGTCATCCGCTTCATGCCCGAGCACCGCGAGGCCCACGTCCGGCTCGCGCAGGCGCTGGCGGCCCAGGGACGGCAGGTCGAGGCCGAGGCGGCTTCTCGACGCGCGCGCGAGCTCAGCGCACGTTGAGCAGGCGCCCGAACTCTTCCAGCTCGCGATGGGGTACGTCGGACCGCAGACACAGCAGCGCCCATACCGCGGCCGGATCATCGTCGATCGCCTGGCTGGCCCGGGCGAAGAGCTTGCTGAGTTTGCGCGCCTCGCGATCGGCCTTGGTTTGAGCCACGCCACTGGCGACCCGCATCGCCAGCCCAGCCACGCGATTATCGAGGCGAACCCATCCGGACACGGCGGGCCGCACGAGGATCCGGCCGGCACCGGCCGAGATCGCCTCATACTCGATCATCGTCAGCGCTTCGCCGTGGATGGTGGGCAGCAGGGCCTTCTTGTAGCGGCCCTTGGCGTGGAAGACGCGCGTGCCGTTCGCCGCGTAGATGACGCGGAACCGGCCGATCACTCCATGGCCGTCATCCAGATAGAGCCCCTCGGGCGTGCTCCAGATCCGCAAGGAGGTGTAGCGCAGGGCGCGGGCCAGGTGCGCCGCGAACTCGGGATGGTCGAGGAGATACTCGAAGATGTCCTGCCGGATGACAAAGGGCTCGGCCTGGACGTTCGTCGCGACGTCGGCGGTCTGGGCCAGTTCCATGAGCTCGGCCCGCTCGTTCTTGGGAAGCTCGGGCGGCAGGGCGGGGGCGGCGCTTCCGGCGAAGGCCGAGGAGACCCACAGGACTCCCAGGACCAGGCTCAGCACGTCGACGGCGGCCCGATGTCGGCGGTAGCACGGCGGCGACACGACGCGCCGATTATACCTTAAGAAACGCGCTTGACGCGGGCGTCGACTGCCCGTACGCTCGGCCAAGTCCCAGCGCCGGAGCCGAGGAGCAGGGATGCAGGCGCAGCGGTACCTCTACGCGATCGTCGACAGCCTCCCGTCCCGGTGGCGCCCGTCGCCGAACGGTGTCGGCGGGGGCGTGGTCACCGCCCACGGCGTCCGTGATCTGGTCCTCGTCGCCAGCCCCGTCGGGCTGCCGCCCGCCCGCAACCCTCGCGCTGAAGCCTGTCACCACGACATCCTGGCCGGCCTGCTCGACGCCGGGGCTGTCGTGCCCTTTCCCTTCGGCACCGTCGTTGGCGACAGCGAGTTGGCGTCCTGGCTCGAGGCGCGGTGGAGCCGGATCTGCTCGGCAGTGGACCACCTCCGGGGCCGGATCGAGATGAACGTTCGGCTGCTCCGGCTCGATTCACGCGCTCCGGCCAACGAGGGAGCAGCGGCGCTGCTCCGCGGCGTGGCCGAGCGTCTCGTCGAGCGCGCGGGGTTGGCGGCTTGGCGCTACGCTCCCACGGGCCACGGCGCGAACGTCGCCGCCTCCGTGGCCTTCCTCGTGCCCCGGGAGGAGGTGCCGGCGTTCCTGGCTCGGATCGCGCCCGTGGCCGCCCGAGTGCCGGACGTGGCCGTCGTCCCGACGGGCCCCTGGCCGGCGTACTCCTTCGCGCCCCCGCTCGAGGAGCCGGCGCCGACAATGGCGGCCTCGGCGTAGCCCGACCGGCCCTTGCCGCTTCGGGCGGCTTCGGGTAGGCTCCCCCCACTCGCGACGGAGGACGGATGCCGCGACTGTCTCGCGCGCGGGTCGAGGAGCTCATGGCCGAACGCCCTGAGAGCACGCTCGAGGCGGCGCTGGACGTCTTCGAGGTCTTCGCCAGCGGCTCGCTCACCGACGAGGTCTACATCCTCGACGACGTGGCGGGCAAGCGCATCGCGATCGCGCCGACCGCGCTGAAGAACAAGTACCGGCGGGGGTGAGTCATGGCTATCATCACGCTCTCCCACCAGATGGGCGCCGGCGGGCCGGAAGTCGGAATGGCCATCGCCCAGCGCCTGGGCTATCGGTACGTCGATCAAGAGCTGCTGCAGGACGCCGTGCGGCGGTACGGCTTGGCCGAGGAGAAGCTCTCGCACCTCGACGAGTCCAAGCCGTCGCTCTTCGAGCGCTTCGACGCCGAGACCCGCCACTACATCACGATCCTCCAGACGACGCTGCTGGAATTCGCCGAGGCCGACGACGTCGTCCTGATGGGCCGCGGCGGACAGTGGCTGCTGCGCGGCATCCCCCACGTGCTGCGGGTGCGGCTGATCGCTCCCTTCGAGCACCGGGTGCGCCAGTGGATCAAGCGCTCGGCGGAGCTCACCGGCGAGATGGCGAACCAGCGGGCCGCCGCCGACTTCGTGCGCCGCGACGATTCCGAGAAGAAGGGGCGGATGCGGTATCTCTACGAGGTCGACATCGACGAGCCCACGCTCTACGAGGTCATCGTCAACACCGAGAAGCTCGCGACCGACGCCGTCGTCGACATGATCGAGCGCGTCGCCCGCCACGGCAACCTGCGCATCAGCACCACCGGCCGGCAGGTCGTGGCCGATCGCGCCCTGGCCTCCCGCGTGCAGGTGGCTCTGGCCATGCACCCAGAAACGCGCCGGTACCGGATCACCGTGGACTCGCAGGGCGCCATCGTCACGCTGGAGGGCACGTCCGCGCTCGAGCAGGCCGTGCAGGTGGCGCGCGATGTGCCGGGCGTCCGCGACGTGCGCACCCGCGCCGTCGAAATCCCGCCCATCCCACCCTTCGTGGCCTAGGCCTTCGAGCCGGCCTTACCGCGGCTACGGTTGTAACGCCCAGCGCGAACGAGGAGGTTTGGAGGGGGCGGCCGCTGCCCCCTCCAACTTCATAAACGCCGTCGAACTCCGACCTATCGCGCCGCCGCGGGGCTGTCGGGCGCCTCGGCGATCTTGAGCGCCACCGTGCGCGGCTGACGGTCGCGCACGATCTCGAGCTTGACGGTGCGGCCGACCTCGATCTCGGCGGCCAGCCGCTGCAGGTGATGGTAGTCCTCGATGGCGATACCGTCGAAGCTCACGATCACGTCGTTCGGCTTGATGTCCCCGGTGGCCGCCGGACTGCCCGGATGCACGCGCGCCACCACCGCGCCCCGCGTTCCCGTCACCCCCAGGGCCTGGGCCAACTCGGTGGTGATGGGCTGGAGCGAGACGCCCAGCCATCCCCGCGTCACCTTGCCGCGATCGATGAGCTGGCCCATGACGCGCTTGACCATGTTGGCGGGGATGGCGAAGCCGATGCCCTGACCGGTGGCGACGATCGCCGTGTTGATGCCGATGACTTCGCCCCGGAGGTTGACGAGCGGCCCACCGGAGTTGCCGGGATTGATCGACGCGTCGGTCTGGATGAAGTTCTCGTAGCTCGCGATGCCGACGTCGGCGCGGCCCGTCGCGCTGACCACGCCCACGGTGACGGTCTGGTCGAGTCCGAACGGGTTGCCGATCGCGATCGCCCATTCGCCCACGCGCAAGGCGTCCGAGTTGCCCAGCGTCGCCACCACCAGCTCCGCCTCCGGCTCGAAGCGCACGACGGCAAGGTCGGTCTTGGGATCCGTGCCCACGATCCGCCCGCGGTACTCGCGCTTGGAGCTGAGTCGCAACGTCACCGCGTCGGCGCCCTTGATGACGTGGAAGTTGGTGAGGACGTACCCGCGGCGGTCGACGATCACTCCCGACCCCAGGCCGGGCTGGCGGAACTCCCCGGGCCCGCCCGGTCGGCCCGGGCCGAAGAACTGGTCGAAGAACTCCTTGAAGAAGGGATCGTCGGCGAAGGGCCCCGGCGTGACGGGCGGACGACGGCGCCGTGCGACCTGCACTGTGCCCACGTGGACCACCGCCGGCCGCACGCGTTCGGCGACCGTGACGAAGGCGGCTTGCAGCGTGTCGGCCGTGGCGATCGGTGAAAGCGGGCGGGGCTCGGGCGGACGCGACGTCTCGATCCAGAATGCGTGCAGCCAGAAACCGGCGCCGATGCAGGCGAAAAGTGCCGCGCCCAGCAGCAGGGCGCGGGAAACTCTGGGCGTCATTTCAAACCTCGGCGCGGCCGTTCGCGCATCGGGATCATAGAGAGAGACCCGGGCCGATGTCAAGCGAAGTATCGAGAAGTTATGCTTTTTCTTGACAGTCGGTACGCGGTCAAGTGAGACAATGCGGTTCATTGCGTCAAGTGGACCCGCGGGGCCGCCGATGCTTCGCTCGTGATGCGCTGTGCGTCGTGCTGGTGGTTTGTCTGCTGATGCCCACGGGCGGGCTGGCCCAGGCGCCGCCCGGTCCGGGTTCGACCGAGCCGCGCGCGCCGACTCCGCCAGGTCAGCCTCTGCCCCCTCTGAGCCCGCCGCAGCCGCCGGGCACCGATTTCCCCGTGCGCGCCCCGGGCGGGACGGCGCTTCCCCGACCGGATCCGTGCGCGCACGCCGGCGTTGCTGGCGTCTCCGTCCGGGTTCCGAGTCCCGAGTACCGGCTGGGCTCGGGCGACGTGCTGGAGGTGCAGATCGCCGGACGGCTGGACGTGCTGCGGCAGCAGGTCGTCGTCGACCCCGAAGGCGTCGTCAGCATCCCGCCGATCGGGGCGATCGAGATCGGCGGCCTCACGCTGCGCGACGCGAATCGGCAGATCGGCGAGCGCGCGCGTACGTTGCTCAGGTTTGCCGACGTCACGCTGTCGGTGTCCGTTCCGCGTTGCTTCGAGGTCGTGCTGTCCGGCGAGGTCGAGCGCCCAGGATCGATCCACGCCTCGGCGGTGCGGCGCGTGCACGAGGTGCTGCTAGCCGCCGGCGGGATCACCCCTCGCGGCAGCCTGCGCCGCGTGGTCGTCACCCGCAACGGCGTGGACAGCGAGCTGGACCTGCTGCGCTTCGAGATGCGGGGCGACCTCGCGCAGAACCCCACGGTGGAGGAACGCATGCAGATCCACGTCCCGCCCCGTGGCGGATCCGTCACCCTCACCGGCGCCTTCCGACGTCCCGGCGAATACGAGATCGGCGCCACTGGCGAGCTGACTGATCTTCTCGAGCTGACCGGCGGCCTCGCTCAGAACGCGGCCGCCACCGAGGGACGGCTGACGCGGGTCCAGACCGACGGCCGCAAGGAGACACTGTCCGTCGATCTCACTGCCGCGCCGGCCCGGCCGGCCGACGTGCCCCTCCGGCCCGGTGACGTGCTGTTCGTCCCGCCGCTCACCGTGCTGCAGGACGTGGTCGAGGTGCGGGGCGCCTTCATCGGCACCCACGACTCGAGCCGCACCACCACCGCCGGCCGGCCCACGATCGTGCAGCGCTTCGAGCTGGCTCGCGGCGACCGGGTCAAGGACGTCGTCGGGCGGGCCGGCGGCGCCGCCGCCCACGCCGACCTGCGACTGGCGGTCGTCGAGCGCATCGGGGCGGCCGGACCCCGCCAGCGCATCCCCGTCGATCTCCACCGGCTGCTCGTCGAGAAGGATGACGCCCAGAACATCGCGCTGGAGAACGGTGACGTGTTCAGCCTGCCGGTGGCCGAGGACAAGGTCTACGTGCTGGGTGAGGTGCGGGCGCCCGGCGCCGTGGACTTCCGGCCCGACCTCACGCCGCGGGAGTACATCGCGCTGGCCGGCGGCCCCACCGTGCGCGCCCGCTTCGCCCGGGCGACGGTGACGCTGCCCAACGGCCGGTCCTATCTCATGGCCGAAGCGCCGCCGCTGGAGGCCGGCGCGGTGGTGACGGTGCCCGAGGTGTCGGTGCGCTGGTATCAGGACTACATCGCCATCGCCAGCGCGGTGGCCTCGCTGATCACCGCCTACACCGGACTGTACTTCTTGTTCAGGGACTGACGCCATGTACGAGGCGTTCTGGGGCCTCAGTGAGCAGCCCTTCGACAACTCGCCGAACCCGAAGTTCTTCTACCTGTCGCCAGAGCACGAGGAGGCGCTGGTCCGGCTCATGTACGCCGTCCGCCAGCGCAAGGGCTGCGCCATGCTTACCGGCGAGTACGGGTGCGGCAAGACGACCCTGTCGCGCGCACTCATCCAGCGGCTGGAGGCCGAGCGGTACGAGATCGGGCTCCTCACCAACCCCAGCTGGACCCCCGTCGACTTCCTTCGCGAAGTGCTCTACCAGCTCGGCGTCGAGACGCCGGTCCGGAGCAAGCCGGAGTTGCTCCACCAGCTGCACGACGTCTTCTTCCGCAACTTCCAGGCCGGCCGCGACACCGTCGTCATCGTCGACGAGGCCCAGCTCATCGATGACGACGGCGTGTTCGAGGAGCTGCGCCTCCTGCTGAACTTCCAGACCGACGACCGGTTCCTGGTGACGCTGCTGATCATCGGGTCGCCGGAGCTAGCGGCCAAGGTGCGCGGGCTCAAGCACCTGGATCAACGCGTGGGCATTCGCTACCACCTCAACACGCTCGACGACACCCACACGGCCAACTACATCGCCCATCGCCTGGGCATGGCCGGGCTGACCCGTCAAATTTTCACCGAGGACGCGGTGAAGCTGATCTTCGACTTCACCCGGGGCACGCCGCGCGAGATCAACAACATCTGCGACATCGCCCTCCTGGTGGGCTGCTCCCGGCGGGCCAAGGAGATCGACGACCGCATCGTCGCCGAGGTCATCAAGGACAAGGTAGGCACCGCCTGATGGTACGGATGAGCGACCTCGTGCGCGGCCGGGGCCAGCCGGCCGCGCCCGCGCCGGCCTCCACCGGAGGCCCGGCCGGCACCGAGCGCCCGGCCTCCAGCCCCCCGCCGGAGGCGCCGCCGGCTCGGCCGGCTCCGCCGCCGCCGGCCGCCGATGCCGAGGAC
>JBOHPP010000236.1:0-3363 GCA_050731755.1 Candidatus Rokuibacteriota bacterium | reverse complement strand
CGACGGTGGCGATGCCGCGCGGCAACTTCGTGCTCAAGCCCCGGCGCGCCCCGCGCGGCACACGGCACAGCTCTCGCTCCACCACTCCCTCTCCGGCGCCTGCGCTCCACACCCTGCCCACACGCCTCCCAGCGCTTGGCGCCGAACACCCATACCGGCCGCCGCCCGCTACCCACTCATCCCTGGGTCCGCCCCATCGACCGCGACATCCGCCGTCATCTCGCTGCCAAAGGGAGGACATTTTCACGTCGCAGTGACGGAGGAACTTTTCATTGACCAGGGACACGGGGGCTTGGGGGTCTCGTGCGCCGATCAGCGCCCGCGCTCGGCAGCGAGGCGCGGCACGCCGTAGCGGCCGAGAATCTCGCCGACCTTTCCGCTGTCGAGCAACTGCTCCAGGGCCGAATCGACCGCCGCCTTGAGATCGCGGTCCTCCCGGCGCATTCCGATGGCAATCTTGAACTCGCCCTCTGGATCCCGGACCTCGTGCAACTCGAAGCCGGGGAACTTCCCGGCCAACCAGCCCGCTTGCGGCGAGGCCATGACGGCCGCGTCAACCTTTCTGGCTCGGACGGCCTCGAACGTCTCCGGGGGCGTGGCGTAGACCCGGCGCTCCCCGCCGAGCCGGGTGACGAGGATGTCGCCGGCCGTGGCGGTTTCGACGCCGATCACCTTGCCCCGGAGATCCTCGAGCCGCCTGATCCCTTCCCCCGCCCGGGATACCAGCACCTGGCCCACGACGTAATACGGGCGCGAGAGAGCAAGACGGCGGTTCTCGTCGGTGAAGCGGGGATCGAGAGGCAGACCGAAGAAGAGATCGCAGCGCCGGTCCAGGAGCTCTTTGCGGACGACCGGCCAGCGGTACGTGGGAATCCAGCGGAAGGTCACGTCGGCGATGAGGGCGCGCGCCAGCTCGACCTCGAAGCCTTGTGTCGCGGGATCCTTGCTCGAGAAGGGCAGGTTGTCGGGGTCGGCGCAGACGCGGAGACCCGTGAGCGGGGCGGCCTCCGCGGCCACGGCGAGCAGGAGCGCCGCGCCGAATCCGACCAGACGGTCCGGTCGGATCCGGCGACGCGCCATCACCGCGCGTTCTCAGTCAGGCAGGGCGAAGACGACGACGACATCGCCCCAGGGGACGTTCTTCAGGTGCGCCCACCGAGGCTCCTTGCCGTAGTACGTGGCCGACCGGGTCTGCCCGCCAGCCGCCACGGCCAGATATTGCTTGCCGCCGACCGCGTAGGTCATGAGACCGCCCGATATCGGGGTGCCGACGCTGAACTCCCAGAGCTGCTTGCCACTGCGGGCGTCCAGGCCGATGACCTTGCCCTCGGCGGTGCCGAAGAAGACCAGGTCCCCGGCGGTGGTGAGGACGTGGGTGACGAGCGGGCTCCGCGTCGACCACTCCCACACGACCTTGTCGGCGTTGACGTCGTAAGCGCGCAGCACGCCGGACTGGTCCCCCTTGGCGTAGTGGTCGTGGGCGGCGCCGGTGAAGATCGATCCGCGCTTATAGGTGATCTCCTTGGCGTACCCGAGCATCATGCAGAACTCGTTGGACGGGATGTACATCAGACCGGTCTGCGGATTGTAGGGCCGGTTGCCCCAGCTCGTCGCGCCGATGAGGCCGGGGCACACCTCGAGCCGAGGGCCGCCCATGGTCGGGATCTTGTCGCGGTTGATGCTGACCTTTCCTGTCTTCGGGTCGACTTCGCCCCAGTTGCGCAGCTTGACGAAGGGCGTGGCCGAGATGAACTTGCCGTCGGTGCGATCGAGCGTGTACACGTAGCCGAGCTTGTTGGCCTGGATGACGGCTTTCCGCTTCGTCCCGTTACGCGTGACGTCGATGACCAGTGGCTCCTGGTTGGTGTCCAGGTCCCACCCTTCGTTCGGCACGAACTGGTAACCCCACTTCAGCTTGCCGGTGTCGGCGTCCAGCGCGATCACCGAATTCGCCCAGAGGTTGTTGCCCTTGCGGAGCTCAGGGATCCAGGGGGCCGGGTTGCCCGTGCCGTAGAAGAGGGTGTTCGAGTCCGGATCGTACGTTCCGTGGTGCCAGGGCGCCACGCCGCCGACCTTCCAGCTCTCGCCGGCCCAGGTATCGTTTCCGGGCTCACCGGGGCCGGGGATCGTGTAGGTGCGCCAGAGACTGCGGCCCGTGTCCGGGTCGAAGGCTTCGACGAAGCCGCGGTTGCCCATCTCGCCGGGGCCGGCGATGCCGACGACGAGCTTGCCCTTGGCGACGATGGGCGCCATGGACACGTAGAAGCCGTCCTTGTAGTCGGCGATCTCCTTGTTCCAGATCACCTCGCCCGTGGTCGCCCTGAGCGCGATGAGCCGGGCGTCCTTGGTGCCGTAGTACACGCGGTCGTTGAGGAAGGCCACTCCGCGCGGCCCCAGCAGGATGCGGACGAGGACGGTCAGGTCGTCGGGAAGCTTGTGCTCGTGTTTCCACAGCACGGCGCCCGTCGTCGCGTCCAGCGCGTAGACCTTTTGGCGGATCAGCGTGCGGGGATTGAC
Source organism: Candidatus Rokuibacteriota bacterium (assembly GCA_050731755.1). Taxonomy (GTDB): domain Bacteria; phylum Methylomirabilota; class Methylomirabilia; order Rokubacteriales; family CSP1-6; genus JBOHPP01. The sequence goes on along the minus strand of JBOHPP010000236.1, from coordinate 846 downwards.
CGTGTCGCCAGCGTCGATCGTCACCGTGACCATCACCCCGTCGTTCACCATCGGGGTGCCCTTCTGGTCGCCGGCGCCTCCGCCCGGGAACATCCACCGGGGGGTCAGTTTGCCGACGTTGGCGTTCGTGATCTGGTTCAGGGGGCTGTAGCGCCAGCCGTTATAGGTGCGGTGATGGGTCAGCCAGTTGGCGCCGTCTTTGTCCGCGTTCAGGAGCCGGTGTTCGGTCACCGGCGTCCACTTGACCGCGTCCTGAGCGCTGGCGGCGCCGCCCAGGCTGGCAACGAGCATGAGCAGGAAGCCGACGAGGAGGGTCCGGCGAATCGTGACGACCATGGCAACCTCCGGCGTTTTGGGGTGGCTGGGTCGACGGGCCTCGGGCGTGGCGGGACGGTAATACGCGCCGTCGCCGCTTGTCAATCTCGAGTAGATACTTCAGGGGCGCCCTCGTCGGCCGGCTTCGTCGCCTGGGCCACCGGCTGTCTCGCACCGCGCCGGTGGGCGGCGAGTTGGCGAACCGTCAGGACCGCGAGCACGACGGCGCCGAGCACATCCGTGAGCCAGCCCGTGTGGATCAGCAGCACCGCGGCCACGGCCGCCGCCACCCGGTCCGGCCAGGCCAGCGGGCGCAGCAGGTAGCCCTCGATGGCCACGGCCAGCGCGACCACGCCGACCGTCGCGGTCACGGCCGCGAGGCCGACGACGCCCCAGCTTCCGATCAGGACCAGCCCCGGCCCGTACACGAAGAAGAAGGGCAGGATGAACCCGGCCAGGGCCAGCCGGCAGGCGAGCCAGCAGGTGCGTTGGAATGGCGCGCCGGCGATGTTCGAGGCCACGAACACGCAC
>JBOHPP010000235.1:0-12749 GCA_050731755.1 Candidatus Rokuibacteriota bacterium | reverse complement strand
GCTCCTCGGCCCGGCACCTAGGCGCCTTCGACGGCGACGATCTCCCGGCCGCGGTAATACCCGCAGTGCGGGCAGACGTGGTGCGGCAGCTTGGCCTCGCGGCATTGTGGGCAGACGGACCGTGTGGGTGCCGCCAGCTTCCAGTGGGTGCGGCGCTTGCGGCCGCGCGCTTTCGAGTGACGTCGTTTCGGTAGCGGCATCCTGGTCCTTTCTTCTCTCAGCGGTTGAAGCGCTCGCCCAGATCCTTGAGGACGGCCAGGCGCTGGTCCGGGGAACGCGTCGGGCACGCGCAGGCGGTGACGTTCCGGTTGCCGCCGCAGACGGGACAGAGGCCCCGGCAGTCCGACCGGCAGAGCGGCTTCATCGGCAAGGCCAGCGTGGTCTCGGTCTCGACCAGCGCCCCGAGATTCAGCTGGTCGTTCTCGTAGAAGTCCAGATCGAGGTCGTCAGCGCCGAGCTCCACGGCGTCGCCAACGGGCGGCCGGCGCACGTAGCGTACGTCGACCGAGGGACGGACGTCGACGCGGAACTCCTCGAGGCAGCGGCTGCACACCAGGGGAGCGTTCGCGGCAAGCTCGCCGGCGACCAGGACGTCGTCTCCGTCGCGTTCGACGCGCAAGCGGATGACGTCGAGGCGCCAGGAACGATCGGTGAAGGGCGCGACGAACGCGCCCGGATTGGCGACGACCAAGCCTTCGTCAGGAATTTCGGACACCCGGATGATCATGGCTTCATATCCGACGGCGGGAAATCCCGCGTAAGTCATTGTCATTTAGAAGCTTTTCAGCGACCGGCCCAGTGTAGCGACGGCGAGGCGACCAAGTCAAGGAGTTTGACCGGTCATTTGACCCACCGGGTCGCGTTTGCTACGCTTCGCAGCGACGTTAGGGCGTCCATGTCGTAGCAGGAGGGGACCTGCATGTCCAACATGTTCAAGACCGCCATGCTGCTCGCGGTGCTGACGGCCATGCTCGTCCTGATCGGGGGCGCCGTCGGCGGCCAACAGGGGATGCTCGTGGCATTCGTGCTGGCGCTGGCGATGAACGTTTTCTCCTACTGGTTCTCCGACCGCATCGTGCTCGCCATGTACCGCGCCCAGCCCATCACCGAGGCCCAGGCGCCCGGGCTCCACTCCGTGGTGCGGCGCCTGGCCACCCGCAGCGGCATTCCGATGCCGCGGGTGTACATGATTCCGGTCGACACGCCGAACGCGTTCGCGACGGGCCGTAACCCCCAGCACGCGGCGGTGGCCGTCACCGAGGGCATCATGCGCCTGCTGGATGAGGAGGAGTTGGAGGGCGTGCTGGCTCATGAGCTGGCCCACGTGGCCAACCGCGACGTCCTCATTTCCACGATCGCCGCCACCCTGGCCGGTGCCATCACGTACCTGGCACACATGGCCCAGTGGGCGGCCTTCTTCGGCCATCGCGGGGACGACGAGGAGGGCGGATCCAACCCGATCGCGGCCCTGCTGATGGCAATGCTGGCGCCGATCGCCGCGCTGCTGGTGCAGGCGGCCGTTTCCCGCGCCCGGGAGTTCCAGGCCGACGCCACCGGCGCTCGGGTGGCCGGCAAGCCGTGGGGCTTGGCCAAGGCTCTGGAGAAGCTGCACGTCGCCCAGCAGGTGGTGCCGATGGCCGCCAATCCTGCCACCGCGCACCTGTTCATCGTGAACCCGCTCAGCGGGCAGACCCTGATGACGCTCTTCTCCACGCACCCGCCCCTGGAGGAGCGGATCCGCCGGCTGCGGGCGATGCGCTTCTAGTCTCGGAGGGGGCTCCGCCCCCCTTCCATGAGGTTGGAGGGGGTAGCGACCACCCCCTCCAAACCTCCCCTTTCGCGCGAGGTGCGACAACCATTGCGGCGGCAAAGCCGCCGCTCGAAAGTGCCAGCTGGGAATTTTCTCTCGGCCCGTTCGTAGTAGATGGTAGTCGCCACCGGGGTCGACTATGTCTCCCAACGAAGGGGCGGACTTTCATCGGCTCACGCTGGATCACCTCGATTCGCTCTATAACTACGCGAGAGTGCTGACCCGCAAGCCCGAGGACGCCGAGGACCTGCTCCACGAGGCCCTGGCCCGCGCATTCCGGGCCTTCCGGCGCTTCGATCCCTTGCTGAGCTACAAGGCCTGGATGTTCACCATCATCAAGAACGCCCATATCGATCATCAGCGGCGGCGACGGAATGGTGTCGTCGAGGACTCGGGAGGGGAGTGGGCGGTGGAGGCCCTATCAGCGGAGAGCCCGCTGTCGTCCATCCCCCTGGCCCCCGACGACATCCTCCTCCGGCAGGAGACGATCGGTCAGGTGCGCGCTGCCATCCGACGGCTTCCACCGGCCCTGCAGGAAGTGGTTGAGCTCCGGGATATCGAGGGGTTCTCCTACCAGGAGATCGCGCGCATCGTGGACCGGCCATTGGGGACCGTGATGTCGCGGCTCTATCGGGGCAGGAACCTGCTGCGGACCTATCTCGTGGAACCGCAGCGCGCGGGCCACCGAGGGGCCAGAGGCCTCAGCGATGGACTGTAACGCCGCCAAGTCCAGGTTTTTCGCCTACGTCGACGGTGAGCTTGCTCGCGAGGCGGAAGCCGAGCTCGAGGCGCACCTGGCCGACTGCCCGGCCTGCCGGCGGCTCGTCGATCTCGAGCTGGCGTTTCGGGAGGCATACGTCGAGCGGTTACGGCCCGAGCCGGCCCCGGAGCGCGTGCGCGAGCGCGTGGGGATTCTCGTGAGGGAGCTCGCCGACGCCCGAGGCCGCGCCCGACGGTCGCGCTGGGCCAAGCCCCTGGCCCGGGCCGCGGCGGCGGCGCTGCTCCTCACGGTCGGCATTGCGGCCGGCGTCGCCATCGACTCCTGGTGGGAGCGCCGCAACTCCCTGGCCGTGTTCGCCCAGGCCGCGGTGGACCAGCATCAAAAGCTCGTCCGCGGCCTGCTCCCACCCGATATCCAGGGCGTCTCTCCACAGGGGGCGGAGGAGTGGTTCCGGAGACGGCTGCCCTTCAACATCAGCCTGCCCCCGCTGCGGGATGAGAGCCTGAGGTTCCTGGGCGGCCGCATCTCTCACCTGGGCAGCGTCGAGGTTGCGGCCCTCGAGTATCAAATCGACAGCAAACACGTGTCGCTCTTCATCATCCCCGACGAGAGCTACGAGCGGTTGCGGCTCAAGGAGAAGCCCAAGTTCAAGGTCATGAACCACCGAGGCTACGACCTCATCATCTGGCGATCCCACGGCACCGGGTATGCGCTGGTGTCGGAGATCGGGAGCCGATCGTGCCTCGTCTGCCACTCGCCCGAGGAGAAGCTCGAGTTCGTGACCGACGCGGCCGCGCATCTCTAGGGCCATGACAAGGATCGACGGCAAGGAGAGGAGATTCGCCAAGATGCGATCGTCCCGTCCGGTCGTGTGGCTCCTCGCGTCCGCCGCGCTGGTCACAGTCCTCGCCTCCCCCGCGGGCGCCTACGAGGTCGTTTCCGTTACCGACGGCGGCACCATCCGCGGCAAGGTGGTCTTTTCAGGCACGCCGCCGGCCAAGAAGAAGATCATCCCCACCAAGGACCGCGAGGTCTGTGGCTCCGGCGTGCGCGAGGTGGACCAGATCCTGGTCGGTGCCGACAAGGGCGTCCAGGAGGCCATCGTGTACCTGAAGCAGGTGGAAAAGGGCAAGGCCTGGGAGAAGCCGGCGAAGCTTCCCTTCATCGACAACGTCAAGTGCGACTTCCAGCCCCACGTGCAGGTGATGGCGTCCGGCGACTTCGAGATCGTCAACTCCGATCCCGTCCTCCACAACACCCACGGCTTCCTGGGCAAGGTTACTGTCTTCAACGTCGCCCTGCCCAACCAGGAGCAGCGCATCAAGCGGCCGCTGCGACGGCCGGGGATGGTCCGGGTCGAGTGTGACGCTCACGGCTGGATGCTGGGGTGGGTCTACGTCGCCGACAATCCGTACTACGCCGTCACCGGCAAAGACGGGTCCTTCGCGATCGCCGGTGTCCCCCCCGGTTCCTACACTCTGGTCGGCTGGCAGGAGTACACCGGGTCGATCGAGATCCCGGTGACCGTGAAGGCCAAGGAGGTGGTGCCCGTTACGGTGGAGTTGAAGAAGTAGCCCTTACCTGGGTCGGGCGGTCGAGCGCAAGGAGGCGCACGCTATGGACGAGCATGACCGACTCGAGTTGGCGAGAGAACGCGCCAGGGTTGCCTGGTGGCGAAAGACCCGGTCGTCTGGCGAGCTCGAGCGAGAACGTCGTGCCATGCATCAGGAGTTGACGGCGGCCGGCCAGCGCCCGGATCCTTCGATCGGCATCACCCGCCGGATGTTCGTTCACAGGTCTCTCCTGGCCGGGGCCGCCGCCGGCGCGGCCACCTATGGCTGGTTCCCGCTGATCAACACCCTCGATGTCGCCTTCGCCCAGCAGCCAGCGTTCAAGTTCGCCTGGATCTCCGACAACCACCTGTACCCCAAGACCGTCAACACGCGCTTCGTGGACAAGACCGTGCGGGCGGCCAAGGAGGTCCAGGCCATGTCGCCACCCGCCGACTTCCTCATCCACGGCGGCGACCTGGCCCAGCTGGCCGATCCCGTCGAGCTGGATCTCGGGAACGACATCCTCAAAGAGGTGAAGATCCGGAAGGTCTTCATCCCCGGCGAGCACGACTGGTACCTGGACATGGGGGCCAAGTGGACGAACCTCTTCGGCCCGCCCAACTGGACCTTCGACCACAAGGGAGTGCGCTTCGTCGGGCTCGACACGATCAGCCGCGGTCCCGACTACTGGACGGCCAAGAAGATGACGCCCAAGGAGCGGATGGGCCACATGGCGACCCTCGATGGCAGCGTCGCCGGCGCCTGGGCCGGTGTGGGTCGCGACCAGTTGGAGTGGCTGAATCGCACCCTCTCGCCCTGGGCCAAAGACCGGCCCGTCGTGATCTTCAGCCACAACCCCCTCTACGAGTACTACCCGCCCTGGAACTTCTGGGTGCGTGACTGGCGGGAGGTCCACGAGGTCCTCAAGCCGTACACCAACGTCACCAACATCCACGGCCACACGCACCAGGTGCTCTACAACGAGATCGGCAAGCTGCGCTCGATCGGGATGCTGGCCACCTCCTGGACCTGGCCGTACGCGCCCGAGGGCGTTCCTACCCTGACCCGGTGCAAGGTCCGGGTGGACCCCGGCGACCACTTCGATGGCGTGGGCTGGTCGCGACTCACCCTGGCCGCGGCGGGGAAGGTCGAGAACGAGTACGTCATGTGGCGAAAAGATATCTTCGCCGACGCCCCCTGGGACTCCGGGTGCGCCGACAACATGAATCAGGTGCTGCAGCCGCGCATCGCGGACCGCGCCTGGCCGTACTACGGCGCCTACAAGTGATCACCGGCGGGCCTCACGCCCCGGGGAGAATGGCCATGAAATACGCTCGCTACGCGGTGATGGCGTTGGGAGTTTCGCTGGTTCCGCTGGCTCTGCTGACGATCACGGCAACCGACCGGGCGCTGGCCCACAAGGAGAAGCACACGTTCGAGCAGCTCAAGGCGTTCGAAGAGGTCTTCATGGAGCAGGTGCGGCTCGGTGACCTGCTCTTCCACGGGGACGGTGATACCGAGAAGAAGTTGGGCGTCAACCTCTCCAAGACGGGGATGGCATGCGCCATGTGCCATCCCTTCGGCTCTGACAACCATCCCCATGAGTTCCCCAAGTTCCAGGAGCAGATCAACAAGTTCGCCACGCTGCGGGACATGATCAACTGGTGCATCGAGAAACCCAACGAGGGCGTCAAGATCGACTCCGACTCCGACGCCATGAAGGCGCTGGAGGCCTACATCTACTGGTCCAACAAGGGCTCCAAACTCGACCCCGGGCGGCACTAACCGGGGTCGCCGCCTTCGCATGGACCCGCAGTCGGCCCTGCGGCCGCCTCGATTGACCAGACGGCGCTTCCTGGTCATGGCCTCGGCGGCCGTGGGGCTGGCCGCGGCCGAGACCACCCCCAGCGCCGGGGGGCGCGTCGAGGTCACGGGCGGGGGCGCCGATCCGGATGCGCTCTCGTCGTTCGAGCGCCTGCACCGGCCGGTCCTCCGGCTCCCGGCGTTCACCAGCAACGGCGCCAAGGTCCCGGTCTCGATCGAGATGTCCCACCCCATGCAGCCGGATCACTTCATCGCCAGCCTCCACGTCGTCAACGAGCGCGACCCGGTGCCCTCCAAAGGGGTCTTCCAGTTCTCGCCGCTGAACGGCCAGGCCTACCTCGGCGTCCAGATCAGGGTCGATCAGGGGACCTCCGAAATCTCGGTGACGGCCGAATGCAACCGTCACGGCCGCTGGCGCACGACCCGGGTCATCGCCATCCCGGAGGGGGCCGGGGGATGCGCCGGCGTCGCCTCACCGCCGGGGCCGGCAGCGCGGGACGAGATCCAACCGCCGTCCATCCGGATCCCCCAATTGGTGGCCGACGGTGCCATCGGCCCGAACCAGATCATCGATGTCCAGCTCAAGACCAAGCACCCGAGCCGGACGGGGCTGGTGGCGCGGCACGGGACGTTCGTCCAGGAATCCGAGCCGCTGCACCTCGACCGTATGGAGGTGTTCTACGACGCCGAGCCCGTCAGCCGGTTCGTGCTGACGTCCGCGCTCAGCGACAATCCGTTCATTACGTTCAGGCTCCGCGCCCGCCGTGAGGGCACCGTCCGGGTCGTCCTCACCAACAACCGGGGGCAGCGCTTCGAAGCCACGCATCCGATCCGGTTCGGGTGATGCCGGTCGAGTCCGCGCGCCGCCCCGAGGGCCCGCCGTTCGCCACCGACGTGAGCGCGGCGGCCCTGCGCAACGACCAGCTGATCGACCCCGAGCTCATCCGGCGGTGGCTCCTCTGGGGGTTCTTCTGGCTCCTCTTCGCGCCCACCATCGGGGTGCTGGTGTCGACCAAGTTCAACTACCCGCAGTTCCTCGGCGATCAGGCGTGGTCGACGTTCGGCCGGCTCCGACCGGTGCACGTCAACGGTGTCATCTGGGGGGCGTTCTCGACGCTCTTCTTCGGCCTCGCCTACTACATCACCCCTCGCCTGGCCGGCGTGCGCGTCTGGAAGGAGCACTGGGGATACCCGCTGCTCTGGATCTGGAACCTGAACCTCGTGACCGGCTTTCTCGGGCTCACCGTATGGGGCACGAACAACGGCTGGGAGGCCGGGGAGTTCCCCATCCCCAACGTCGTGGTGCTGTTCCTGGCCCTGGCGGCCATCTCGGCGCAGCTCTTGATGACGGTGGCCCGGCGCGTCCACCAGCAACTCTACGTCAGCCTCTGGTATCTCATCGGCGCGCTGGTGTGGACGAGCGTCAACTTCCTCCTGCTGGTCATCGGGCCGTACTGGACGGTGCCGGGGATCAATAACGCGGCGCTCCACGGCCTGTTCATCCATTACGTGGTCGGCCTCTGGATCACGCCGGCGGGGTACGTGCTCATCTACTTCTTCCTGCCCGCCTCCATCCGCGCGCCGATCTATAGCCACAAGCTGTCGCTGATCGGATTCTGGTCGCTGGCCTTCTTCTACCCCTTCGTGGGCATCCATCACTATCTGTACAGCCCCATCGCGGACTGGGCCGAGACGATCGCGATCGTCTCCTCCATGATGCTGATCATCCCGGTGTGGACCGTGCTCCAGAATTTCTTCGGCACCATGGTGGGCCACTGGGCGGGGTTTGGCCGGAACCTTCCCGTCAAATTCCTGATCCTAGGGGCGATCATGTACCTCATCGGCTGCTTCCAGGGCTCGACGGAGGCGCTCCGCTCGATCCAGGAGCCGACCCACTTCACCGACTTCGTCGTTTCGCATTCCCACCTCACCATTTTCGGGACGTTCGTCGTCTGGGCGATGGCCGGGGCGATCTACGTGTGGCCGCGCCTCCACGGCGGCGAGCTCTGGAGCTTCCGCCTGGGCAACTGGAGCTTCTGGCTCATCACGATCGGAATCTCGACGATGGGGCTCGTGCTGTCGGCCCAGGGGCTCCAGCAGGGTTATATGCTCATGGCCCAGGCGGAGTGGGTGGACACGGTCGCCTCCATGCGACCGTACTGGCTGGTCCGCACGCTCGCCGGCATCTGCATGGACACGGGGATGACGCTCCTGGTCTACAACTTCATGCGCACGGCGATGAGTCGGGTACCGCGCGGCGCTGACGCCCCTCTCACGCGGCCCGGCGCGATGGCCGCTCCCGGACGGCGGCCGTAACGTGAAGTCCTACGTCCTCGGCGCCGGGTTCTTCTTGATCTCACTGGCCATCTTCGTCCAGGGCGTTCTCCCGATCGCCATCCCCGAATCGCGCGAAACGCGAGCCACGCGGGCCGTGCGGAACGAGCTGGGGGACATCAAGTGGATCTGGTACGAGGCCTCGCCGTACACGCCGCTCGAGCAACTCGGGCGCAACGTCTACCTGCGTGAGGGATGCTGGTACTGCCACAGCCAGTACGTCCGTCCGGTCGCCGGAGAGGACCAGCGCTGGGGACCCGTCTCCCAGGTCGGCGAGTACGCCTACGATCGGCCGCATCTGCTCTCCACGCGGCGGATCGGCCCGGACCTGACCCGGGTGGGACTCAAGTTCTCCGATCACTGGCATTATGCCCACCACTGGAACGCCCAAATGGTGGTGCCCGACACCATCATGCCCAACTTTCGCTGGCTCTTTCGAACTGCGACGGTGACGGTCGTCGACAAGGACGGCGTCCCCGCGCTCGCGGAGTCCGCCGGGCTCCGGGCGCTCTTCAGCTTCAAGCCGGAGCGGTCGATTCTGCTCCACCCCAATCCCGACGGGCTGGCCTTCGCGGAGCAGACCGACGGGACGCCCCTCCTGGCGGTGAAGGGCCTCCCCGAGCCCTACGACAAGCTCGCGACCTGGAAAGGCAAGACTCTCACGATCGTCGTTCCGACCGAGGAGATGCGCGGACTGGTGGCCTACATCCAGAAGCTCGGCACGAACCGCGGGGCCTGGCGCGAGGTGTTCGAGCCCCAGACTCTCTCGGCCAGCATCATGTCCATTCCGCAGACCGACGATCAGGTGGCCCGGGGCAAAGTGGTCTACGAGCGCCGGTGTGTGGGCTGTCATGGCGTCAAGGGCGACGGCAACGGGCCGGCCGCCACGTTTCTCAATCCCCGCCCCCGCGACTTCACGCTGGGCTCGTTCAAGTTCCGGACGACGCCCTCGGGTTCCCTGCCGACCGACGGCGACCTCTACCGAACGCTGGCCCGGGGGGTCCGCTGGACCGCGATGCCCACCTGGCACGAGATTCCCGAGAAGGACCGCATCGCGGTGGTCGCGTTCATCAAGACCTTGTCGCCGAGGTGGACGGAGGAGCGGCCCGAGCCGCCGATTGCCATTGGTGATCCCCCCAAAGCCACCGCCGCGCTGCTGGCGAGCGGGAAGGAGCTCTACGTGAAAGCCAAGTGCTGGGAGTGCCACGGCGACGGCGGGAAGGGCGACGGGCCGTCGGCCGAGCAGCTCGAGGACGACCTGGGCTTCAAGATCCGCCCCGCCGACTTCACGCGGGGGCAGTTCAAGACCGGTGGCGACGTGCGCGACATCTTTCGCACGATGACGACAGGGCTCGACGGGACACCGATGCCGTCGTTCGCCGACTCGATGAAGGAGGAGGAGCGCTGGGCCATCAGCTACTACGTCCTCTCCTTCTCCGCCTTCAACGATCCGCTGACCGGGCAGAAGCTCACGCTCGATCCGGCCACCAGGGGGCAGCTCAACACGCCGGACCGGCAGGCCTTCCGGAGCTCGCGGCTGGCGCTCGACCCCACCGACCCCACGGTCGCCGCCGCGGATCGCTCCAAGGAGCTCGTGAGGTTCTACAAGGGCATCATGGGGGAAGGCCGGTAGGCCATGCACGAGCTCAATTACCTGATCGCCGGACAGTTCATCGTCTCGGTGCTGATGGGCCTGGCCGCGCTCTGCCTGTTCGTGTGGGCGGCCGCCTCGGGCCTCCTGACCGACGTGGAGCGCGTCAAGTATCAAGTCCTGGAAATCGAGGGTGTGAACGACGATGAGTGAGCACGGGAGCGACCAGGAGCGCGAGCTCCGCGCGCACGAGCAGCGTCGCGGCCCGATCGAGGAGCACGCCCACGGGGAGGTCCGCTCGTACCACGGCATCGTGAACGCGTGGCTGCTGGCCGTCTATGCGATCCTCACGGTGTGGGCGATCTACTATCTCTTCAAGTACTGGGGTGGTCTGGGACCGGGGCTGGCACGGTGACCGCGCTCCGATTGCTTTACGCCCTGGCGCTCCTGAACTTGTTGATCCTGCTGGTCGACGGGCTCTACAACGTGCTCGGCGGGCTCCTGCCACTTCTCCGCTAGGTTTCACGATCATGCTTGGCCTCGAGAAGCTCGCGTTCGGAATTTTCCTCTCCGGAACGGTGCTGTTCATGGCCTGGGTCGCCTTGCTGGCGATCAGGAAGTAGCGGCGATGCGTCGCACGCTGATCGCGATCGGGGTTCTGGCCGCGTGCGCCACCGGGTGCTCGGAGTCGGGGACGACCCCATCCCCCTCCCCGCCGACCGGGCAAACCCCCCGTCCCGAAGATTCGTCGATGTACGGGCCCTTGCCGAAGCCCGGCGCGCCGTCCACCCAGACCGAGAACCCCACCGGAACGGGCACGGGACGATAGCCATTTCTTCCCGGCTCGCCGCCCGGGACCCCGGGAGGTCGCGATAGCTCACGGTCCCCTGGGTGTGGCGGCAGCCGAGGCGGCGGCGCTCGGCTGGACCGCCCGTCCGGAGGTCCTGGTCCCGCTCGTCCTGAGCGCAACCGTCCACGCGGTCGGCTGGTGGCGGCTCCGGCGACGCGCGCCCCGGCATGTCGGGTTCGCGCGAGCCGTTCTGGCGCTGACCGCGTGGGCCAGTATCGCGCTGGCGCTCCTTTCTCCGCTCGATCGGCTCGCGCACGCCCTGTTCGTCGCCCATATGGCGCAGCACATGCTCCTCATCGCCGTGGCGGCGCCCGCGCTTCTGCTCGCCGATCCGTTCCCGGTCATCGTGTGGGGGTTGCCGCGGGCCCTGCGCCGGGCCACGCGCCGCTGGCTCCGACGCACCACGAGCCTCGGCCGGTTGTGGCGCGCGCTCACCACCCTGCCGCTGACCTGGGTCGTGTATGCGCTGATCCTCTGGCTCTGGCACCTGCCTGGGCCGTATGACGCGGCACTGGCCGATCGCCTCGTGCACGACGTCGAGCACGCCACCTTCTTCGTCGGGGCGATCCTGTTCTGGTGGCCCGTGATCGGTCCGGCGCCACATTTCCGACCCGCCGCTCCCTACGGGCTCCGGATCGTGTATCTGGTGCTCGCCGCTTTTCACACGGCGGCGCTCGGCCTGCTGCTGACCCTGGCTCCCCGGGCGCTCTATGCGTCGTACACGGCAGCGCCGCGCGTCGCCGATCTCAGCGCCGCTGAAGACCAGGTGTGGGGCGGGGTCGTCATGTGGGGGGTGGGGGGCGCCGTCGACATGCTCGCCGTCCTGCTGCTCCTCTGGCGCTTCTTCGCCGCGGGACCAGCGCGGCCGGCGCCGCCGATCGAGGTGCGCAGGGCTTCCTAGGGCGCCGGCGTTTTTGGGCGCGGCTGAGCGGTCGTGGCATGATGGCCGCGATGTCCCTCGCCGCCCCCGGCGTCGTGGCACTGCCCGCCGACGCCCTCATCGACCGCGAGCTCGTCCGGGCCTGGCTCGCCTGGGGGTTCGTCTGGCTCCTGGTGTTCCCCACCCTCGGGGCCGTCGTCGTCGTCAAGTTCTCCGATCCCGGCTTCCTGGATGGGGTGCCCTGGCTCAGCTTCGGACGGCTCCTTCCCGTCCACGTCAACGGCGTCATCTGGGGCGCCTTCTCGACGCTGTTCATCGGCCTCGCCCACTACCTCGTGCCGCGCCTCTGCGGCGCGCGCCTCTGGCAGGAGCGCTGGAGCCGCCCCCTGCTGTGGGTGTGGAATCTCAACATAGGCGTGGGCAGCCTGCTGCTGCTGCTCGGGAGCAACCGGGGGTGGGAAGTCGGCGAGTATCCGCTCGCGACGGTGATCGTGCTCTTGCTCGTACTGCTCGCCCTCACCGTCCAGTTTCTGGCGACGATCGGACGACGCACGGAGCCGACGCTCTACGTCTCCCTCTGGTACCTCATGGCCGCGTTCGTGTGGACGGACGTCAACCTCGTGCTCCTGATCCTCGGCCCGCTTTCCATCCCCGGCATCAGCAACGCCGCCTGGCACGGCCTCTTCATCCACTCCATCGTCGGGCTCTGGATCACCCCGGCCGGTTACGTGCTGGTCTACTACTTCCTGCCGGCCAGCGTGCGCACGCCGATCTCCAGCCACGCCCTCGCTCTCGTCGGCTTCTGGTCGCTGGCGCTCTTCTACCCGCTGGTGGGCATTCACGCCTACCTCGAGGTGCCGATCGCCGAGTGGGCACGGACGACGGCCTTCGTGTCGTCCCTCCTGCTCGTCGTCCCGGCGTGGACCGTGTTGCAGAACGTCTTCGGCACCATGAGCGGCGCCTCGGTGGCCCTCCGCCGTAACCTGCCGGCAAAGCTCCTCATCACCGGGAGCCTCGTGTACCTCGGCGGCTGCCTGCAGTCCACGGTCGAGGCGCTCCGCGTCCTGCAGCCGCCGACCCACTTCACCGATTTCGTCGTGGCCCATCCGGAGGTCACGATCGTCGGTACCTTTGTGCTGTGGGCCCTGGCCGGTGTCCTCTATGTCTGGCCACGGATCACGGGAGC
>JBOHPP010000234.1:0-18680 GCA_050731755.1 Candidatus Rokuibacteriota bacterium | reverse complement strand
CGCCACACGTTCTCGGCGGCAATCGGCATGTCGAGGTGCGTGCAGCCGAAGGGCGCCAGCGCGTCGACGACGGCGTTGACGACGGCGGGCGGCACCGCGATGCAGCCCGCTTCACCCAGCCCCTTGGCGCCGAGGGGGTTGCGCGGGGAGGGGGTCACGGTCTTGTCCAGCTCGGGCTCGGGGAAGTCGCCCACCCGCGGCAGCGCATAGTCCATCAGCGTCGCCGTCACCAGTTGGCCCTCGGCATCGTAGACGATCCCCTCCAGCAGCGCCTGGCCCGCCCCCTGGGCGTAGCTGCCGTGGAGCTGGCCCTCGGCGATCAGGGGGTTGACGATCGTGCCGGCGTCGTCGACCCACACGAGTCGCGTCAGCCTCACCTGCCCGGTGTTCCGGTCGATGGCCACGGTCGCCACGCACGTCCCGAACGACCACGTTTCGCCATCGGCCTTGAAGAACACCGTGGCCTCGAGCCCGGGCTCGTCGCCCGGCGCCAGGTGCGCGCCCCGGTAGGCGGCGTCGGCCACCCGCGCCCAGGTGACCGTCTTGGCCGGCACCCCCTTGACCTGGAAGCCGCCGGCCACGGCGACGACGTCGGTGGGCGCGGCCTCCAGTACGCTGGCCGCGATGCGCTGGCCCTTGTCGCGAACCTGAGTGGCGGCGCGGAAGACGGCGCTGCCACCGAGCGCGGTGCTCCGGCTGCCGAACGTGCCGAAGCCCTGCGGGGCGCCCCGGGTGTCGCCGTGGCGGACGGCGATGGCGTCGAACTCGACGCCGAGCACGTCGGCGGCGATCTGCGCCCACGTCGTCGCGTGGCCCTGACCGTGGGGGCTACTGCCGGTCACGACGGTGACCGTGCCGGTGCGCTCGACGCGGACGCTGCCGCTCTCCCAGCCGAGCGCGGCGGGCTCCACGTACGCGGCCAGCCCGATGCCCACCACCTCGCCTCGCGCGCGCGCCGCGGCCTGCTCCTTCCGCAGGCGCGCGTAATCGGCGAGCTTCAGCGCGTGCTCGAACGCCGCCGCGTAGTCACCGGAGTCGTAGACCGCGCCGGTGGGCGTGCGATAGGGAAACGCCCCGGGCGGTACGAAGTTGCGGCGGCGGATATCAGCCGGATCAAGGCCGAGCCTGCGGGCCGCTTCGTCGAGCAAGCGCTCCATGAGGAAGATGCCCTCGGGTCGGCCGGCGCCGCGGTAGGCCCCGGTCGGTGCTGTGGTGGTGTAGGTGCCGGCCGTCTCGATGTCGACGGCGGGCACGACGTACGCTCCCGGCAGCGTGCGCCCGTGGTTGTAGGCCGGCACGGCGCCGCTGAAGACCATCTCCGAGCCCAACGGGACGAGGATGCGCGCGCGCACCGCGAGGATCCGGCCCTCCGCGTCCACCGCCAGCTCACCCTCGGCCTGCCCGCCCCGGCCGTGATGCGTCGTTGCCGTGTCTTCGCCGCGCGTGGCCACCCACTTCACGGGACACCCGAGCCGGCGGGCCAGCCAGGCCACCAGCACGTCTTCGCCATAGGGCGAGCCCTTGACGCCGAAGCCGCCGCCCACGTCGGGGGCGATGACGCGGATGCGGCTCTCGCTGAGCCCGATCGAGGTCGCGATCTCGGCCCGCACGCGGAACGGCGCCTGCGTGGACGACCAGACGGTCAGCTCGTCGAGGTGGGCGTCGTAGACGGCCAGCACCGAGCGCGGCTCCATGGCGACCGCGGCCAGCCGCGCCTGGTGCACGCGCAAGCGGGCGACGTGCGCGGCGCGGGTCAACGCTCCCGCCACGTCGCCCACGCGCCAGGCGTGGTCGAAGGCGCGATTGGCGCCGAGCGTGGGGTGAAGCACGGGGGCGCCATCGCCGGCGCTCGCGCGCGCGTCGGCCACTGCCGCCAGCGGTTCCCAGTGAACGTCGATCATCTCGGCGGCGTCACGGGCGCTGGCCGGCGTGTCGGCGACCACGGCGGCCACCGGCTCGCCCACCGCGCGCACGACCTGCTCGGCCAGCACGGGGCGGCGCGTGGCCTTGATGCCGGCAAACAGCATGTTGACCGAGAGCGGTTTGAGGTCGCGGACGTCGGCGCCGGTCACCACCGCCACCACGCCGGCCGCGCGGAGGGCGGCGCCGATGTCGAGACGCGAGATGCGGGCGTGGGCGTGAGGGCTGCGCAGGAGGTGAACGTGGACCGTTCCCGGCACGCGGACGTCGTCGGTAAAGCGTCCGGCGCCGACCAGGAGCGGGCGGTCCTCCACGCGTCGGCGCGCCGCACCGATGTGGGCCACGGCCGGGCATTATCGCACGCGTCCTGTACACTGGAGAGCCCATGCCCCGGCGCGGCAAGATCCTCCCCTTTCCCGGCGCGGCCGGACCCCCGGGCCGGCCCGGGCGCCGGCTCCGCGACGACGAGCCGGCGCTCGTCGAGGTGCATCGCTGCGACCGGGCCGAGGCCCTCGTCGTCAAGAGCCTGTTCGAGAGCGAGGGCATCCCGACGGTACTGCACTCGCGGCTGGCCTACTCGGTTTACCCGTTCAGCGTGGGCGGCCAGGGCGAAGTGGTCGTCCTGGTCCCGGCGCCCGAGGCGCCCCGCAGCCGCCTGCTTCTCGCGCGCGTCGCCGGGGGCCCCTGAGGCCCGGCGTCACGCCGGCCGGGCCTGCGGCGGGTCGGAGAGTGCCGGCCCAAAGACCGTCTCGATCCTGAAGCAGCCCACACGGTCGCGGCTCATCCGTCCATTCACCAGGAGCCGGCCGCCGGGTGGAAGGCCGGCGGACCATCGCGAGAGAGCCTCCCAGATCTCGTCGCGGCCGCAGCCCCCCATATCCACCTCCACCACGCTCTTCCGCGCCAGCAGGGCGCAGTGTACGTCGAGGGCGATCAGGTCACGGAGATCGCGGGGGGCGAGCGTCCACATCGTCTCGAGCAGCGCCGTTCGGCGCTGACCACCCTCCTCGGTCCAGCCCAACGCGCACCGGGCGCGAAGCCGCGCTGCCGCCGCCCGCTCCAAGCGCGCCTAGCGTTGGCCGCCGCTCAGAGCGCCTCGAGCGCGATGGCCTCCAGCGCGCGGCCCACGTGGGTGAGCGCCGCGGGCTCGAGCGTGGCGAGCGCGTCCCGGCCGGTGTGATAGGTGTCGAAGGGCGGCGGCCGGTGCACGAGAGCTCGGAAGACGCTGCGGGTCGGGCTCAGCACGAAGCGGCGCAGCGCCTCGGCCTCCCGCGAGGGGACGATGGTGAACCCATAGGCGGGAATTCCGGCGGCGGCGAACGCGCGGTGGTCGCTGCCGAAGACGGGAATCCGCCCGACGAGGTGGTAGGTGTCGTCGGGCCGGAGGCCGAGTCCTTCGAGGGCGCCGGCCACCCGCCGGAGAAACGGTGAGTCGCCGGTGGCGTCCCACACCGCCAGGGTGTCGCCGATGCCGCAGAGCTCCAGGCTCAGCACGCCCGCCACGCCGGCCAGCGGCACGTCACGGACGTAGGCCCGGGCGCCGAGATAGCCCCGCTCCTCGGCCGCCGTGAAGAGCAGCCGCACGCGCCGGGCCGGCGGCAGGCGGCCGGCCAGCCGCTCCATCAGATGCAGCAGGATGCCGACGGCGGCGGCATTGTCGTTGGCGCCCGGGCTGCCCGGCACCGCGTCGTGGTGCGCGATGAGCAGCAGCACGCGGTCGCCTGTGCCCAGGTCCACGCTGAAGTTCTCGCCGCTGCCCTCGAACGTCGCGAACCGGTGGCGGCTGAAGTCCGCGCCGCGCGCGGTGAGATAGGTCGCGACCGCGGCTTGTCGCTCCTCGTCCGGACGCGCCACGACGAGTCCGGCGAGCGCCAGGGGTGAGCCGTCGCTGCGCAGCACCGTCTCCAGCGGCGTGGGAACGTCCGAAGGACGGGCATTGAGCATCCAGGCCAGGCTGCGGTTGATGCGACCGCGCACATAGAAACCGAAATCGCGCAGGCTCACGGCACGCCGAGCAGCGCGCACGCGTTGGCGGTGAGACGCGCGGCCAGGGGCTCGAGGGCCTCCCTCCGCAGCTCGGCCACGCGCGCCGCGGTCAAGGCGAGGTAGGCGGGCTCGTTGCGCTTGCCGCGGTAGCCCTGCGGCGGTAGGAACGGGCAATCGGTCTCGATCACCAGCCGGTCGCCGGGCACGAGTCGGGCGACCTCGGGCAGGGCGCGGGCGTTGGGATAGGTGACCGGGCCGGCCAGGGAGATGAGCAAGCCCAGCTCGAGGCACCGGCGGGCAATGTCGGCATCGCCGGAGAAGCAGTGCATGATGCCGCGAATCGAGCCGGCGCCGTCTTCCTCGATGATGCGCAGGACGTCGGCATGCGCCTCGCGGCAGTGGATCACCACCGGCTTGCCCAGCCGGCGGGCCAGCTCGAGCAGGCGCCGGAAGACGCGCTCCTGGGCCGCGGGCGGCGAGAGGTTCCGGAAGAAGTCGAGCCCGATCTCCCCGATGGCGACCACGCGGGGCTCGGCGGCCAGGCGCGCGACCTCGTCCAGCGCCGCCTCGTCTCCGGCGGCCGCGTCGTGGGGATGGATGCCGACCGTCGCCCACACGTCGGGTTCGCGGCGAGCGAGCGCGATGGCCGCGCGCGAGGTCTCGACGTCGGTGCCGATCGTCAGCAGGCGGCGCACGCCGGCGGCGCGAGCCCGAGCCAGCACCTCGGCCAGGTCGCTGGCGAACTCGGGGAAGTGCAGATGCGCGTGCGTGTCGAAGAGGTCCGGCGTCACTGAACCACGCGGAAGCGGAGGCGGCCGATGAGCTGGCCGGAGCCGGTCGCGATGTCCACCACCCAGCGTCCCGTGGGATCCGGGGGAAACGCGGTCTTGCGCGAGTAGGTGCGAAATCCTTCGCGCCGGCCCCCGTAGACGGGCGACAGCTCGACGATGTCCACGACCTGGCCTTCGCGCCGCCAGACGTGGCGGATGGACTGGCGGAGCCCGGCTGGCGCGTACACCGCCGTGTAGGCGATGAGGCCTCGCTGTCTGAGCTCATCGGCCTTGATGGTGCGGGTGGCCGGCTCCAGCGATTCCACACTGGCGACGTCCCAGGCGATGTTGGCCCGGGCCACGAACAGCGGGACCGGCGGGATCCAGGCGCGCCCGAACCAGACCAGCGCGGCGGCGACGATGCCGGTCGCCGCCATGACGACCAGGCCGCGGCGCCAGGGCCACGAGCGCGCGCGACAGACGGTCGGCGTGAGGGCCAGACCCGAGATCCACGCCGCGCCCAGCAGCGCTAGATGCGGGGGCACGCCGACCAGAGGCAGGGCCAGGTTGAGCGCGCCGAAGAGGGACACGACGAAGAAGACGTAGCCCACCCACGGTCGCGGGTGAACCAGGGCATGCCACCACGGATCGAACGTCGCCACCAGCGCCATCGCCAACAGCAGAACGAGGAACGCGACGTTGGGCGAGCCGAGCGTCGAGCTCGCGTAGTACACGGGCAACAGGAAGAGCAGCACCCCGTGATAGAGCGTCTGGATCAGGTAGTCCGCCGCCGTCACCACCAGGCGGTGCCCTCGCGTCTCCAGGGCCTGCCGCACCTGGCTGAGCACGGCGACGAGCAGCCAGAGCAGCAGCAGGTAGCCGACGATCCAACGCACGTGGGGGACGTCGCGCCGAAAGACGAACAGCGCGAGCAGCCCGCCGACGAACGAGGCAATCGAGATCCCCCATTGCCGGAGGAGGGGCAGGAGGGTGGACCACACCGGCGGGCGAGCCGCGCGGCCGAGCTCGGGGGCTTGGGGCTCCGTCACGGGCCCGGCGGGCCGAGGGCCTCGGCGATCCGGCGCGCGACCTCGTCGCGGCGCAGGGCGGCGACGCACGCGAGGACGTCGGGCGCGACGGCCCGGGCCCGAAGATGGGCGGCGACCAGGTCGAGCGCGCTCGACCGGACGGGCCCGTCCAGTACGCAGATTTCCCGAAGCACGCGGGCGACGGACGGATCGCGGGTGGCGACGTGGATGATGGCGTCGAGCTCTTCCGGAGTCATGAGACCTGGGCCCCCGGCGGCAGGTCGCGGTCGACCGTCAGCACGGCCAGCGTGCCGCCGGCCGAGCCGGTCAGCAGCATGCCTTGCGACTCCACGCCCATCAACGTGACCGGCTCCAGGTTGGCGACGATCACGATCTTCTTGCCGACGAGATCGCCGGGCGCGTAGTGCTCGGCGATGCCGGCCACCACCGTGCGCCGCTCGGCGCCCAGCGACACCGTGAGCTTCACCAGCTTCTTCGACTTCTGAACGGCCTCGGCGGCCACGACCTCGGCGACGCGGAGGTCGAGCTTGGCGAACTGGTCTTGTGTCGCGAGTACCGCGAGATCGGCGTGAGCCGGGGGAGTGCGAAGCCGCCGCGCGTCCGACCCGCGAGGCGAGCCTGCGTCAGTCGGCCGGCCCGCGGCGCGCGTGGCTGCGGACGCCCGTTCATCGCCAGGTGGCCCGCTCTCCACCCGCGGGAAGAGACCCGACAACTTCTGGACCGGCGAGCCGGCCGCGAGGCGACCCCAGGCGGCGTCGGCCAGGTGCGGCTCGCCGGCGCCACCGACGGCGGCGCGGATCTTCGATGCCGCCTCCGGGATGAACGGAGCGAGCACGATGCCGAGGCACCAGAGCGACTGGCCCAGCGCGTTGAGCACTGCGTCCAGTCGGGCCCGCTGGTCCGGCGCCTTGGCCAGCGCCCACGGCTGATTGACGTCGACGAAGCGATTGACGACACCGATGAACTCCCAGACGGCGGCCAGCGCCCGATGACACGCGAACTCTTTCATGGCGGCATCGATCTCGGACTTCATCCGAGCGACCGCGTCGCGGGGGTCGGGGCCTCCGGCCAGCGCGGCCAACGTGTCGAGCCGCTCGGGCGGCGACGGCACTCGGCCGCCGCCGAAGTTGGCGAGCAGCGTCGTGGCCCGGGCAACTAAATTTCCGAGGTCGTTGGCCAGGTCGGCGTTGAGCCGGCCCACGAAAGCCTCTTCCGAGAAGTCGGCGTCGAGCCCGAACGCCATCTCGCGCATGACGAAGTAGCGGAAGGCGTCGTTGCCGTACTTGTCCTTGAGGGCCAGGGCCTCCACGAGGTTGCCGACGGACTTGGAGATCTTGCGGCCGCCGACGGTCCAGTAGCCGTGGACGTTGAGGTGGCGATACACGTCGAGGCCGGCGGCCTTGAGCATACAAGGCCAGTAGATGGCGTGCGGCTTGACGATGTCCTTGCCGGTGACGTGCTGGGCGTGGGGCCAGTACTTCTCGAAACGCGGATCGCCGGGGCCACCGAGCGCCGACACATAGTTGAGGAGGGCGTCGAACCAGACGTACGTGACGTAGTTGTCGTCGAAGGGCAGCGGGATCCCCCACTGCAAGCGCCGCTTGGGGCGGCTGATCGAGAGATCGTGGAGCGGATCGCGCAAGAAGCTCAGGATCTCGTTGCGATAGCGCTCGGGCCGGATGAGGTCGGGATGACGCTCGATGTACTCGATGAGCCACCCCTGGTACTTCGACATCTTGAAGAAGTAGTTCTCCTCCTCGATCCAGGTGAGCGGGCGCTGGTGGTCCGGGCACTGCCCGTCCACGATCTCCTTCTCGGTGTAGAAGCGCTCGCAGCCAAAGCAGTAGTGCCCGCCGTACTTGCCGAGGTAGATCTCGCCGGCCTCCCACAGGCGCTGGAGGGTCGCCTGGACGACCTTCTGGTGGCGCTCCTCGGTGGTGCGGATGAAGTCGTCGTGGGTGAGCCCCAGGGCCTTCCAGGCCTCGCGGAACGCGACGGAGTTGCGATCGGCCATGACCTGCGGGGTGAGGTTGGCCTTCGCCGCGGCCTGGGCGATCTTGTCGCCGTGCTCGTCGGTGCCGGTGAGCAAGTACACATCGTCACCGGCCAGCCGCCGCCAGCGCGCCATGGCGTCGGCCACGATACTGGTATAGGCGTGACCGAGGTGCGGCCGATCGTTGACGTAGTAGATCGGCGTGGTGAGGTAAAACGGACGGCTCACGGGGATTCGATCTGCGCCTGAATGTGCGGGCGGCCCTCCCAGGTGAGCTGATCGAGGGAAACCTCGGCCTCGGTGCCGTCGGGGAAGCCCACCACCACCGACTGCGCCAGCACCCGGATGGACTTCACCTTGCCGCTCATGCAGCCGCCGCCGCCACACGAGGCCTCACAGGGCGTATTGACCCTGGGCAGGCGCGAGCGCAACTCCTGGTACAACGAGAACTCGTAGAGCAGGCAGCACTTGAGCCTGCCGCAGTTCCCCAGCAGTCGGTTGTCAGTGAGCGGCATGTCCTGGGTCTTGGCCATCTTCACGGAGATGGGCTCGAACCGACGCAGGTGGGACGAACAGCAGAGCTGGCGGCCGCAGGGCCCGATGCCGTCCATGACCTTGGTGGTGTCGCGAGCGCCGATCTGCCGCATCTCCACGCGGGCGCGGAACTCCCGGGCCAGGTCGCGCACGAGCTGGCGGAAGTCCACGCGGACCTCGGCATTGAAGGCGACGGTGACCCGCCGCGCCGTCGGATGGATCTCGACGTCCACGACCTTCATGGCCAGACCGTGTTGCCGGGCCAGCCGCTGCGCCGTGACCATGTGGCCTTTCTCGCGCTCGCGGCGTTCCCGCCACTCGCGCTCTTCCGCGTCGGTCGCCACCCGGAGCACGCGATGATAGAGCCGATCGCGCTTGAAATCGGGCAGGGGTCGCTTGGGCCGGCGCACCTCGCCGACCAGCTCGGCCACCCCCGTCTCCACGACCACCAGGTCGCCGACGTGCAGCGGCAGCTCGTCGCCGACGGCCTTGTAGTCGTCGGCCAAGCCGACTTCGCGGAGCCGCACACCGACCAGGTATTCCATCGCTCCCTCAGGCCGCCGGCAACGCCAGGCGGGTCAGCACGATCTCCAACGTGAGGCGGGGCGTGACGTTCACGGCCAGCGCCTCGCGCGCCTCCCGGCAGGTGGCGATCCCGCGCAGCAGTGCGTCCACCGTCCAACCTTCGGCCTCTCGCGCCAGCGTCGCCGCCGCCGCCTCGGCGAGCAACCTCGCCGGCGCGCCGGACTTGACCAGCAGGAGATCCCGGCAGTGCAGCCAGCAGGCGTCCACGAAGCGCTCGGCCCGCTCGCGGTCGCGCTCGAAGGCCTGCGAGCGGCGGAAGAGGGCGTCGGCGCCCTGGGCCCGCACCTCGGCCAGCACCTGCGCCGCTTCGGCCCGATCGGTCGCCTGATCGGCGGCCGCCCGAGGTTGGAAACGAACGATCTGACAGCGGGAGAGGATGGTGGCCGGCACGGCCCGAGCGCGGGCGAGCACGAGGATCAGGATCGTGCGCGGCGGCGGCTCCTCGAGCGTCTTGAGGAACGCTTCGGGCGCCTCGCCGGTCATACGCTCGGCGTCGTCGACGATGAAGACTTTGCGGCTGCCCAGCGCCGGGGTCAGCGCCGCCTGGCGCTCCAGCTCGCGGATCGCCCCGATGCGGATGGCCCGCGCCCCCTTGGGATTCGTCTCGGGCGGCGTCGGCGCGATCAGGTGCAGGTCGGGGTGCTTGCCCGCGGCCACGAGCCCACACGTCCGGCAACTGCCGCAGCCTCCCGCCGCGCAGAGCAGCGCCTGAGCGAAGGCGACGGCCGTCGTCGTCCGTCCGCTGCCCGGCGGGCCGATGAACGCATAGGCGTGGGCGAGGCGGTCGCCGGCCAGGGTTCGGCGCAGCAACTCGACCGCCCTCGGCTGTCCCTCGATCGACTCAAACGCCACGGAGGAATTCTCCCACGACCGTCTCGATCTCGCCGCCCACGATCGCCAGCGGCCGACCGGCCCGGATCAGGCGCACGCGCTTGGGCTCGAGCCGGCAGATCTCCCGGTAGCCGCGGCGGACACGACGGTGGAAGGCCAGCGCCTCGCGCTCGAAGTGGTCGAGGTGGCGGCGGCGGATCCGCCGGAAGCCTTCCCGGGGATCGAGATCGAGCACGAGCGTGAGGTCGGGCAGGATCCCCCCCGTCGCTCGCACGTTCAGTTCGCGGATGAGATCGACATCCACGCCGCGGCCCCAGCCCTGATAGGCCAGGGTGGCGTCGGTGTAGCGGTCGCAGAGCACGACCCGGCCCTGGCGGAGCCAGGGGCGGATCTTCTCGCTCACGTGCTGCTGGCGCGCGGCCAGGAAGAGGAACACTTCGCCGAGCGGCGTGGGGCGGTGCTCGAAGAGCCGGCGAATGGCCCGGCCGAGCGCGGTCCCGTCCGGCTCCGCCGTTCGCTCCACCCGGTACCCCTGCCGCACCAGCCAGCGCCCGAGACGCGTCATCTGGGTCGTCTTGCCCGACCCTTCGACGCCCTCGAACGTGATGAGCACTCCGCGCACGCTCGAGCCCTCCAGACGGTTGCCCGGAGGCAGCCGTCGCCAGCGCCACTTTAGCACGAGGCCCCGTGGCGACCAACGCGCGGCGTCGACGTTGTGTGCTAGCCTTTCGACCACGATGGGCCCGGGCCCGTCGGGGGTCGGAGGTTGAGCGACTTCGGGGGTTGCGCCGTCCGGTCGGATGGCGATCGTGCCGCGCCGTGCCGAGAAGGACCTGTACGTTTCCTGCGCTCCGAGCCCGGGGCTCAAAAGGAGGCTCTGAAATGGCGACTTGGACGCCCGATCCGACGTTCTATCCCTCACCGCGCCTGGCCATGAACGCCCCGCCTGAGCAGCACGCCTACGTGGCGGAATTCGATCCCCAGCGCGCGCGTCCCGATCGACTGGCGGTGGTCGATGTTGACCCGCAGTCCCCGACTTACGCGCAGATCGTCGGCCGGGTGACCATGCCGAGCGCCGGAGACGAGCTGCACCATTTCGGCTGGAACGCCTGCAGCTCCTCTCTCTGCCCAAACGCCCCCCATCCGCATGTCGAGCGGCGCTACCTCATCGCGCCGGGATTGCGCTCGTCGAACATCCACATCGTCGACACCAGGCCTGATCCCAGGAATCCCAAGCTGGTCCGCACCATCGACGCCAAGGAACTGGCCAATCGGGCCGGTTACTCCCGTCCGCACACCGTGCATTGTGGGCCTGACGGCATCTATGTGAGCGCGCTCGGCAACGCCGAGGGCAAAGCCCCCGGCGGCCTGTTCGTGATGGACCACCGGACGTTCGACGTGAGAGGGCGCTGGGAGGAGGATCGGGGCCCGCAGCGTTTCGCCTACGACGCGTGGTGGCACCTCGGCCACGACACCCTGGTGACCAGCGAATGGGGCACGCCCGACATGTTCGAGGGCGGGCTCGTGCCGGAGCTGTTGCTCGCGAGCAAGTACGGCCGCCGGCTGCACTTCTGGGATCTGCACAAGCGCGCGCACCGTCAGGAGATCGACTTCGGCCCGGATTACCAGCTGGTCTTCGAGCTACGGCCGGCCCACGATCCGACCAAGGCGTATGGCTTCGTCAACTCGGTCGTGTGCCTGAAGGACCTCTCGTCGTCGATCTGGGTATGGCACCGTGACGGCGGCCACTGGGCGGTCACGAAGGTCATCGATATCCCGGCCGAGCCAGCTGCCCCAGAGCAGTTGCCCCCGGCACTCAAGGACTTCAAGGCATGCCCGCCTCTCGTCACCGACATCGACTTGTCGGTCGACGACAAGTACCTTTACGTGTCCTGCTGGGGCACCGGCGACCTGCAGCAGTACGACGTCTCGGACCCGTTCAAGCCGAAGCTCACGGGGAAGGTCAGGATCGGCGGCATCGTCGCTCGCGCCTCGCACCCCAGGGGCAGCCGGCCGCTCAACGGCGGGCCGCAGATGGTGGAGATCAGTCGCGACGGCAGGCGCATCTACCTCACCAACTCCCTCTATGGCGTGATCGACGAGCAGTTCTATCCGGATGGCGTGGCGGGCTGGATGGTAAAGCTCAACGCGAATCCCGACGGGGGGATGGCATTGGATAACGCGTTCTTCATCGAGTGGCCGGATCGCTACCGGCCTCACCAGGTCCGCCTGCAGGGCGGCGACGCATCCTCGGACTCGTACTGCTATCCGTGATCCCGCGACGCTGACGCACGAGCGGCCGGTGCCGGGTCGGGAGCGTGGGCGCCGAGTCTCGGCCCGAGCACCTGTGCCGTCCGGCGCAGGTGGGCGGCGACGATGAACGACCCCTGGTCGTGGTTGGCCCTGGTCGGGCTTGGCGCTTTTCATGGGGTCAACCCCGCGATGGGCTGGCTGTTCGCCGTGGCGCTGGGTCTCCACCGTCGAAGCCGCGCGGTAGTCTGGATCTCGTTGGTGCCGATCGCCGCGGGCCACGCGCTGGCCGTTACCCTGGTGGCACTGGTCCTGATGGTGATCGGTACGACCGTCGATCAGCAGGCCCTTCGCGTGGCGGCCGGGGCATCGCTCCTGGGCTGGGCGGTCTACCACCAGGTCGCTGGCTCCCGTCAGCGCGTGCGGGTCGGCATGCGGACCGGGCTGGCCGGCCTTGCCCTCTGGTCGTTCCTGATGGCCAGTGCCCATGGCGCAGGGCTGATGCTCGTGCCGGTGCTCCTACCGCACGGTGGGCACGGGTCGTCGGCCGGCCGGCTGGCGATTGAATCGCTGTCCGTCTCGCTGATGGCGGGCGGCGTCCACACCTTCGCCATGCTCACGGTGACCGGCGTCGTGGCCGTGGCGGTCTACGAGTGGATCGGGCTCGCCTTCCTGCGCCGCGGTTGGATCAATCTCGATCTGCTCTGGACGATAGCCCTCGTCGTCACTGGCGTGATCCTGCTGGTTCAAGCCAGCCACTGACCGTCCCGGGCCAGAGTCGACTGATCGCGCCGGCCGGTTGGCCTACAACCCATGGAGCGGGAAGATGAGCCGCTGCACGGCGTCGACCTGGCGGTCGGCGTACTCCTGGACGAGCCGGCGGCGGGGATCGTCGAGGACGGCGGGCGGATCCCAGAGCGAGCGGGTGCCGACCCGGAACCACCGGGCGTGCTCGGTGAATCCCGGGGGCAGCTCCGGCCCGAGCGCGACGCCGTTCATCACCGCCCAGGCCACCGTCCAGGCGCGCGCGACGTTGCCGAGGTCGTAGCCTCCGCCGCCCAGCGCGACCAGCCGAGGCGCCAGCTCGACGATTCGGCTCACCGCCCGCGCGAAGCCCTGCACGTCGAGGGCCAGATGCGTGAGCGGATCGGTCCGGTGGGAATCGATCCCGAGCTGGGCCACGATCACGTCGGGCCGGAACGCCTTGACCAGCGGCGGCACCACCGCCTCGAAGGCCGGCCCGTAGACGCTCGAGTCCGTGAGCATGTCGAGCGGCAGGTTCACGGAGTAGCCCCGGCCCTCCCCCTCACCCAGCTCCTCCACGAAGCCGGTGCCGGGGAAGAGGCGGTCACCCCGCTCGTGGGTGGAGATGGTCAGCACGTCGCGGTCGGCGTAGAACGCGGCCTGCACGCCGTCGCCGTGGTGGGCGTCGATATCGATGTAGGCCACGCGCAGGCCCCGGGCGCGCAAGTGCAGGATGGCCAGCACCGCGTCGTTGACGTAGCAGAAGCCGGAGGCGCGGTCGGGCATGGCGTGATGGAGCCCTCCGGCGAAGTGGAACGCCCGGTTCACCTCGCCGGCGGCGACGAGCCGCGCGGCCAGCAACGAGCCACCGGCGGCCAGCCGGGCCACGTCCCACACGCCGGGGAACACGGGATTGTCACCGGGGCCGAGGCCGTAGCGACAGATGACCGCGGCTGAGGCCTGGCCGGTGTTGGCAGCCTCGAGGACGGCGAGGTACTCCTCGGTGTGGAACCGGAGCAGCTCCCCCTCCTCGGCGGGCTGCGGCGCCTTCACGACCGCGGCGGGCAACTTGGTCAGCCCGTACGCCTCCATGAGCCGCCACGTCAGACCGAGACGCTCCATCCGGAGCGGGTGCTCCGGCCCGTAGTCGAAGCGCGTGTAGTCCTCGGAATGAATCAGAGCGGTCGTCATTGTAACGGAGACCGCGTGCTCGGCTCGAACCGTGGGTGGCCTGCACCAGGCGCGTATGGCTCCGTGGCTCTAAACCGATTGTTCATCTCGGACTCCGGACGTCCCGCGCTCGCCGCCACGTCCCGGACTTGCCACCGGTTTTCTCCACGAGCTGGACGCGGGCGATGGTGACGCCTTTCTCTACCGCCTTGACCATGTCGTACACCGCGAGCGCGGCGACGCTGACCGCGGTCAGGGCCTCCATTTCCACGCCGGTCTTGTCGACCGTCCGCACCCGCGCCTGCACGATCAGCTCACTGCGGCGCCTGTCCGGCGCGAAGTCGATGTCGACGCCGGTGATGCGAAGCGGATGGCAGAGCGGAATCAGCTCGTGCGTGCGCTTGGCGGCCATGATGCCGGCGGTGCGGGCCACCCCCAGCACGTCGCCCTTGGGCGCGTTGCCAGCCTGGACCAGCCGCAAGGTGCGGGGCGTCATGCGGAGCACCGCGCGGGCCACGGCCTGGCGGGCGGTCTCTTGCTTGGCGGAGACGTCCACCATGCGGGCCTCGCCCCGGGGGGAAAGATGGGTGAAACCGCGGACCTTCCGGGAGCTCCGCGGCATCAGACGACCTGCGCCGGCCCGGCGTCAGGCCGTGACGCGAGCGTGCCGGATGATGGCCTCCATCCGGTCTTTGGCCATCAACTTCAGCTTCTTCAGCTCGGTCATCCGCCACTGTTGCTCGGCCGAGAGCGGGGATGCTCCTTTCAACGCCTCCAGCTCATTATCGTAACTCTGGTGGTCGGTGCGGAGGCGGCGGAACTCCTCGTTCTCGGCCATGAGTCGCTCGATGAGGCTCTCCTGGGTCATGCGCGGCCTCCTTGCGCTCGGCGCGGCGGGTGAAAAACAAACAAAGCCAGCGCCCCGGCGGCCGCTGGCTTCTCTGAGCCCTCGTTCAATCGCTACCCCCGTCCGATGCTCCTGGGTGCGGGTGACTGACATATAGCCCCGGACCCCGGGGGGTGTCAAGAACTCGCGCCGCCCACAAGGTGAACGGCGCTCGCCTTGAAGATCGCGGTGACCGGCGCCCCCGGCCGCAGCCCCAGCTCGGTCACCGAGCGCGGGGTCACCGCGGCCAGCAAGGGGAAACCGAC
This sequence comes from Candidatus Rokuibacteriota bacterium, assembly GCA_050731755.1. Classification (GTDB taxonomy): domain Bacteria; phylum Methylomirabilota; class Methylomirabilia; order Rokubacteriales; family CSP1-6; genus JBOHPP01. The sequence goes on along the minus strand of JBOHPP010000234.1, from coordinate 3,696 downwards.
GTCGACCAGGACACGAACCGGGCTGCCCGGCGCCAGCCGCACGACGGAGCCGGCAAGGTGGTTGCGCGCGCTCGACAACGCTGAACCGTCGCGGGGTTGGGCGAGCGTCACGTCCTCGGGTCGTATACCGAGACGCACACGCTCCCCGGGCCGCGGCGTCGCCGCGACCTCGAGCCGCTGGCCGGCGACGTCGACGACGGCCACGCCGCCGTCGGTGGCGAGGACCTCGCCGCTGACGATGGTCTCCACGCCCACGAAGCGCGCGACGTCCTCGGACACCGGAGCCAGGAAGACGCGAGCCGTCTCGTCCACCTGGTGGAGACGGCCGTCCATGAGGACGGCGACACGATCGGCCAGCGCCTGAGCTTCGCCGCGGTCGTGGGTCACCAGCACCGTCGTCACCCGCTCGCGGCGCAGTATGGCTCCCAGCTCGGGCAGGAGCTCGGCCCTCGTGGGCTCGTCGAGGCCGGCGAAGGGCTCATCGAGCAGGAGCACCTCGGGGTCGAGCACGAGCGCGCGGGTCAACACCACCCGCCGCGCTTCGCCGCCGGACAGCGTATGCGCGGGTCGCCGGGCCGTGTCGGGAATTCCGAAGCGTTCCAGCCAGCGGCCGGCGCGCACGGCCCGCTCGACCGCCGGCACGCCGCGAAAGCCGAGGCCCAGCCCCACGTTGTCCTCCACGGTCGCGTCGGTCAAGAGCGTCTGCTGGAATACCGTGGCCATCCTCCGGCGCGCGGCCAGCCCATCAGTCACCGTCACCCGCTCGCCCCGGAAGCGCACCTCGCCTTCGTCGGGAGCCTCCAGCAGCGCCAGCAGGCGAAGCAACGTGGACTTGCCGCTGCCGTTGGGTCCGATGATGGCCAGCACCTCGCCTTCGTTCACGTCGAGCGCGGGGATGGCGAGCGTCCACGCCGGGGGGTGCGTGCGGCGGACGTCGCGGAGCGCCAGGATCGGCGATCGGTCATTCACGCCGGCAGCACCTGGATCGAGCCGCGGTGAACCGAGAGCTGCCACCGGCGGTCGCGGCCGATTTCGAGGATCTCGTAGACAAGCCGCGGCACCTCGACCTCGAGGTCCCAGTCGCCCTGGACTGCTGGCCCCGGCTCGTCGAGGCGGATCATGAGCGTCCACGTGGTTCCGAAGTCCGCCTCGGCCACCACCTGGCCGGACATGAGGTTCATGTGGTGTTCCGGATCGGGCGCGCCGCGATCCTTGCGGATGAGCCGCACGTACTCGGGCCGGACGAAGAAGGCGATGGGCGTGTCGGGCGGGGGCAGATACGCGCGCGTGGGCGAGTTCACCGCCTCCAGCGTCTGCCCGCGCCAGCGCAGCTGGATGCGATCGGGTGTCGCCTTGATCACCGTGCCGTGCAGGATGTTGCGGATGCCGATGATCCGGGCCACCGCCTCCGAGGCCGGACGCCACAACAGTTCGGCCCGCGGCTCCGCCTGGATGACGCGGCCCGCCTCGTACACGATGATGCGGTCGCCGAGCCGGTACGCCTCGCTGAAGTCGTGGGTCACCAGCACCGCCGCCTTGCCCCATTCACGCAGTGTCCGTCCCAACTCCTCACGGAGTGCGTGGCGCAGCGGGGCGTCCAGAGCGGAGAGGGGCTCGTCGAGGACGAGCAGCTCGGGGTCCAACGCCAGCGCGCGGCCGAGCGCGACCCGCTGCTGCTGCCCTCCACTGAGTTCGTACGGGCGCCTTCGCTCTAGCCCGCCCAGGCCAAGACGTTCGATCACCTCTTCAACCCGCTGGGCCCGTTCTCGGCGGGGCTGGCTGCGGAGTCCGAAGCCAATATTGTCGGCAACGCTGAGGTGCGGGAAGAGGGCGTAGCCTTGAAAGACATAGCCCAAGCGCCGGGCGCGCGGTGGCACGTCGATGCCGGTCTCGCTATCGAAGAAGACGCGGCCGTCGATGACGATGCGGCCGTGGTCCGGTCGCATCAGCCCGGCGAGACACTGGAGCGTCAACGTCTTGCCGGCCCCGGAGGGGCCGAAGAGTGCGACGACCTGCTCCTCGGCTTGCCACGCCACGTCGAGCTGAAAGCCGGGTACCCGCTTGACGAGCGAGAGCGCGAGCACGCGTCAGTAGCGCAGCCGAGCGAGCCGGCTCAGGCCGAAGACGAGGAGGGCGACCAAGCCGACGGCGATCAGGGCGAACGCGTTGGCCTCCTCCATCTGATTTGCTTGCACACGGTCGTAGATTGCGAGCGGCAACGTCTGCGTGCGACCAGGAATGGAGCCGGCGACCATCAGCGTGATTCCGAACTCGCCCATACTTCGGCAGAAGGCGAGAACCCCGCCGGCCAACACCGCGCGCCACGCCAGCGGCAGCGTGATGCTCCAAAAGATACTCCATTCGGAGCGACCAAGCGTCCGGGCCGCCTGCTCGAGGCGCTGGTCTACGCCCTCGAACCCCGCCTGAGTCGCCTTTATCACGAGTGCGATCGAGCCGACGACGGCGGCCAGCACTGCGGCGCGCCACGTGAACGCAAGTTCGATCCCGACCGCAGCCAGCGTGGCGCCGACGGGACCGCGGCGGCCAATGAGCAGGAGCAGATAATAGCCCAGCACGGTCGGAGGCAGGATCAGCGGCAGCACAACCAGCGTCTCGAGCAGATGTCGCCCCGGGAAGCGACGACGGGCCAGGACCCAAGCGATCGGCACGCCGAAGGTGAGGGTCACGGCGGTCGCCAGGATCGAGACCTGAAGCGACAGCTGGATCGGAAAGAGGTCCACGGGGTCAGAACTCCCCGGGTAGGAGGAAGCCGTACCGCTTCATGATGGGCCGCCCCTCGGGGCCATTGACGAACTGGACAAAGGCCAGGCCCAGCTCTGGACGCGGACTGCTGCGGACGACGCCGACCGCCTGATTGAGCGGCCGGTGCAGAGCAGGGTCGATCGGCACCCACTCGATCTCAGGGACGCGGGCGATGGATAGCGCGATGATGCCGGCCTCGACGGCACCCGTCTGAAGCAACTGCAGTGTCTGGCGGATGTTCTCGCCATACACGAGTTTGGGCCGCACGGCGTCCCAGATTCCGGTCTTGCGGAGCGCTTCTTCGGCAGCACGACCATACGGGGCGTGGAGCGGGTTCGCGATCGCGACGCGCTGAATGCGCGCATCGAGGAGCTGGCGGAGGTCGGTGAGCTTCCCACCCGCCGCCTTGGCCGTGGCGAGTACGATGCGGCCCTGACCGTAGAGAGCCCGGGTCTCGGCGATCAACAGCCCGCGCGCGACGAGGCGGTCTACGAAACCTTCGTCGGCGGAGAAGAAGACGTCGGCCGGCGCGCCCTGCTCGATCTGGTGGGCAAAGTTCCCCGATGAGCCGAGCACGAGCGTCACCTTGGCGCCGGTCGCCTTCTCGAAGCGTGGGATCAGCTCCTGAAAGACAAAGACGAGGTCACTGGCCGCGAAGATGGTCAGCGACGGGGGGGCGCTGGCCGGCTGGGCTCCGGTGACGCCAACCACCGTAACCATGAGAAGCACGGCGACGAGCCCACGCACGGCTGGCAGTATACCTCCCGGCCTCAGCGCGGGCGCTGCTGCGTGACGGCGGCGACGGCCTCCAGGGTCATCGGCCGCCGGTGGGCGCCGGCTCGAAGCCGAGCCGCTTGAGCACGGCCTGCGCCGCCGGACTCACCAGGAACTCGACGAAGGCGCGGGCCGGCTCGGGCGCGCGAGTGGCCTTCA
>JBOHPP010000233.1:0-14332 GCA_050731755.1 Candidatus Rokuibacteriota bacterium | reverse complement strand
GCTGCTGATCCAGCACCTCTTCGACGGTCCCGAGTATCGGGTGCTCGAGGCAGCCGACGGGCTGCAAGGGGTGGCGGTGGCCCGGGAGGAGCGACCCGACTGCATCCTGCTCGACCTCGACATGCCGAGGCTCGGCGGATTCGAGGCCCTCGAGCAACTCGAGCGCGACCCCCGGACTCGAGAGATCCCGATCATCATCCTGACCGCCACCGATGACAGCCTGGAGAACATGGAGCGGGCACTCCGCGGAGGCGCGGTGGACTACATCACCAAGCCGATCTCGCCACGCCGGGTCGCCATCCGGGTTCGGGGAGCGATCGAGCGCAGCCGGCTCCTGCAGGAGCTCCAGGACCTGCGCGCCTCCTTCACCTCCATGCTGGTCCACGACCTGCGGGCCCCGGTGGCGGTGATCAAGGGCTATGTGGACCTGCTCGAGCTCGGCTCGGCCGGCGAGCTGAACGACAAGCAGCGCCGGTACCTGGCTTCCATGCGGGGCGGTTGTGTGCGCATGATCGGGCTCATCGGCGAGATTCTCGACGTCTCGAAGCTGGAGGCGGGCAAGCTCGCCATCGAGCGCCGTGCGCTCGATCTGGCGCCCTTCGTCGCCGAGATCGCCGAGCGGTTCGCTCCCGCGACGTCCCAGCGGTCGATCCGCCTCGACGTCCGCATCCCCGAGCGCCTGGCCCCAGTGGCCGCCGATGGGGGCCGGATCGAGCAAGTGTTGATGAATCTCCTCAGCAACGCTCTGAAGTTCACCCCCGAGGGCGGCAAGATCATCGTCGAGGTGGCCGACCGCGGCGATCAGGTGGAGATCGCCATCACGGATACCGGCCCAGGCATCCCGGCCGAGGAGCAGCCGCTGCTCTTCGAGAAATTCAGCCAGACAAGCTCGGCCAAGTCGGCCGCCGGGCCGGGCACGGGCCTGGGGCTGGTGATCTGCCGCCACCTGGTCGAAGCGCACGGCGGCCGGATCTGGGTGGAAAGCGACGCCGGCCAGGGCGCCCGCTTTGTGTTCCGGCTGCCCCGAGCCCAGGGAGAGAACGCGTGAGCACCGAGAAGCGCAAGGTTCTCGTCGTGGACGACGATCCTGACGTGCTGGCGATGGTCTGCGAGTGGCTCCTCACCCACGGCTTCGAAGTCCTGCGGGCGACGAACGGCCTCGAGGCGTTGCTCCAGGTGAAGCGGGCTCGGCCAGGAGCCGTGGTGCTCGACGTCATGATGCCGAGGCTCGGCGGTCTCGACGCGCTCAAGCGAATCCGGGCGTTCGATCCCGCCGCCACCGTGGTCGTCCTCAGCGCCAACCTCCACGCAGACGTCGAGCGTCAGGCCCGCTCACTCGGGGCGACCGCGTGTCTCCCCAAGCCCATAGCGCTCCCGGATCTGCTGAGAGCGCTGGGCGGCCCCGCCAAGGCGTCGCCCGGGGAGCGGCAATCCCCGTCGGCCGCTCGGGGACCTGTGGCGCCGGAGCCAGCCACCGGGGGATGCGTCCTTGTGGTCGACGACGATCGCGAGATGCGGACCATGCTCCAAGAGGCCCTCGGGGGATGGGGCTATGCGACGCGTTCGGCTGCCGACGGCGCCGCGGCATTGCGGGCGATCGTCAACGAGCCGCCGGACATTGTTCTCCTGGACATCGATATGCCTGGCTTGCGCGGCACCGACGCACTGCCGGCTATCCGGGCCGTCGCGCCGGATGCCCAGGTCATCATGGTGAGCGGGACGACGAGCGAGGAGACCGCCAAGCGCGCGCTGGCCCTGGGAGCGTTCGACTACGTCATCAAGCCCGTGGACCTGGCGTACCTCGCCGGCAGCATCGAGGCGGCGCTGGCGGCGCGGCGTGCCCTCGGGCCATGAAGCGATCCTCATCGATCACTTCCTCGCCTTGTTCCTGACATAGGCATCGGCGCCCCCGCCGCGCCGCTGCCGCCGTTCTTCGCTACACTGTCGCCAGTGATCCCGGGCCGCCTCGCCCTCCGCCTGCTCGTGCTGTTCACCTTGGCGCTGGCGGCGTGCACGCGTCCGGCGGGGCCGGGCGCCGATGTCCGGCGCGTGACGCTCGTGGGCGTGAGCGACTGGCACGGTCAGCTCGAGCCGATCACCGTCATCGTGGACGGCCCGCCCCGGCCCGCAGGCGGAGCCGCCGCGCTCAAGGGCTACTTCGACCGCGAGCGCGCGCGCAACCCCGAGGGCACGCTGGTCGTCATGGCCGGCGACTCCTTCGGCGCCACGCCGCCGGTCTCCGCGTTTCTGGAGGACGTTCCGGCCGTGGAAGCGCAGAACGCGCTCGGCGTCGGCGCCGATACCCTGGGCAACCACAACTTCGATCACGGCCTGACCCGACTGCGCAATCTCCTCGGCCTGGCCCGCTTTCCCTACCTGTCGGCCAACGTGGTGGCCCCCGACGGCTCGACGCTGGTGCCCCCGGGCCAGATCGTCGTGCTCAACGGCGTGCGGGTCGGCCTCGTCGGCGTCACCAATCCCGATGTGCCGACCTTGATCGGTCCCGGCCGAGCGGGCGACTACCGGTTCCTCGATCCGGCGCCGGCGGCAAATGCGCAGGCGGCGCGGCTCCGGCATCAGGGCGCCCACGTCGTCGTCGTGCTCGCCCACGTCGGCGCCACGGCGGTCGCGCCGGACGGCACGCCCCTGGGCCGGCTGGGCGAGCTGGCCCGCGCGCTCCGCGGTGTCGAGGTCCTCGTCGGCGACCACACCGACGTGACCGTCAACGCCCAGGTCGGTGACGTGCTGGTGGTGCAGAGCCGGTCCAAGGGTGTCCAGTACCACGTCATCGACGTCGATGTCGACGTCGGGCGTCGCGCCGTGACACGGAAGTCGGCGGCCCACCGGCGGCCGTGGGCCGACGCGATCACTCCGGACGCCGCGCTTCACGCCCAACTCGAGGGCTACCGGGCGCAGGTCCAGCCGTTGTTCGACCATAAGGTGGGCGAGACCGCCGTGGTCGTTCGCCGCGCGGGCCCGCTGGAGTCCCCGCTGGGCAGCGCGGTGGCCGACGCCTTGCGCGCGGCCTATGGCACCCAGCTCGCGTTCGTCAACTCCGGCGGCGTCCGTGACGACTTGCCCTCGAGCTACCGACCTGCCGACTTCGCGTTGCGCCGCCCGATTGCCGGCTACCGGTCCGGCCCCCCGTGGGACGTGGTCGCCGGCGACGTCCACGCCGTCCTGCCGTTTGGCAACGTCGCGGTCACGTTCCAACTCACCGGGCGCACGCTGTGGCAGGCGCTGGAGCACAGCGTGGCCGCCGGCACGATGGTCGGCGGCGGCTTCGCCGGTGAGGACGGGCGCTTCCTGCAGGTCTCCGGCTTTCGCTTCCGCTTCGACCCGCGGCAACCGTCCGGTCGCCGGGTGGTGGAGGTGATGCTGACCGACGGGACGCCGATCGCCGCCAACGACCGCGAGTACACGGCCGCCACCGTGGACTTCGTCTACGCAGGCGGCGACGGGTATAGGATGCTCGACAACCGCACTGGCGTGACCCGCATGCCGGTCACCGACACCATGCGGGAGGCGATCGCGCAGACAAGCCCGGTCGGGCCTCCCGCCGGCGGGCGGATCGCCATCGTCCGGGACTGAGCCCAGAAGACAAGGAGCGAGGGATGCCACCTCATCGGAGCGCGTACCGGCCGGTGGTCATGGGACGCCGCGGCGTCGTCGCCTCCGCGCACCCGCTGGCCTCGATGGCAGGAATCGAGATGCTGCTGCAGGGCGGCAACGCGGTGGACGCGGCGGTGGCGGTTGCGGCCACGCTCAACGTGGTCGAGCCGTTCATGTCAAGCATCGGCGGCATCGGGCTCATGGTGATCTCGTCGGCGCGCACGCGGGAATGCCACGTGCTCGACTTCATCGGGCGCGTCCCGGCGGCCGCCGACGCCGGGCGGGCCACGGCCGCCGACCTCGAGGCCGGCCCCCGGTCGTGCGTGACCCCGGGCAACCTCGGCGGCTGGCTCGCCGCCCTCGACCGCTTCGGCACCATGGACCGGACGGCGGTGTTCGCTCCCGCGATCCGCCTGGCCGAGGAGGGCGCGCCGCTGACCTGGAAGAACGTCGACTTCTTCGAGAAGGCCCGCGCCACGCTCGGCCGCTCGGCCGAGGCTCAGCGCCTCTATCTCGGCAACGGCGGGCCGCGCCCGGGACGTGTCCTCGTGCAGAAGGAGCTGGCCGCTACCTATCGGCAGGTCGCGGAGGGCGGCGCCGCGGCCTTCTACCGCGGACCTATCGCGCGCGCGATCGTCCGAGCCCTGGCCGAGGCCGGCGGCTGGCTGGCCGAGTCGGACCTGGCTGCCTTTCGCCCCGAGTGGCGCGCCCCGCTCACGATGCCCTTCAAGGGGACGGAACTGGCCACGGTGCCGCCGCCGTTTTCGGCGTTCCAATACCTCCAGACGCTGAACATCCTCGAGGGCCACGACCTGCGCGGCTGGGGCCACAACAGCGCCGAGTACCTGCACCACGTCATCGAGGCGGTGAAGCTGGCCAACGCCGACCGTCTCGCCTACGCCTACGGCCCGGACGTTCCCATCGCCGGCCTGGTGGCCAAGCGCTACGCCGCCGCACAACGCGAGCGCATGGACCCTCGCCGGGCCGGGATCAGCGAAGGCGAGCGGTTCGACCCGGCGAGGCTGCCCGGGCAGATCCTGGCCGGCCACCCGGCGAAGTTCGCCGATGAATCCACCACGCACTTCGCCTGCGCCGACGCCGCCGGGACCGTCGCCAGTGTGACTCAGACGCTGGGGCAGCCCTTTGGCTCCGGCGTCGCCATCCCCGGCACCGGCATCGTGCTCAACAACATGCTCAAGTGGATGGATCTCCACCCGGACAGCCCGAATCGACTCCGTCCGGGCCGTCAGGCCGGCACGATGATGTCGCCGACTCAGGTCTTCCGCGACGGCGCCTTCTTCATGTCGATCGGCACGCCGGGCTCGTACGGAATATTACAAACCACGCCTCAGATGATCCTCAACGTGCTGGAGTTCGGGATGAACATCCAGGAGGCGATCGAGGCGCCGCGCGTGCGCGTCTACCGGGATCGGCTAGTGGACGGCGAGGCCCGGATCGCCCCTGAGATCCGCGCCGAATTGGGTCGCCGCGGGCACCAGGTCAACGTCCTCGACGACTGGTCGTGGGTGGTGGGCGGAGGTCAGGGCATCATGCGCGACCCGGAGTCGGGCGCGCTCATGGGGGGCGCCGACCCGCGCCGCGACGGTTACGCCATCGCGATTTAGCTCGGCGGGGGCGGCACCCGCCGCTTGGCGAGCTTCTCCTTGAACGTGGCAAGGCTCAACCCCATCCGGGCCGCCGCTTGTCGCTGGTCGCCCCCATGGTCCTCGAGGGCCCGCGTGATGAGCTGTTGCTCCAGCTCGTCGAACGAGCGCGGACGGTGCTGAACCGGTCGAGGAGTCTCTCCGCGGGTGACCGAATCGGGGAGGTTGGAGAGCGGGATCATGCCACGCCGCGTGATGACGGCCGCCCGCTGCACGACGTTTCTGAGCTCCCGGATGTTGCCGGGCCACGCGTACTGCTCGAGCGCCCGCAGAGCCTCGGTTTCGACTCCCAGCAGCTCTAACTGGTCGTTGCGGTTGAACTCATCGATGAAGGTTTCGCAGAGAAGGGTGATGTCCTCCGGCCGCTCACGCAGCAGTGGAAGCGGGATGGAAAAGACGTTCAGGCGGTAGAAGAGATCCTCCCGGAGCTGCTTGGCACTCACCGCCTCGGTCGGGACCCGGTTCGTGGCGGCGATGATCCTGACGTCGACGCTGATCTCGGTCTTTCCCCCGACACGACGGAAGGTGCCATCTTGCAGGACCCGGAGAAGCTTGGCCTGGGTCGAGACTTCCATCTCGGCGATCTCATCCAGGAACACGGTCCCCTGGTGGGCCAATTCGAAGCATCCCGCGCGCCGCTCGTGCGCCCCGGTGAATGCGCCGTGCTCGTGGCCGAAGAGCTCACTCTCGATGAGGCTTTCGGGGATGGCCGCGCAGTTGAGGGCCACGAACGGCTTGGCGGCGCGCGCCGAGAGGTCGTGAATCGTCCGGGCCACGAGCTCCTTCCCGGTCCCGCTTTCACCGTGGATGAAGACCGACGCGCTGCTGGTCGCCGAGAGTTCGATCCAGCGATAGACCTCCTGCATCCGCTTCGAGTTCCCGATGAGCCGGCCGAAGCCACCCTGCTGACGAAGCTGCCGCCGGAGCAGGTGCACCTCCCGGGTGAGGGATTCCTGGGCGATCGCCTTCTCGAGCAGGACGCCGAGGCGCACCGGGTCAACCGGCTTGGTCAGATAGTCGAAGGCGCCCTGGCGCATCGCCTTGACCGCGCTTTCGATGCTCGCGTGGCCCGTCATGAGCAGGACAGCCGGCCGAACCCCGATCGCGTGGAGGGCCTCCAGAAGGGCAAGACCATCCATCTCCGGCAGGACCAGGTCAGAGAGCACCACCGCGGGCGACTCTGTCTCGGCAAGCTTGATGGCCTCCTCGGCGCTCGAGGCCGCGACGACCTCGTAGCCCCATTGCTCGAGGAGCTGAGTGAGCGCCTTCCGCTCGGCCGCCGCGTCCTCGACGACGAGTATCCGCGCCATCACGAAATCCTCCCCGAACCGGAAACGAGCCGCACGCCCTTCGAGAGCCCGATCCCGGCCGGGATTATATCGAGAATCGCCGCGGGCCGGGTTCCCGGCGGCCGTTTCATCGCTGGCCCTTGCGGTCCTGGGGCCACCGGGGACCGGTCAACTCGATCCGCCAGATCGGTCCGTTGAGGAAGAACGGCCCCTCGAACTTCGTGAAGGCCGGCACGGGTCCCCGGGCGATCCAGTAGCGGAGGTCGGGCGGCTCTTTGCCCACGACCGAGGCGAGGACGCCCAGCATGCCGCCGAGCTCGAGCTTGACCAGGAAGCGCGTTGCCTTTCGGCTGGTGGGACCGACGAAAAAGTCATCTTCGCCTTCGGGAAGGAACTGCATCTTCAGGAGGCGTTATACATGTCGGCTGGCAGTTCCTGCCGACCCTCCACGATCTCGTCATCGCCGTCGGGCTTGTCCCGGATCCGGGCACGGTACTGTCCGGGGCCGCGCTGGAACGCGACGTCGGCGCTGCTCGGGAACGCCGGGCCCCGCTGCACGAGCCGGTAGCTAGTGAGGCTGAAGACCTTTTCCTGGGAGAAGAGCACTCGCTCATCGAAGAGTGACCCGTCCTTGAACCGAAAGACGAGCCGGCTGTCCACGTGGTGGCCTCGGACCGTCTGGATCGACTCGCCGTGGGCGAGCAGCCTGCCGGCGGTCGAGGTGAGGACGAGAATCCCGTAGGCCGGGCCCTCGAGGTGGCGGACCGCCACGGGGCCGGCCTGGGCCCCGGACGGCAGGAAGAGAACGGAACCAACCGCGACCAGAGAACGCAGCCCGATGATCATTCGGGACAGGGGTGGGTGATCACTGCCGGCACCGTCCACGGCGGCGACGCTCTCGCGATCTGACTATCGGGACGGATCGGCCGACGTCAGGGTTCTCGGCTACCGCGACCGGTCAGGTGGGCCACGACCCGGCACAGTTCAGCCGGGTCCACGGGCTTGGTCACGTGCTGGGTGTACCCGGCGGCCAGTGCCCGCGCGCGATCCGCATGTCCGGCGTGCGCCGTGACCGCGACCGCGGAGATCTGACTGCGCCCCGCGCCCAGCCCGCGGATTCTTCGGATCAGCTGGTAGCCGTCGTCGCCGGGCATCGCAATGTCTGCGATGAGGACATCACAGGGGGCAGCGGTCAGCACCTCGAGCGCCTCGTTCACAGAACCCACCGCCGCGACGTCGGCCCCACGCTGTCGTAGGATCGTGGCCAGCACGTCCCGCGCGTCGGGCATGGCGTCCACCACCAGGATACGAATGCCCGCGAGCGAAGCCAGCTGACTCGCACCGTCGTCCCTTTCTCTGTGCACCGGCGGAGATCCTCGGTGCATCAACGGTAAGGTGATCGTAAACGTCGCACCCTTCTTCTCGCCCGCACTCTCGGCCCGGATGGTTCCGCCGTGCAGCTCGGTCAACTGTCGCGCGATGGCCAGGCCGAGTCCAAGGCCGCTGTGCCGCCGCGTGGTACCCCGCTCGCCCTGCCAGAACCGGTCGAAGATGTGAGGCAGGATCTCGGGACGAATGCCCTCGCCCTTGTCGGTGACGCTGATGCGGACGGCATCCCCGGCTCGTTCCAGACGGACCTCGACGTGGCCGCCGGTCGGCGAGAACTTCACGGCATTGGACAGAAGGTTGCCGACGACCTGCTGGAGGCGGGCCGCATCCCCAGACACCGCACCGGCCGTCAGACAGGTCGGGAAGTCGATCTGAACCTCCCGGACCTCGGCGGTCGGGCGGATGGCTTCGATGGCGGACTCGATCACCGGCCGGGGATCGACCGGTTTCCGCTCCAGGGTCAACTTGCCACTGACGATGCGGGAGACGTCGAGGAGGTCTTCGATGAGCCGAGTCTGGAGCCGGCCATTTCGTTCGATGATCTCCAGACCCCGCTGCACCATGGAGGCATCGGCCGAACTCGTCCGGAGCATCCGGGCCCAGCCCAGGATGGCCGTCAGCGGTGTCCGCAGCTCGTGCGACAGGACCGCCAGAAACTCGTCCTTGAGCCGATTGGCCGCCTCGGCCTCCGCCCGAGCCGCCTCGGTGGCGCGGGCGGCCTCGTCGCGCAGACGAGCCATCTGCAAATGTGCGTTCACGCGCGCGATCAGCTCGCGAGACGAGAAGGGCTTGACCAGATAGTCGTCGGCGCCGGCCTCCAGCCCCTCGACCCGCGATTCTTCCCCGGCGCGGGCGGAGAGAAGGACGACCGGCACCGTGCGCAACGCCGGGTCGTCCCGCAGGGCGCGAAGCAGCTGGAAACCGTCGAGGCCGGGCATCATCACGTCGGCGAGCACCAGATCCGGAGGGTGCTCACGTGCGCGAGTCAGGGCCGCCACGCCTTCAGGCACAGCGTCCACGACCCAGTAGGCGCTCAGCAAGCGCGTCACGTACTCCCGCATATCGGCGTTGTCGTCGGCCACGAGCACGCGAGCCCCGTGGGTCGAGATAGTGCCGACCGGCGGAGCCGCGTCACTCGGCGTTGGCGTCGCTTCGGCCGGAAGCCACCGGAGCACCTTCTCCACGAACGGCACGGCTCCCAGGGCGGTCGAGCTGAGCGTGCGCTTGGCACCGATGCGCTTGGCCGCCAGGTGCGCCCTCCCGAAGGGGATCCCGACGGTGAAGCTCGTCCCGCGGTCTACTTCACTTTGGACCTCGATGGTCCCGCCGTGGAGCCTCACCAGTTCCTGAACGAGGGCCAGGCCGATGCCGGTCCCTTCGTGAGTCCGCGACCGGGCCCCGCGCACGCGGTGAAATCGCTGGAAGACGTTGGGCAGCTCGGCGGGGGCGATCCCGATGCCCGTGTCGCGCACCTCGAGGATCGCATGACCCTCTTGAGCCCGGAGGGTCACAGTGATCTCGCCCGCGAACGTGAACTTGAAGGCGTTGGAGAGAAGGTTGAGGACGATCTTTTCCCACATCTCCCGGTCCACGTAGGTGGGGTGGGGCAGCGGCGGACAGTCCACGACGAGACGGAGACCGGCCCGCTCGACGGCTGATCGGAAGACACTGGCCAACTCGGCGGTGGAGTGGGCAAGATCCGTTGGTTCGTACACGGCCTCCACGCGCCCGGCCTCGATCCGGGAGAAGTCCAGGAGAGTGTTCACCAGGCGGAGCAGGCGGAGGCCGTTCCGATGGGCCAGCTCCACAACCTCGCGCTCTCCGCCCGAGAGTCTGCCAGGCTCCAACAACTCTTCGAGAGGCCCCAGCAGGAGCGTGAGCGGGGTGCGGAACTCGTGGCTGACGTTCGAGAAGAACGCGGTCTTGGCGCGATCCAGCTCGGCCAGGGCCTCCGCCCGCCGGCGCTCCTCGTCGTACGCCCGCACGCCGGCGATCGCAGTGGACACGCGGTCGGCGACCAGATCGAAGAAGTCACGGTAGTGGCCGCTGAGCGCCAGGTGGCGGCTGACGCCGGCCACCAGGAAGCCGGCCGGCTGGACTCCCGAGAGCAGGGGAAGCACGAGGACGCGCTCCGGCGAGGCCGTCGGTGGCGACGCAGCCACGAACGCATCCGACGGTGTCTCGGCCGCGATCCCCATACGGAGCGCCACCGCCGCCGGGGTAGCAGAGTTCAGGTCAACCTCCTTCGCGGCCTCGACGGCCTGGCGAGGCACGCCGGCCACGTCCACGAGCCGCGCCACTCGTCCCGACTCCTCGAGGAGGAACAGCAGTGCGAACGGCACATCGGCGGGGTTCTGGGCCAGAACGGCGGCAGCCTGATGACACACCTCGTCGTCCGACTTGAGGGCCGTTCCGGCTCCGAGTTCGCGGAGGGTCCGTAGCCGGCGCTCGCCCAGCACACGGCCGGTCGTCTCGCTGACGATGCAGAACACGCCGCCGACGCAGCCGGTCTCGTCGCGCACGGGATCGTAGGAGACGTCGAAGTACGTCTCCTCTGAGTAGCGGTGGCGCTCGAGGTAGAAGGGGTGATCTTGCGCCCAGAAGGCTTCCCCGGTTCGCATCACCCCCTCGAATAGTGGCCTGAGGACGCCCCAGACTTCCCGCCAGCACTCCCGCGCCGGCTGACCGAGCGCCCACGGATGCTTGGCCCCGAACACCGGCCGGTAGGCGTCGTTGTAGAGCGCGATGAGGTCCGGGCCCCAGAACAGGACGATCTGGGCCTTCGAGGGGAGCAGGATGCTGACCGCGGACCGAAGACTCTGCGGCCACCGGCTCGCCGGTCCGAGTGGCGTCTGCGACCAGTCCAGGGACCGCATGAGCGCCCCCATTTCGCCGCCGCCGCGGAGGCAGTCGTCAGCGACGGTGGGGTTGTGGGGGCTGTCGGTGTCTCGCATAGGCTCCGTGCACTCCAGCCCAAATGGGCGGGACACGTTCCCATCTCGGGCCGGACGCGTCTTGAGTGTCTATCTCACGCGATGCCCGGGCAAGAGGAAAACTTTTACCCAGATCTCCCGAGAGAGGGTTAGCGCGGGGTGCGGGCGGGGGTGCCCCGGCCAGGCGCCGGAGGGCCAAGGATGTCGGCCAGGAGGGCTCGCATGGCGGGCGAGGTCCAGTCGCGCGGGCCGACGCCGCGGGCGAGCAGCCGGCCCTCACGGTCGACGAAGTACATCGTGGGCGGCCCGAACACGCCATACGCGACGCCGGTCACCTCGCCGCTCTGGTCCAGCAGCACCGGCGCCGTGTACCCGCGCTCCTTGACCACCCGCCGCACCAGGTCCTGCGGCTCCCGGAAGTCGATGAGCACGACCTGAAGGCCGCGGTCCTTGAATTCGTCGTAGAGCCGGTTGACGAGAGGCAACTCCTCTCGACAGGTCGGTCACCATGTCGCCCAGAAGAAGAGCAGGACGACCTTGCCTCGATAGTCGGCGAGCGTTCGCCGCTTGCCCTCCAGGTCCGGGAGCGCGAAGGCGGGCGCGGGCTTGGGGGGCTGGTACGGCTGAAAGCCGACGCTAGCGAAGTCGGGCGGGGCGGCGGCCGTCACCGCCAGGAAGGCGAGGGCCGCCGCCAGGCCCCTCATGACGCGCCGGATTCCTTCACGGCCCTGAGGACCTCCTCGGCTTTGAGCAGGTCGAGCGGGTTCTGCATGACCTTCACGTACTTCACGGTGCCGTTGCGGTCAAGAACGAAGTAGGCGCGCTTGGAGTACCGATAGATCGGGCTCTTCTCGTCAGTCACCAGCGCGTCGTACGCCGGCAGCATCTGGCGGCGAAAGTCGCTGAGCAGGAGGTGCTTCACGTTGTTCTGTTTGGTGAACGCTTCCAGCGTGGCCACGTGATCTGAGCTGACGCCCACCACCTGGGCGCCCAGGGCCTCGAACTGCGGCAGGGCCGCCTCGAAGCCCATGATTTCCTCCGTTCAGGCCTTGGTGAAGGCCTGAATCAGCGTGTAGAGGACCACCGGCCCCTTGCCTAGCAGGTCGGCCAGCTTGACCTGCTTGCCGCCGGGCGCCGGCAGGGTGAAGTCCGGCGCTTTCTGGCCGACCTCGAGCGCCCCGACCGGGCGCCCCAGGGCCAGCACGACGCCCAGCAGCGCGACCCCGATTGCCGCCTTTCGTGTTCGCATAGCCGCTCCTTGTGGGATGGAGTTTCGGGCAACTGTACTACTCGCGGGCACCGGTGGAGGTTCCGGGCCCCTAGGCCAGCCGGCCGAGAGGACCCAGGTCGAGGTTCAGCTCCTTCGGGTCCAGCCCGAAGCGGCTGGCGATGTCGCGGATGGTCGCCTCCAGGCGCATCAGCGCCTGGCCCAGCGCCTCCGTCTCCTCCGGCGTCAACGTCCCGGCCTCCAGCCGCCGGAGCGCCTGCCTCTCGAAGAGCCTGCGCAGAAACTCCACCAGCGTGAGGACGAGACGGGCAACGGAGCGCTGCACCTCCTCGGGATCGGCGTTCCAGCGCGCCGCCTTGGCCGCCGTGCGGCGCTCGAGCTGCGTGCGGAGCGCGTCCAGCTCGCGCACGCGCACGGCGCCCGCCGACCGCCGCCTCGGTCTGCGCTTCACCGGACCGCCCCCGGCGCGAAGGCATAGGGCGGCCACGGACCGCTCGGGCGGGCGACGATGGCCCCGAGCTCAGCCCGCGCGGCCTCCAGCGCCGCCAGGTACCGCGGGCCGGCACCGCGCTCGATCAGGTGGTAGAGACTGGCGAGCAGCGGCGGCGTGTCCACCCGCTCGATCCGCTCGGCGAGCACCAACGTCCCGAGCGCTCGCCGGATGGCCTCGATCTCCGGTGTCGAATGGAGACGACGCTGTTCCCGGAGGCGCTCGTCGAGGTAGCGGGCGCCGGGGCCTTCCGCCTCCGCGTCGGGCTCCCGCGCGGCCGCGGCGGCTGCCAGTCCCGCGCCGTAGAGCCTGAGCGTCATCTGCTCGCGCCCGCCCACCAGGGCCAGGGCCTCGCCGAGCTCGGCGGTCTGCGGAGCCAGCAGACCGGCCAGCGCGGCCTCGTCGTCGACGAGCGTGCAGAAGCGGACTGGCAGCACCGCGTCGACCATGTCGGTCAGGCGGCGCACGGTGCGGTCGTGCCCGCGCAGCGATGTCGCGTCGATGGCCGGAGCGTTCGCCACCGTCCCGGCCACCGCCAACAGCGGGCCGCAGCGCAGGAGCCGCAGCGGCTCCCCGGCGAGCCCGCGGCCGAGCCCGCCGGCCGGAGGCTGGCCGAGCAGCGCGTAGACGTAGAGCGCGCTCACGACGCCGGCCTCCGCCCCACCGGCCGAGCCTGATGCGCGGGCAGTACGCGATCGGCGGCGCAGAGCAGGGCCGAGAGCCGGAGGTAGACGAGATCCACACCGGCGAGGCCCAGGACCACCTCGCCTTCGATGACGACGCCCTTGGTCAGGACGTTGTCGACGAGGTCGAGGACGGTGGCGTCGGCGTCGTCGAGGACCTTCTGGAGCGTGGAACGCGGCGGCCGCTTCACGCCGGCTCCGCGACGAACGTGTAGGGCGGCCACGGCCCGCTGAGCGTGAGCGCATACCCGCCGCCGGCAAGACGGTGTCCGAGCCGCGCGCCGGCGGCCCGGAACGCCGCCGCCCGGCCCGTCCGAACGAGGAAGGCGGCATCGAGGAGCAAGCGGACGCCATTCGCACTCTGGGCCGGGGTCTGTCGCCGGGCGTCATCGGCCAGCCGGGCCAGCCGCTCGAAGAGCCGGTCGGCATCCGCACGGGCCTGCACGCGCAGGCGGCGGACCGCGTCACGCTGTTCGCGCTTGCGAAGGAGGAATTGAGTGCCGGATCGGGCGGCGCGGCCGTCGCGGCCCGGCCGGACGCCTCCACGCAGCGCGCGGGCTTCGTCGAGGGTGAGGCGCACGCCCCATTCTTGCCGGCCGCTCACCCGGGCGACCATCCGGTCGAGCCGCCGCCGCGCCCGGCGGACGTGGCCCACCGCGCGCTCGTCGGCAGCGAAGAGCGTGAAGAGCTTCATCGGGATCACGGTGGCGCCCCGGGCGAAGTGCTCGACCACGCCCTCGTGTCCCATCGCGCAGGCCGAGACCCAGCGCAGGTCCTTGAGCCCGTGTTCGATGGGCGCGGTCCCGTAGCGGCTGAGAGGCGCGTCGGCCACCACGAGCCAGAGCCCCTGGCCGGCGTCGATCACGCGCACCGGCCCGGTGCCCGCCAACCCCCGGGGAGCCTTCGCCGGCGAAGGCGCTCTTGGGGCCTGTACGAGGCAATAGAGGTAGGTCGCGACGCCGTCAGACCGTTTCACGATCCAGCTCCCAGCCGGCGCGCCAGCGGGCGAGCGCCGCGCGGCCGCGCGGCGGCGGAGCCACGGCC
>JBOHPP010000232.1:0-4690 GCA_050731755.1 Candidatus Rokuibacteriota bacterium | reverse complement strand
GGTCGCACCTGGCGCAAACGGGGAGGTCTGGAGGGGGATGGTCGTCGCACCGGGCGCAAACGGGGAGGTTTGGAGGGGGTGGCCGCTACCCCCTCCAATATGATGATCTGGAGGGGGCGGCCGCGGCCCCCTCCAACTTCATCGACGTTACTCATCAGCCAGGGTGAGGGCGGCCGAAGCGGGAAAGGAGAGGGTTACCCCGGCGCCGGGGGCCAAGAGCTCGTGGTGCCAGGGATCGCGCACGTCGACCTTCAGCAGCGGGCCGGCGGTCGTCTCGACGTCGTAGCGCAGCGTGCTGCCGAGGTAGGCGGCGAACACGATTCGCCCTGGACAGACGTTCTCGCCGCCCGGCCCCAACGCGATGTTCTCGGGCCGCACCGCCACTACGCACGGCTCACCCGGACGCACGACCGCGCCCGTCCGGCCGCGCACGAGGCCCAGCGCGGTGTCCACCACCACCCGGCCGTCGGCCGCCTCGCGGCAGACCCCGGCCAGGAAGTTGTTCACGCCGACGAAGTCGGCCACGAATCGCGTCGCCGGCCGCTCGTAGAGGTGCTTGGGCGTGGCCGTTTGCAAGATCCGGCCCTCGCGCATCACCGCCACCCGATCGGACAGCGACAGCGCCTCCTCCTGGTCGTGGGTCACGTAGACGGTGGTGATCCCCAGCTCCTTCTGAAGCTTCCGGATCTCCGCCCGCACTTGCACACGGATCTTGGCATCGAGGTTGGACAGCGGCTCGTCGAGGAGGAGGATGTCGGGGTTGAGCACGAGGGCTCGGGCCAGGGCCACGCGTTGCTGCTGCCCGCCCGAGAGCTGACCGGGGTAGCGATCCTCCAGACCCAGCAGATTCACTTTGCGGAGCCCCTCGACGAACCGGCGGTCGATCTCCGCGCGGACCAAGCGGCGGATGCGGAGGCCATAGGTGATGTTGGCGCGCACCGTCATGTGGGGCCACAGTGCGTAGTTCTGGAAGACCATGCCGATGTTGCGCTCGTAGGGTGGCAGCCCGTCCACCCGCCGCTGCCCGAACCAGATCTCGCCGGCGTCGGCCGCCCAGAAGCCGGCGACCAGCCTGAGCAGCGTGGTCTTGCCGCAACCCGACGGCCCCAGCAGCGTGAACAGCTCGCCGTCGCCGATCTCGAGCGTGGCCCGATCGACAGCGGTGACGGCCCCGAAGCGCTTGACGACATCGCGCAGCGCGATTTTCACTGTTGTAGCGGGGGCCGCGGGCCCGGCTCGCTCCGGGGGTGGCCTGTTCGAGGAGCGGCCTGGCTCCGCTCTTCTCCCCGATTGATCATCTCGGGCCCGGCCTCAGGGTTTCTTCCAGGTGGCCTCGATGTCCGAACGATACTTCTGCTTGAGCGCCTCCGACCGCTTGGCGGCCACCGCCTCGTCGTAGACGTTGGCGACCTCGCGCTCGAAGTACGAGCGCACGCCCCCGGTGAACTCCACGGCCAGCTCGGCCGTCGACCCGGGCGCCCCCTGGACCTTGTAGCGGGGGGTGATCGGAAAGAGGCCGCGTTCCATGAATACCCGCTGGCCGCGCTCGGTGAGCAGGAACTCGATGAAGGCTCGGGCCGCCCGTGGGTTGCGGGCGCCGGCCAGGATGGCCATGGGCTCCGGCGTGACGAACGCGTTGCGGGGAGCCACGAACTTGATATCGAAGCCCGCCAGCTTCTCCTCGAACGCCATGTAGGAGGGCACGGCGAAGCCGGCCGCGTACTCGCCCTTGGCCACGACGTTCGGCACGTCCCGGCTGCGCGCCGTGAAGTGGCCGGTGTTCTGGGCCAGCTTGCGCAGCCACTCCCAGCCCTTGTCCTCGCCGTACATGGAGAGGATGACCTCGTAGGTGGCGTTCGACGACGACGAGCGAGTGGGCGCGCACTGAGCCACCTCACCGCGGAGCTTGGGGTGCAGCAGGTCGTCCCACTCCTTGGGCGCCGGGGCTCCCAGGCGCTGCAGCTTCGTGGGGTGATACACGAGGCCGTAGGGCTCGAGCGCCGTCCCCACCCAGTAGCCCTCCCGGTCCTTGAGCGGAATGGGTTTGGGCGTGCCGATGGAGGCCGGGATCGAATCCCACAGCTCGCGGGCGATCTCGACCTTCTGCAGGAGCTTCTGCTCCACCAGCTTCTCGAACAGCGCCGACTCACCGCCCCAGAAAATGTCGGCCTCCGGCTTGCCCTTCCACTCCACGATGCGACCGTACGCGATGGGGGTGCCGGCCGGGATCGCGTTGGTCTTGACGGTGACGTTCCACTTCTCCCGGGCGTATTCCGCGAAGGCTTTGAGCGCGGCGTCGTGGATGAACTTCGACACCG
The DNA here is from genome assembly GCA_050731755.1 of Candidatus Rokuibacteriota bacterium. Classification (GTDB taxonomy): domain Bacteria; phylum Methylomirabilota; class Methylomirabilia; order Rokubacteriales; family CSP1-6; genus JBOHPP01. The sequence goes on along the minus strand of JBOHPP010000232.1, from coordinate 2,372 downwards.
GCGTGATGAGCACCAGTTCGCTCTCGATGGGCGTCTGGGCCGACGCGGCGCCGGCCAGGCCGAGGACCATGGCCAGGATGAGGACTCCCACTCGTCGCATGCTCGTCTCCTTGTCTCGGTGGGCGACTCAGGCCGTCGCCCAGCCCTTGGCCCGCTCTACGGCCCGGCGCCAGCCCGCATAGAGCTCGGCTCGCGGGCCCTCGACCATCGTCGGTGTGAAGGTGCGCTCGATCGCGCAGTGCTGGCCTACGGCGTCGAGCGACTTCCAAACGCCGGCCCCCAGGCCCGCGAGGTAGGCCGCCCCCAGGGCCGTGGTATCGATGACCGTCGGCCGCTCGACCGGCACGTTCAGGATGTCGGCCTGGAACTGGCAGAGGAAGTCGTTGCCGGCACCGAGGCCGTCGACCCGCAGGGCGGGCAGCCGCAGCCCGGCCTCGCTCGTCATCACCTCCAGCACGTCACGGCTCTGGTAGGCGATGGCCTCCAGCGCGGCGCGCGCGAGGTGGGCCCGCGTGGTGCCCCGGGTCAGCCCGACGATCGTCCCCCGTGCGTACATATCCCAGTAGGGCGCGCCCAGACCCACGAACGCCGGGACGAAGTATACGCCTCCGGTGTCGGGCACGGACTGGGCGAGCTCCTGACTCTCCGCCGCCTGCCGGATGATGCCGAGCCCATCGCGCAGCCACTGCAGGGTGGCGCCGGCGATGAACACGCTGCCCTCCAGCGCGTAGGTCGTGCGGCCGCCGATCTGCCAGGCGATGGTCGTGAGCAGCCCCTGGTGCGAGCGAACCGGGATCGGGCCGGTGTTGAGCAGCGCGAAGCAGCCCGTCCCGTACGTATTCTTGGCCTGGCCCGGCCCGTGGCAGGCCTGGCCGAAGAGCGCCGCTTGCTGGTCGCCGGCGATCCCGGCCACCGGCAGGCCAGGCGACAGCCAGCCGAGGTCGCCGGTCTCGCCGAGCATGCCCGACGAAGGCGAGATGAGCGGCAGGACCTCGCGCGGGATGCCGAGCAACGCCAGCATCTCATCGTCCCAGGCCACCGCCCGCAGATCGAGGCAGAGCGTGCGGGAGGCGTTGGTGACGTCAGTGGCATGGACGCGTCCCGCCGTGAGCTTCCACAGCAGCCAGGAGTCCACAGTCCCGAACGCCAGCTCGCCGCGGCCGGCCCGGAGGCGCGCACCGGGGACATGATCGAGAAGCCACCGAATCTTGGTCCCGGAGAAATAGGCATCGAGCACGAGACCGGTCCGCTCCCGCACCAGCGGCTCATGGCCGTCGGCGCGCCAGCGGTCGCAGAGGTCCGCGGTGCGCCGGTCCTGCCAGACGATCGCCCGGTGAACCGGCCGTCCCGTCGAGCGCTCCCACAGGAGGGTGGTCTCGCGCTGGTTGGTGATGCCGATGGCGGCCACGTCGGCGCTCGCGACGTGACCGTCCTTCAGGGCGGCGGTCGCCGCCCGTTCGATCGTCGACCAGATCTCGTCCGGGTCGTGCTCGACCCACCCCGGCTGCGGATAGTACTGCGGCAACTCGGCGTACCCGCGGGCGCGCACCCTCCCCTCGGGGTCGACGAGGAGCGCCGTCGAGCCCGACGTCCCTTGATCCAGGGCCAGGACGTACCGGCGCGCGGTCATGTGTTGGAGGACACGGGGTCGCTCATCGGCCGGCCACGCGGAGTGCGAGATCGGGGCGGTCGCTGATGACGATGTCGACGCCCAGGCCGATGATCCGGCGGATGTCGGCCTCCTCGTTCACCGTCCAGGCGGCGAGCGCGAGCTCCGCCTGCCGCGCGGCGGCGACGACGTCGGCGTCGATCAGCCGGTGGTTGAACCCGACGGCGGTGGCCCCCAGGCCGACCGCCCACCGCACGCTCGCCGCCGGCCACACGCGCTCGCGCTCCACCTGGCCGCGGCCGATCAGCAGCACGGTCCGCATCGTGGGATCCAGCTCGCGCACGCGACGCACGGTGTCGCGCTCGAAGGCCATCATCAGCGTGCGCGCGCCCAGCCCCCGCTCCCGGACCATGGCCAGGACCTTCTCCTCGATGCCCGGGTAGCGCTGGCGGCGGTCGTCCACCTTGATCTCGAGCAGCAGCCCGGCCCGTGCGGGTCCGAGGAGGTCGAGAAGCTGGGCGAGGGTGGGAACCGGCTCGTCGGTGGCGCTGCCGTCGCCGGCCTTGAGCCGAATCCCGGCCAGCGCGGCGCGCCGGGCCTCGCGCACCGCGCCCCTGCCGGTGGTGGTGCGCTCCAGCGTGGGATCGTGGAGAACGACGACGTCGCCGTCGGCCGTCAGGTGCACGTCGGTCTCGACGTAGTCCACACCCAGGGCCAGGGCGTTGCGGTAGGCGATGAGACTGTTCTCCGGCCAGAGCAGCGC
>JBOHPP010000231.1:0-6905 GCA_050731755.1 Candidatus Rokuibacteriota bacterium | reverse complement strand
CGCTACGGGGTCGCCGACGAAGCGCACGCGATCCTCGGCCAGAGCCAGCCGAGGCGGGTTGACCGTGTTCGGGGGCGCGAGGATGAGAGGCTTGGGCTTCGTCGCGCCCTGCAGATCGCGGGCCGTGAGCACGATGTACACGCCGGGCCGCTTGGCGGCCTCGGAGGTGTCGATCCTGACGATCCGCGCGTGAGCGTGGGGCGAGCGTAGGACGAAGCCGTGCGCCAGGCCGGCGAGCTGCAGGTCGTCGACGTACTGCGCTTGACCGCGGATCAGGCGCGGGTCCTCGAGACGCTTGACCTCGCTGCCGACGAAGCGGGGGGCTGGGGACATAGATCGGGCTCAACGATACGGCACCGGGCGGGTGGTTGCCACTGGGTGGTCACACCGCGCGTGGATGGGGAGGTTTGGAGGGACCACTGGGTGGTCACACCTCGCGGGGATGGGGAGGTTTGGAGGGGGTGGCCTCTACCCCCTCCAACTTAAAGGTCTGGAGGGGGCGGCCGCTGCTCCCTCCAATTAAATGACGCTACCGGACTCCAGTTCGCGGCACGCCGCCTCCCACAGGACATAGCATCCGTAGTGGAAGTAGATCACGGTGCCGTCGGCTTGGTCGCACTCGTACTCGGTCGCGTCGGCGCCGATGGGGAGATCGCAGGCGACACAGAGCCGGCCGGTGCCGGGTCCGGCCCACAGCACCTGGCAGCGTTCGCAGGGGAGGAGCCCGGCGGCGATCTTCCGGCGAATCGTGTCGTCGGCGCTCATCGAGGATCGTCCGGGTCGGAGATCGTGACCACCGAGTAGACGGTGACGACGAGCCCGCCGGAGCTGCGGACGTCGATTCCGGTCGCCGACATACGCGCATCGGCGTCCAGGACGATTCCCTTGTCCAGGGCTCGATCGAACGCGTCGGCATAGCTGCTCGATCCCGGCTGTCTCTCGACGACCACGCGAACCCTCTCGGGTTCGCGTCGTGCAAATACGAGGCCGATCAGGGTAGAGACTCCAGCCTGCAACTCTTACACCGGATGGATCTTGCCATGGGGCGGGCATGCCCATACCCTGCACGCTTAATGAAGCCCTACGCGCCTCGAACAGGCCACCCACGGTGCGAGCCGGACTCACGGCCCCCGTTAGAATGAGCCGGATCGACGCCCCGATGAGCCCCCAGCGTGTGGACGCGATGACGGCGGCCGGTTGGTGGCGAAACGAAACCCTCGACCGCTATCTCGACCGTTGGGCAACGAAAAGAGCGGCCAAGGTCGCGGTCGTGGATGGCGTTGGCCGGCTCACGTGGGAAGGCCTGGCGCGACAGGTCGAGCGTGTCGCCTACGGGCTACAGGCCGCCGGTCTGGGGCCGGGGTCCGTAATTTCCTGTCAGCTGCCCAACTGGAACGAGTGGATTCTCGTGGCCCTGGCCGCGGTGCGGTTGGGCGCGATCCTCAACCCCATCCCGCCGACGTACCGGGCGAACGAGTTGCGATTCATCCTTCGGACACTCGCGGCCGAGGTCTTCGTGATCCCGGCACGCTTCCGCGGTTTCGATCACGTGGAGCTGGCCGCTGGCCTGCGGGCAGAGATGCCGGCGCTGCGGGAGGTCTTCGTCTGTCGGGGCGCGGCGGCGCCTGGCATGCAGGCGTTCAGCGGGCTCACCGACACCGCCTGGGAGGCGCGGGAAGGACGCCGGCCTCTGGCCGGGACCGATCCCAACCAAGTGACCGAGGTCGTCTTCACCTCGGGCACGACGGGCGAGCCCAAGGGCGTCATGCACACCGCGAACACGTCGCTGTCCATCATCCATCCGGTGATCGACCGACTCGGCTTCGCCGACAGCGACGTCGCCCTGATGTCCTCGACCTTCGGCCACCAGACGGGCTACCTCTATGGCTACGGCTTGACGCTCCTGCTCGGCTCGACGGGCGTCTGGCTCGACGTCTGGAACGCCGAAGAGGCCGCACGGCTGATCGAACTGGAGCGGGTGACCTATACGATGGGCGCCACGCCGTTCCTGCAAGACCTCGCGTATGCGCGGGGCGTCGGGCAACGCGACCTCGCGGCCTTGCGGCTGTTCATCTCCGCGGGCGCCGCCATCCCACGCACGCTCGTCCAGGACGCGCGCCGGACCTTGCGCTGCGTCGTCTCCGCGGGGTGGGGGATGACCGAGAACGGCCTCGTCACCTGCAACGGCCTCGACGACCCTGACGAGAAAGTCTTCGGCACCGACGGCCGGCCGGTACCGGGCATGGAGCTGGCCGTGGTCGACGGAGAGGGGCGGGCGCTGCCGCCGAAGACGGAGGGAGACCTGCTGGTGCGGGGCCACTCGCAGTTCGTCGGGTACTGGAAGCGCCCAGAGTTCACCAGCGAGGCGCACACCGCCGACGGCTGGTTCAAGACCGGCGATCGCGCGGTCCTCGACGCCGACGGTTACGTGTCGATCACCGGCCGCTCGAAGGACGTGATCATCCGGGGCGGCGAGAACATCTCGGTGGCCGAGATCGAGAACCTCCTGTTCGCGCATCCCCGGATCCAGAACGTGGCCATCGTGGCGATGCCCGACCCGCGACTCGTCGAGCGGGCCTGCGCCTTCGTGATCCCCTGGCCGGGGCAGACGATCACGCTGGATGAAGTCGTTCGCTATCTCGACGGCCAGGGCCTGGCCCGGCACAAGCTGCCCGAGCGCCTGGAGATCGTCAGCGAATTCCCGATGACGCCCAGCGGCAAGGTCCAGAAGTACCGACTCCGCGAGCTGATCGCCAGCACGCTGGGCCGGGCGCCGGTGCGCTGAGGAGCGGGACGCGGCGGCGGCCTGGACTCGCGCCTGATGATCGATCCCCGCGTCCGGCGCGTGCTCGCCGCCTACATCTTCGCCGTGGCCGCCCTCGTCACCTTCAGCGTGATCGCGCTGGCCCTCATGCGCGAGCTGTACCCCGACCTCACCGATCAGGAAGGCGCGTTCGGGCTTCCCGGGCTGCTGGCCGGTGGGCTGGCCTCCTCGACCGCGTTCGTGGTGACGCTGCTCGTGGTCGCGCGGCCTCTGGATGCGGAGCGGCTGCGGCTTCGGCCGGGCCGGGAGACCAGCCTGAGCTTGGCGGCGATGGTGGTAGGTACGTTGGCCCTGGGCCAGACCCTGGACTCGGTGGTGGCGGTCCTGGGCCTCGCCAATCGCGGCACCATGGCGGCGATTCGCCACGCCCTCACCGGCGCCACCGGCGCCGATCTCTTCGGATCGGTGGTGGTGATCGGGGTGCTGGCCGGAGCCGCCGAGGAGATTTTTTTCCGCGGATACATGCAGACGGCCCTGCGCGATTCCTGGCGCCCGTGGCTGGCCGCGTTGGCGACGAGCGCGGCCTTCGGCGTGCTGCACGTGGACCTCGAGCTGATCCACTCCGTGCTGGCGTTCGCGCTCGGGCTCTGGCTCGGTCTCGTCACCGAGCAGGCGGGCAGCGCGCTGCCCGCGGTGGCAGCCCACATCGTCAATAACATCCTGTTCACGATGCTCACCGCCCTGGGCCTCACCGTGGACGCCTTTTGGCCGAACATCGCGCTGGGGGCGGGGGCCGCCGCCGTTTTCGCGGTATGCGCGGTCATCGTCGGCCGTCTGGCGCGGTAGGCCCGGAGGGCTGTGCTACGCTTGGCCCGCGTTCCGACCAGGAGGTAGCGACCATGGACGTGAAGGAGTTGATCGCGGGCCGCGATACGCCGCAGCCGCACCGGCCGCCCAGCGAGGAGCGTGCACTGGCGCCGGGTGACGCGTATAAGCTCCAGGACCGGCTCCGCGAGACGCTGATCGCCCGCGGCGAGCGGATCGCCGGGTGGAAAGTCGCCTTCACCACCCGCGCCCTCCAGGAAGCTTTCAACTACCCGGAGCCCATCAGTGGGTTCCTGCTGGCCTCCGGCGTGTTCGCCAGCGGCGCCGAGATCCCGTACGCCCGCTTTGTCACCTTGATCGTCGAGGCGGAGATCGCCTTTCTACTGCGCCGGGACCTGGCCGGTCCCGGTGTGACGCCGGCCCAGGCGCTGCTGGCGGTCGAGGGAGTGCTGCCCGCGCTGGAGCTGCCCGACCTCCGCTACAGCGGAAAGCCGACCGGCACCGACATCATCGCCGACGGCGCCGCCTCGAACGCCATCGTTCTGGGCGGGGCCATCACCCCCCTCGCCGGGCTGGACCTCGCGCTGGAGGGGCTCGTGTACGAGCACAATGATGTCGTTGTCGCCACCAATACCGGGGCGGAGGTCATGGGCAATCCGCTCAACGCGCTGGCCTGGTTGGCCAACCACCTCGGCGTGCGGGGCCTCGGTCTCCGGGCCGGTGATGTCGTGATGTCGGGCTCGATCTCCAAACTGCTGAGGCCGGCCAAGGGCGACACCGTGCGCGCCACCTACACGCGCCTGGGTTCCGTCTCCGCGCGGTTCGTCTGAGATGCCCGCCGCTCCCCGCCTCCGGGATCGCGTGGCGGTGATCACGGGGGCGGGCGGCGGCATCGGCGCCGCCGTGGCCGCCGGCTTCGCCGGCGAGGGCGCTCACCTGGTCCTCAACGATCTCGCGGCCGCGTGCGACAGCCTCGAGGCCGCCGCCGCTCTCGCGCAGGGCACGGGCGTGCGCGCCGTCGCGCTGACCGGCGACGTCGCCCGCGCCGACGACATGACGGCTCTGGCCCGGCGGGCCGTGGACGACTTCGGGCGGCTCGATGTCCTGGTGACCTGCGCCGGTATCGACGGGCAGGGACTCTTGGCCGAACAGGACGAGGCGGCCTGGCTGCGCGTGATCGACGTGAATCTGGGCGGCACCTACCGGGCGATCCGCGCCGCGCTGCCGGCGATGATGGCGCAGCGGGAAGGCCGCATCGTCACGGTGGCGTCCGTGCTGGGCAAGTTCGGCGGCTACGGCTTCATTACCGCCTACGTCGCCTCCAAGCACGGCGTGATCGGGCTCACGCGCGCGCTGGCCGCCGAGCTGGGGGCCCAGGGCCTGAGCGGGATCACGGTGAACGCCGTCTGTCCCGGCTACGTGCGGGCCGGCATGGGCGTCCGCATGCAATCGACCAAGGCGGGCCCTCTGGCCGGCGAGGAGATCTTCGAGCGGTACTACAAGCGTCAGACCGCGCTGCGCCGGATGGTGGAGCCCGAGGAAATCGCCCACGCCGCCGTCTTCTTGGCCCTGCCGGAGTCCGCGGCCATCACCGGCCAGGCGCTCAATGTGGACGGCGGCTTTATCATGTCGTGAAGTTCGCGCGGGCCGGAGGGCTCGCCCGAGAGGAGCCCGGCATGTCGACGGTGCTGTACGAGCAGAAGGACAAGGTCGTCACCATCACGATGAACCGTCCGGAGGCGATGAACGCCATCGACCCCGAGACTCACCAGGCGCTGGTCGAAGCCTGGATCCGGTTCCGGGACGACGACACCGCGTGGGTGGCCATCCTCACCGGCGCCGGCGACAAGGCCTTTTCCGCCGGCGCCGACCTCAAGAAGATGATCCCGGCCGCGTTCGGAGGCGGCCGCGGCTACAACCCGGTCGCCCACAACGTCTACGGCCTCGGCGGCATCACCCGCGGGCTCGAGATCGGGAAGCCGATGATCGCCGCCATCAACGGCTTCTGCCTGGCCGGAGGCCTCGAGCAGGCCCTGGCCTGCGACTTCCGCCTGGCCGCGGCGCACGCTCGCTTCGGCCTGACCGAGGTCCGCTGGGCCATCATGCCGGGGGCGGGGGGCACGCAGCGCCTGCCTCACGCGGTGGGGATCACCAAGGCGATGGAGATGATCCTCACCGCCGAGCCGATCGACGCCCAGGAGGCGCTCCGCGTCGGCCTCATCAATCGCATCGTGCCGCAGCCCGAGCTGATGCCCGCGGCCCGCGCGCTGGCCGAGACGCTGTGTGAGCGGGGCCCGCTGGCCCTGCGCGCCGCCAAGGAGGCGGTGCTCCGCGGGCTCTCATTGCCGTTGCCGGACGGCCTGCGGCTGGAGGCGTTTCTGTCGGGAACGCTGCGCGGCACCGAGGACGCGGCGGAGGGGCCGAAGGCCTTCGCCGAGAAGCGGAAGCCGAACTTCAAGGCGCGCTGAGCGGAGCCGATGACGACCGATGAGCTGGTCGCTCTCACGCGCGCGCGCCTGGCCGCTCACCCGCGCCGGGTGGTGCCGCGTGGCGTTCTGGTGCAGGCCGCCGTGCTCATCCCCATCGTCGACCGCGGTGAGCCCTGCCTCGTCTTCGCCAAGCGGACGGACCTGGTGGCCCACCACAAAGGCCAGATCTCGTTCCCGGGGGGGATCGTCAGTCAGGGCGACGGCTCGTTCCTCGACGCGGCCCTCCGCGAGTGCGAGGAGGAGATCGGCCTGCCTCGCCGGGCGGTGGAGCCTCTGGGGGCGCTCGACGACAGCGAGACCGTCGCCACCCAGTTCATCATCACGCCCTGGGTGGGGCTCGTGCGCGAGCCCGTCGTCTGGCGCCCCGACGGCCACGAGATCGAGAAGGTCCTCGAGGTGCCGTGGTCGGCCCTCACCGATCCGCGAAGCCTCCGGGTGGAGCACTGGGAGCGCGACGGTGTCCGGCGGCCCGTGTACTTCTATGACTGGCAAGGTGAGACGATCTGGGGCGCGACCGCCCGGATCCTCAAGCACTACCTCGATCTGGTCAGGGCGCCCGCCTGAACAGGCCGCTGATCGGCCTCTGCCAGGAGTGTTGCCACGCCCGCCCGGTCACCTCGGCGCGTGGCTCGACCTTCTGGCGTTGCGCGCTCAGCGAGCGCGACCCGCGCTTTCCGAAGTACCCACGCCTGCCGGTCATGCGCTGCGCCGGCTACGCACCGGGCGACGGAGCCTCGTCGCCCGGCGCGTCTGATCTCGAGAACCGTTCGTAGAAGCGCGTCCGAGTAACCGCCGTTCGAGCGCGGGCTTAGCCCGCGCAACCTGTT
>JBOHPP010000230.1:0-6659 GCA_050731755.1 Candidatus Rokuibacteriota bacterium | reverse complement strand
CCCTCGAGCTACGCGGCTCCGAGGTGGTGCGCCACGCCTACCTGACGCACTGAGCCCGCGCTCAGTCGTCGGTGATCGAGAGAGCCTGCTTCGGGCAGCGGCGGACGGCCTCCTCCACCCGGGCCCGGAGCGCCTCGGCCGGGCGCTCCTGCTTGAGGTGGAGTTGCTCGTCGTCCCGGACGTCGAACACTTCGGGCACGAGCCGCATACACACGGCGTTGGCCTCGCACAGATCGTGGTTGACGACCACTCGCATCGCCGGCCTCCGCTGGGGCTTGACCGCAGTGTAACCAATGAGGTAGGAGCGTGGCATGAGCACCATCCCGACGCCAACCACGCCACTCGGCCTCGACGAGATCAACCTCGCCAGCTTCGACTTCTGGCTGCGGGACGACGTGGACGGCGCCCTGGCCAAGCTGCGTCGCGAGCGGCCGGTGACCTGGCACCAGCATCCCGACTCCGGCCGGGGGTTCTGGTCGCTCACCCGCTACGACGACATCGCCGCGGCGACCCGCGACCACGAGACGTTCAGCTCGGCCTTCGGAATCCAGGTCATGACGGACCCCGAGGACATGGAGCGGCTGGGCGCCATCCGGTCCATGATCTCCACCGACCCGCCCCGGCACACGAAGCTCCGGGGGGTCGTCAACCGGGGGTTCACGCCCCGGATGGTCGCCCGGGCGGAAGAGTCGGTGCGGCGCCGAGCCCGCGAGATCGTGGACGCCATCGCCCCCAAAGGCGAGATCGAGTTCGTCTCCGAGGTGGCCGCGGTGCTCCCGGTGGCCATCATCTGCGACATGATGGGCGTGCCCGAGACCGACCGCCCGCGTCTGCTCGATCTCACCAACCGACTCCTGGCCGGTGGCGACCGCGAGTATGGCGGGACCAAGGCCACGCTGCTGGAGGCCGGCGCCGAGTTGCGGGAGTACGGCCTGTGGCTCGGCCGGAGCCGGTTGGAGCATCCGCAGGAGGACATCACGACCACCCTCGTGCACGCCGAGGTCGACGGCGAGGCCATGGCCCCGCAGGACCTCGGACCGTTCTTCCTGCTGCTGATCGCCGCCGGTAACGAGACGACGCGGAACGCCATCAGCCACGGCCTCTGGGCACTCACCCGGTTCCCGGACCAGAAGCGGCGCTGGCTGGACGACCTCGACGGGCGGGCCACGGCGGCGGCCGAGGAGATCGTACGCTGGGCCAGTCCGCTCCTGCACATGCGCCGCACCGTGACGGGTGACACCACCTTCGCCGGGGTCGAGATGCGCCGGAGCGACAAGGTGGCCATGTGGTACGTCTCCGCCAACCGGGACGAGACGCACTTCGCCGATCCCTACCGCTTCGACATCACGCGCGAGCCGAACGACCAGGGCGGCTTTGGGACGGGCGGCCCGCACTTCTGCCTGGGCGCCCACCTGGCCCGCCGGGAGATCGTGGTGATGTTCACCGAACTGCTGCGCCGCCTTCCGGACATCGAGGCCACCGGCAAGCCGGAGAAGCTTCGGTCGAACTTCATCCACGGGATCAAGCGGCTGCCGGCCGCCTTCAAGCCGCGCTAGCCGCCTCAGCCACCGAGGAAGACGCGCCGGACCTCGACCGACCGCAGCAGCTCGTCCGCCCGCCCCTCCAGCACGGTACGCCCCGACTCCATGACGTAGCCCCGATGGGCGATGCCCAGCGCGCGCTCGACGTTCTGCTCGATGAAGAGCACGGTCACGCCCTCGCCGTTGATGACCCGGATCGCCTGGGTGATCTCTTCCACGATGCGGGGTGCCAGTCCCAGGAACGGCTCGTCGATCATGAGCAGGCGCGGGCGGGCCATGAGGCCGCGGGCGATGGCCACCATCTGTTGCTCGCCGCCGGACAGCGTATGGGCCAGTTGCTCGGCCCGCTCGGCGATGAGAGGGAAGAGTCGTCGCACCCGGGCGAGCTGTGCGTCTCGCCCCGGGCGGGCGGCCGGGCTGTAGGCGCCGAGCAGAACGTTTTGATGGACGGACAGGTGAGGGAACAGGCGACGCCGCTCCAGCACGTGACTCAGCCCCTCGCGGACGATCCGATGCGCCGGCCAGCCGGCGATGGGTCGGCCTCCGAAGACGATCTCGCCGGCGCGCGGGCGCACCAGCCCGGAGATCGTGTTCATGAGGGTTGACTTACCGGCCCCGTTGGGCCCGAGCAGCGCGACGATCTCTCCGTGGCCCACCTCGAGGCCAGCGCCCCAGAGGACCTGGTAGTCGCCGAGCAGCACGTCCACGCCGCTGGCCTCTAAGATCATCTCCAGGCCTGGCCCAGGTAGGCGTCGATGACGCGCGGGTTGCGGAGGATCTCGGCCGGTGGACCGTCGGCGATCACCTCGCCCTGCTGCAGGGCCACGATCCGCTGGGCCAGCTCCATGATCACGCGCATGTTGTGCTCGATGACGACAAGCGCGAGGCCGCGCGTGTGCAGATCGCGCACGAGGCTCACCAGCCCGGGGATCGCGCCCGGATCCACCCCGCCGGTCACTTCGTCCAGCAAGAGAAGGCGCGGCTCGGTGGCCAGGGCCCGGGCCAGCTCCAACCGCTTGCGCTGACCGGTCGACAGCCCCCGCGCATGCGCGTGGGCCCGGTCGGCGAGACCCACCTGGCCGAGCGCCACCTCGGCCGCTCGCCGCGCCGCGCCCACGTCCGCCGTCTTCTGGAACGCGCCGATCATCACGTTCTCCAGAGTCGTCATTCCGGTGAACGGACGGAGCTTCTGGAACGTGCGGGCCACGCCCAGCCGGCTGATTCGCTCGGGCGGCAGGCGCGTGATGTCGCGCCCGTCCAGGACGATCCGGCCGGCGTCGGGGCGCGTGAAACCGGTGACGAGGTCGAACAGCGTGGACTTGCCAGCGCCGTTGGGCCCGATGACGCCGACCAACTCGCCCGGGCGCACGTCGAGGGAGATGTCGCGGTTGGCGATGACGCCGCCGAACCGCTTGGTGAGCGCCGAGACCGACAGCATTATTGTAGCGAGTGCCGCGCGCTCGGATATGAGCGAGGGCGGCCTGTTCTAGGCACGCGTGGCTCCGTCACGCCCGATCTCCGGTGTGCGGCCCGTCTCTCCGGCGCACGTGGTTCCGTCATGCCCGATCTGCGGCGCGCGGCCGGCGGGCCCGCGCGAGGCCCACCAGGCCGGCGGGCTGGAGGACGGCGATGAGGACGATCAGGGCCCCATACACGAGGAGATCGAGGGCCTTGCCGCCGCCGCCCAGCCAGACCCGGGTGCCCTCGGAGAGCGGGACGAGGACGGCGGCGCCCACGACCGGCCCCCACAGCGTTCCCACGCCGCCCAGCACGGCCACCAGGCAGATCAGGATCGAGAGCGACAGCGGGAAGACCGACTCCGGATCGATGAAGAGCACGTACTGGGCGTAGAAGGTGCCGCCGAGCGCCGTGAGCGCGGCGGACACGCCGATGGCCCAGTGCTTCTCGCCGGTCACCGGCACGCCCAGGCTCGCCGCCGCCTCCTGGTCCTCGCGGATGGCGCGGAAATAGTAGCCCCGCCGGCTCCGCTCGATCCAGCGCGTGGCTCCCAGGGCGACAAGGAGCAGCCCCAGCGCGATGAAGTAGTAGACAGCCTTGGACTCGTGGAACTGGAAGTTCAAGAGGCTGTCGGGCCGCTTGATGGGCACGAAGAGCCCCCGAGCCCCGCCGGCCCAGTCCCAATTGATCACGAGGGTCTGCACGATCTCGCCCACGGCGATGGTCGCGATGGCGAAGTAGTGCCCGCGAAGGCGGAAGACCGGGTACCCGATGGCCTGCGACATCCCCACCGCGACCAGCGCTCCGGCCACCATGCCCAGCCAGGGCGTGAGCCCCAGATGGCGGGCGAGCAGCGTGGAGGTGTAGGCGCCGATGCCGAAGAACACGGCGTGGCCCAGCGAGATCTGCCCGCAGTAGCCGGCCAGGATGTTCCAGGCCGAGGCCAGGGCGCCGTAGAGAAAGATCATGATCATGACGTGGCGGGGGAAGGGCGTCGTGAAGACGACGGGGAACAGGAGGACGCCGACGAGCAGGAGGCTGGGGACGGCGCGCCTCAAAAGCGACCGAACAGTCCCTGCGGGCGCCACAGCACGACGGCCAGGTAGAGGAGAAACACGATCGCGTACTTGAGCGCCGGCTCGATGAGCAGGCCGGCGAAGGCTTCCACCAGGCCCACCGCCACCCCGGCCACCAGCGCGGCCGCCACGTTACCGAAGCCGCCCAGGGCCACCGTCACATACGCGAGCAGGGCGAAGGTCGCGCCCACGTCAGGGAAGACATAGAAGAACATCGTGAGCAGCGCCCCGGCCACGCCGACGCAGGCGCTGCCGACGGCCCAGCCCAGCGCGAACATCCGCTCGGTGTCGATGCCCATCAGCGCGGCCGCCTGCCGGTCCTGCGCGGTGGCCTGCAGGGCGAGCCCGGTCTCCGAGCGGGCGAGGAAGAGGTAGAGGGCCCCGAAGGCCGCCAGCGCGGCTACGCTGGCCGCCAGTTGGGGGAGACCCACGTAGAGACCGGCCAGCGACACGCGGCCGCCCAGCAGAGGATCCGTGATGACGCGGAAGTCCACGCCGAAGAGGTACTGGGCGGCGCTGCGGAGGAACACGGCCAGGCCGAAGGTGGCGAAGATCTGGGCCAGCATGGGACCGCCCAGCACCCAGCGGATGATCCCATGATACGTCGTCCAGCCCAGCGCGCCGAGCAGCAGCGCGACCAGCGGAAAGGAAAAGACCGGATCGAGGCGTCCGAGGAGCCAGGCAAAGAAGGCGACATACATGGCCAGCATGAGGAACTCGCCGTGGGCGAAATTGACCAGCTCCATGAGGCCGAAGATGAGGGAGAGGCCGGCGGCGATCAGGGCGTACACGAACCCCATGAGCACGCCGCCGACCGCCGCCTGCAGGAAGACTTCGAGCGTTATTTACGGTCCTTCCACGCCGGGATCGGATAGATCACGTCGCGTGTCGCCACGTCGAACGGGTAGACGGTGTAGTACTTGCCGCCCTGCAACTGAAGAATGACGCCCTTGACTCCGGTATTCTGACCGGACTCGTCGAAACGCACGTGGTCCCAGGCCATGATGAGCTGCTCGCCGGGGATGTTGGTGGCCGCCAGCGCTTTGCGAATCGCCTCCGGATCAGTGGAGCCGGCGCGGTTGATGGCGTCGAGCAGCGTCATCATTCCGGTGAAGGCCCGCGCCGGGAAGTCGTAGAGGTCCTTGCCCGCGCGCTTGGCGTAGAGCGCGTTGAGCGCCGTGGCCACCGGGCGCTTGTCGACGAGATCGGTATTGAAGGGCGCCCGGGTCAGCGTGCCCTCGCCGTCCTTGCCCACCTGGTTGATGAAATCGGGCGAGATGTGGCCGGCGTTCTGGGCCATGATCATCTTGGGGTTGTAGTCGAGCTCTTTGCTGGTGCGGGTAAACAGGATGGCGTCGGTCTGATACGACGTCGGCATCCACACGTCGGGATTGGCGGCCTTGAGCCGCTGCACCTCGGAGGCGAGCGAGGTGGCTCGGGCGCGATACTGGAGGTCGAGTACGACCTCGTAGCCGTGCTTCTTCGCAAGCTCCTTCTGGACCTTGCCGCTGTCGGCGCCGAACAGCGTGTCCTCATAGGTGAGGCCGAGGGTCTTGAGCTTCACCCCGCGCTTCTTCTCGATGTCCCGGAAGAAGTCGAACATCACCTGGGTGAAGTGGCCGTCGTGGGGCGAGGTGCGGAAGAACCACTTGAAGCCGCGCGTCGTGAGGCCCGGCGACGACGACTCGGGGTTGAGGAAGGGGATGCCCTGCCGCTCGGCCACCTGGCTGGTGGTGGCGGTAACGGCCGAGTGCCAGGCGCCGACCAGGGCGTGGACCTTGTCCTGCTGCGTGATCAGTCGCTCGGCCTCCGCTTGCCCGATGTCGGGCTTGCCCTGGTGGTCGGAGAAGATCAGCCGCACCTTGGCGCCCTGGAGCCCGGGCAGCCCGCGGATCCGCTGGTAGAACGGGAACGGCAGGTCCACCGCCCCGTTGGCGACGTCGGCCGCGATCTCGAAGACGATCTTGTTGTCCACCCCCGCCTGCGCGGCCGGGCCCGACATCGGATAAATCACGCCGATCACGACTTCTTTCGGCTGGGCGCCGGCCGGGACCAGCGCGATCACCGGCAGGACGAGGAACAGAGCCACTGCGGACACGATCAGACGGTTCATGGGTGCCCTCCGTAGCGCGGAATGCTAGCACTGTTGTAGCGGGGTCCGCGAGTCCGGCTCGCGACGTGGGTGGCCTGACCCAGCAGGGCTTCGTGTTGTAGCGGGGTCCGCGAGCCCGTGCTGGCATTGGCCTTGCTCGCTTCCAGATGGGAAGGCTTACGATGATCTACGTGATGCTGATACTGGTCCTCGTCGCGTCGGGACCGGTCTCTGCCGGCGCCCAGGCCGTGCAGCATGGTGCCCAGCCGAACCCCCAGGAGGTCCGGCCGGGGAGCCCGGATGGCGACAGCCCGTCGGCCGCGACCGGCACGTTGGAGCGCGAGCGCGCCGCGCGAGAGATCCTCGGCCTGCCGGTGAACGCGGTCCTCGTCATCGGCGGTGTCCTAGTGGCTTTGCTGGTCATCGGTGGCCTGGTGATTCCCAGCGCGCGGCGTCGCGCTCGGGCCCAGGGCGGCGGGACCTACGGCCGAC
>JBOHPP010000229.1:0-13175 GCA_050731755.1 Candidatus Rokuibacteriota bacterium | reverse complement strand
GGGCACAGCTCCGTGGGCCGGCGGCGTGGGACCCCCCTCGTCCCGGGTGACGCCGGCGGTCCACGGGGCTGTGCCCTGCGCCAGGCCCTGCCCGTCTCGTGCGGGATGCGTCCAGGAATGATCCGGGGCTAGGCGCTGGTCGGCCGGTAGCCCCGGTCGGTCATGCAGCCGCGGTAGGTGGAGGCCTGCGCGCCGTTTTGGATGGCAAGCCGACCCACGTCCAGCAGCCCGCCCAGCACGAGATCGGGCGTCCGGCCCGCCTCGTAGGCGGCGCGCGCGCACTCGGTCTGGTCGAGCGTGACCTGCTGACTCGTCACTGCCGGCCGCGTCCACTCGCGGCCCGTCACGTCGAACGCCGCCGTGCATCCGGTGAGCAGCACCAGTGTGCCGGCCAGGATCGTCGCGCGCATCGTCAGGCCCCCTTGGGGTAGCCGATGGCCTTGAGCGCCTCGCTGATCTCGACGAGGATCACCGGGTCGTCGATGGTGGCCGGCGTCGTGTATTCCAGGCCGTCGGCGATCCGCTTCATGGTGCCGCGCAGGATCTTGCCCGAGCGTGTCTTCGGCAAGCGCTTGACCACGAGCGCCGTCTTGAAGGCGGCGACCGGCCCGATCTGCTGGCGCACGCGCTCGATGAGCTCCCTGACGATCTCGCCCTCAGAGCGGCTGACGCCGGCCTTGGTGACGACGAAGCCCATGGGAATCTCGCCCTTGATCTCGTCGGCCACGCCCACCACGGCGCACTCCGCGATGTCGGGATGGGCGGACAGCACCTCCTCCATGGCCCCGGTGGACAGTCGATGCCCGGCCACGTTGATGATGTCGTCCACACGGCTCATGATGTAGAGGTATCCGTCCTCATCCTTGTAGCCGGCGTCGGCAGTGAGGTAGTGGCCGGGGTGCTTGGTGAGATAGGACTTCTGGTAGCCAGCGTCGTTGTTCCACAGCGTCGGCAAACATCCAGGCGGCAGCGGCAGGCGGATGGCGATGGAGCCGATCTGGCCCGCTGGCATCTCCGTGTTGTCCTCGCTGAGCACGCGTACGTCGTAGCCGGGCACGGGCTTGGTGATCGAGCCGGGCTTGACCGGCAGCATGCCCAGGCCGACGCAGTTAGCCCCAATGGGCCAAGCGGTCTCGGTCTGCCACCAGTGGTCGATGACCGGCAGGCCCAGTTTATCTCGCGCCCACAGCAGCGTGTCGGGATCGCACCGCTCACCAGCCAGGAACAGCGTTCGGAAGCGGGACAGATCGTACTTGCCCATGTAGGTGCCCTGCGGATCCTCCTTTTTTATCGCGCGAAACGAGGTGGGCGCCGTGAAGAAGACATTGACACCATGCTGGCTGATGAGCCGCCAGAAGGCCCCTGGGTCCGGCGTGCCGACGGGCTTTCCCTCGTAAAGAATGCTGGTGCAGCCCTTGAGCAGGGGCGCGTACACGATGTAGGAGTGGCCCACCGCCCAGCCGATGTCAGAGGCTGCCCAGAAGGTCTCACCGGAGCCCACCCCGTAGATGTTCTGCATCGACCACTTGAGGGCCACGGCATGGCCGCCGTTGTCGTGCACGACGCCCTTGGGGATGCCGGTGGTGCCGGAGGTGTAGAGGATGTAGAGGGGATCGGTGGCGGCCACCGGGACGCACTCGGCCGGCGAGGCCCCGGCCATGAACTCATCCCAGTCGAAGTCGCGCCCCTTCTGGAGCGGGGCCCGCTCCTGGGGCCGCTGTAGGATCACGCACCGCGGCGGCTTGTGCGCTGACCCGTCGATGGCGCCGTCGAGGAGCGGCTTGTAGGAGACGATTCGGTTGACCTCGATACCGCATGACCCGGCGAGAATGAGCTTGGGCTTGGCGTCGTCGATGCGCTTGGCCAGCTCGTTGGCGGCGAAGCCGCCAAAGACCACAGAGTGGATGGCGCCGATGCGGGCACAGGCCAGCATCGCCATCACCGCTTCCGGCACCATGGGCATGTAGATGATGACCCGGTCGCCTTTGCCGATCCCCTGGCGCCTGAGCGCTCCGGCCATCAGCGCCACCTGGTCCCGCAACTCCTGATAGGTGAACTCGCGGACGTTGCCGGTCACGGGGCTGTCGTAGACGAGGGCCCGCTGCTTGCCCCGTCCCCGGTCGACGTGGAAATCGAGGCAGTTGTAGCAGGTGTTGAGCATCCCACCCGTGAACCACGAGTAGAACGGCTTCCGGGAGTCGTCGAGAACCCGATCCCAGCGTCGTTCCCAGTGGATGTCCTCGGCCGCCTGGGCCCAGAACCCTTCCGGGCCCTGCGTGGATCGCGCGTACACCTCGTCGTAGGCACTTGTCATGGTCCCGCCTCCGCAGAGCGCTGACGTCGGCCTGCGAGAGGACAAGGTAGCCGCGGCCGGCCGCTCCGCGCAAGTCGGCCGGCCGGAGAGGGGGCCGGAGACGCCGGCCGGACGCTCAGCCCGAGATGGCGATCCGGCGGAGGAGCGTCAGGTGGTCGAGGAGCCGCGCCGCGCCGCGGACGGTGCAGGTCAGCGGGTCGTCGGCGATGGCCACCGGCAGGTTGGTCTCGCGCCGCAGCAGCTCGTCGATCCCGGGCAGCAGTGCGCCGCCTCCGGACACGACGATGCCCTTTTCCACGATGTCGGCGGCCAGCTCGGGCGGCGTCCGCTCCAGGCACGCGCGGACGGTGTCCACGATGCGCTCGATGGGCTCGCGGAGCGCCTCGCGCACTTCCTCCTCGCTGATGGTGACCGTCTTGGGCACGCCATCGATCATGTCGCGTCCCTTCACCTCGGTCGACGTTGACGGCCGGTCCGTCTTCCACGCCGACCCCAGCGCGAGCTTGACCACTTCAGCCTGCCGCTCACCGATCAGCAAATTATAGTGCTTGCGGACGTACTGCATGATCGCCTCGTCCATCTCGTCGCCGGCGGTCCGGAGTGAGACGCAGTGCACGACCCCGGACATCGAGATCACGGCGACTTCCGTGGTGCCGCCGCCGATCGTCAGGATGAGGTTGCCTCCAGGCTCCTGGATCGGCATCCCCGCCCCGATGGCGGCCGCCGTCGGCTCCTCGATGAGGAACACCTCCCGGGCGCCGGCCTGCAAGGCCGAGTCCCGGACCGCCCGCCGCTCCACCTGAGTGATCCCGAAGGGCACGCTGATGACGATGCGGGGGCGCAGCAGGCTGGCCCCGCGGCCCAGGGTCCGCCCGATGAAGTGCTGGAGCATCTTCTGGGCGACATCGAGGTCGGCGATGACCCCGTCCTTCAGCGGCCGGACGGCCCGGATCCCGCCCGGTGTCCGGCCCACCATGGCCTTGGCCTCGTGGCCGGCAGCCACCAGGCTTTGGTCACCCTGGTTGATCGCCACGATGGACGGCTCGTCGAGGACGATCCCCTCCCCCTGGGCGTAGACGAGGGTGTTGGCGGTGCCGAGATCGATGGCGAGGTCCCGAGCGAACATCCGGCTGAAAAAGTGGAACGGCATAGCGGGCTCTCCTGTTCTCGGGCATTCGGGCCCGCCGCGTGGCAGCAAGAGCCACGCCAGACCCCTACCTCGTCGGATTCCCTTGGTTTCGCGGCATTGAAAGACTTACTCACGTCCTCGGTGATAAGACGTTGACGCTTGCCCTCCCGACGGTGTCCGATGAGTTGACACCGATAGTGGCGACGGAACCCGGTACCGGTCGAGCGGCTTCGAGATCAGGCCCAGGCCGACGCTGGGTCGGTCGGGAATGACAAGGTGCCCGTCGGCTACCGTCAGTCGGTCGTCGTAAAGCTCCTGCCACCAGTCCATGTGTTCCTGGATGTTGGGGGGCGGCGGCCACGCCATGGGCTTCCATCGCGGTGATCTTCACGACGCCCTCCTCTCCGAGCGCCCTCGGGGATGATACCGCGACGGGGCGCGCGCTCGGCAAGGAAGACTGTCAAGGCGGCGGGGCCGGCGCGCCAGTGCCGGGCCGCCTGGACACCTGGCTCGCGAGCGTCGGCAGCCAGGGCCTCTGGGACCGCCGGCCGGCCTCGTACTCGGCGATCCGGCTCTCGTAGCCGAGCGTCAGCGCGATCGCATCCTGGCCGGTCAGCAGCATCTGCTTGCGGAAGGGATCGATCTCGAAGCGGTGGTGACGGCCGTCCGGCGCCTCCACCGTCTGCGCCTCGAGATCGACGGTGATGGTCGCTCCAGGCCGATCGCACAGCTGTTGGCGCAGACCGGCCATCACGTCGGCCGGCAGGATCACCGGGAGCAGGCCGTTCGTGTAGCAGTTCTGGCGGAAGATGTCGCCAAGGCTCGGGGCGATCACCACGCGGATACCGTAGGCGTCGAGCGCCCACACCGCCATCTCCCGCGACGAGCCGCAGCCGAAGTTCTCCCCACACACCAGAATGCGGGCGTCGCGGTAAGGCGGCTGGTTCAGGACGAAATCGGGCTTCTCCGAGCCGTCGGGGTTGAACCGCACGTCGTGGAAGAGGGCCCTCGCGTACTCCGGGCTCTTCGGCTTGCGCAGGAAGCGTGCGGGGACGATGCGATCGGTGTCCACGTCGGGCAGGTCCATCGGAGCGGCGACGGCGGTGAGCCGGCCGAACGATGTCATCGGCCCTGTCGGGTCAGGGCGGCCACCGCGTCCGCCAGCCGCCGAGGTTCCACCGGCTTCACCAGATGCGCGTCGTAGCCGGTGGCCAGGGCCCGGTCCGCGTCCTCACGCCGCGCGAACGCGGTGAGCGCCACGGCGGGGATCCGTCGTCCGCCCGTCTCCCGGGCGCGGACGCTGTCGATGAGCTCATAGCCGTCCTGCCCCGGCATGGCGATGTCCGCCACCAGGACGTCGAATTCCGCGCGCCCGAGCGCGTCGAGCGCCTCGGCCGCCGAGCTCACCACCGTCGCCTCCGCCCCGTACGTTTCGAGCACGGCGGAGACGACGTGGCGCGCGTCGGCGTCGTCGTCCACGGCAAGGACCCGGAGTCCCGCCAGCGAGGGGCCGGTGTCTCCGCGGGTGGCAGCGCCGCTGGCGCGGCTCGAGCTCTCGGCGGTCGCCACCGGCAGCTCCACGGTGAAGGTCGCGCCCTTGCCTGCCCCCGGGCTCTCCACGCCCACGCGGCCGCCGTGGAGCTCCACGAGTTGGCGGACGATAGCGAGCCCGAGGCCCAGCCCGCCATGCAATCGCGTGCTCGCGCTCTCGGCCTGGTGGAAGCGCTCGAAGATTCGCGGCAGGAGCTCCGGCGCAATGCCCTTGCCGGTGTCGCTCACTCGGATGTGAACGTGGGCGCCGACCCGCCCAAGCCAGACGCTCACCCGCCCGCCGCCGTCCGTGAACTTCACGGCGTTCGATACCAGATTGGACACGATCTGCTGCAGCCGGGCCGCATCCCCGGCGACCCGACCGGTCGCCGAGTCCATCGACAGCTCGAGCCGGATGGACTTGGCTGCGGCGGTGGGGCGCGCGGCCTCCACCGCGCTCTCGACGACGGGGGCCAGCTCGATCGGATGCCGATCGATGCGCAGCTTGCCGGCGACGATCCGCGACACGTCGAGGAGATCATCGATCAGCTTCGTCTGCAGCTTCACATTACGCTCGATGACCTCCAGCGCGTGCCCCTGGGCCGGCGCATCGAGCCGACCGGTGCGGAGCAAGGTGGCCCAGCCCAGCATGGCGTTGAGGGGCGTGCGCAGCTCGTGGGACAGCATGGCCAGGAACTCGTCCTTGGCCCGGTTGGCCTCCTCGGCGTCCCCGCGGGCGCGGTGCTCGGCCTGCAGGAGCTGCTGCCGTTCCTCTTCGACCCGCCGGCGCTCGGCCACCACGGCGGCCAGCGTGAGGCTCGACCCGGCCACCGTCGCCAGGAAGGCCTGAAGCAGCAGCAGCGATTCGTTCTGACTCCCGACCGCGAACGGCCCGTCGCCGCCAAGCGTGCCCCAAGTCGCGATGCCCGAGAGCACGAGGATGAGCGTGGCCGCCTCGCGGGGACCGAAGCGGTAGGCCGCCCAGATCGTGGCCGGGAGGGTGACGAACGCGACCGGGTAGTTCATCGCCTCGCGAAAGAGGAGCCCGCTGTTGAAAACCAGAAGTCCGACGAGGATCGTGGTCAGCAGCAGGAGGAGGCCTTCCAGGGCCTGCGACCGCGGCCACCGCACGGCGCGGTTCTGACCCCACAGGATCAGGGCGGGCGCGACGGTGAGGGCGCCCGTCGCGTCCCCGAGCCACCAGGTGAGCCAGATCGAGCCGTAGCGCGGCCATTCGGCGGAGCCGGCCAGGGCCAGACTCGTCACGCCGATGGTGGCGCTGACCGTGCAGCTGAGGAGCGCCAGCACGATGAAGCGCAAGATGTCGGGCGCCCGCGCGAAGACCATGGCGCCGCCGGCGAAGCGGTTTACGAGAAAGGCGGCCAGCAGGCCCTCCAGGGTGTTGCCAACGGCAATAGCCAGGGAGGTGGCGATCGACTCCTCGGTGACGTTCACCAGGAAGGCGCCTACCAGGATGGCGGGCCAGATCCGGTAGCCGAGGACGAGCAACGCGGCCAGAGCGATGCCGGTGGGTGGCCAAACAGGGCTCGCGCTCTTGTGAATGATCGCGAGCGCCAGGCCGAGCTTGCCCGCCGCGACGTAAACGGCCAGCACGACGGCGAGTACGAACGGAGATGGCCAGGGGCGGATCGGCGTCAGCTCCCCAGCGTGCGCACGTCGGTGAGGCGCCCCGTCACCGCCGCGGCGGCGGCCATGGCCGGCGACATGAGGTGCGTGCGGGCGCCCTGGCCCTGGCGTCCTTCGAAGTTGCGGTTCGACGTGGAGGCGACGCGCTCACCCTCGGCGGCGACCTCGCCGTTCATGCCCACACACATGGAGCAGCCCGGCTCCCGCCACTCGAGGCCGGAATCCCGGAAGATGTGGTCGAGGCCCTCGGCTTCGGCGGCGTGCTTGACCAGTCCCGAGCCCGGCACCACCCAGGCCGGGATCATCGCACGCCGTCCCTTCACCACCCGGGCGGCGGCGCGGAGGTCCGCGAGCCGGCTGTTCGCGCACGAGCCGATGAAGACACGGTTCACCGCGATCTCGGTGAGCGGTGTGCCCGCCCGGAGCCCCATGTAGGCCAGCGCCCGCTCCATGCTCGCGCGCCGGGCACCGTCGGCCACCGCGGCGGGGTCGGGCACGCGCCCGGTGATCGGCAACGCGTCCTGCGGGCTCGTGCCCCACGTGACCATGGGCGCCACCTCGTTCGCGTCGAGGCCGACATCGCGGTCGAAGACGGCGCCGGGGTCGCTGGGCAGGGTCTTCCAGTCGGCGAGCGCGTGACCCCAGGCGCTCCCTCGCGGCGCGAACGGTCGGCCCTCGAGGTACGCGAACGTGGTCTCGTCGGGGGCCACCATGCCGGCCCGCGCCCCGGCCTCGATCGACATATTGCAGACCGTCATGCGCTCGTCCATCGAAAGCGCACGGATGGCCGTGCCCGCGTACTCCACGGCGTACCCGGTGCCACCGCCGGCCCCGATGCGGGCGATGATGGTCAGGATCAGGTCCTTGGCGGTGACGCCGAAGCCCAGGCGGCCCTCCACCGTGATCCGCATCGTCCGCGGTTTGCGCTGCCAGAGGGTCTGCGTGGCCATCACGTGCTCGACCTCGGTCGCGCCGATGCCAAAGGCCAGCGCGCCGAAGGCGCCGTGGGTGGCGGTGTGCGAGTCGCCGCAGACGAGGGTGACGCCGGGGAGCGTCAGCCCCTGCTCGGGCCCGATGATGTGGACGATGCCGCGCCGCTGGTCGCCCACACCGAAGTAGCCGATCCCGTGCTCAGCCGTGTGACGCGTGAGCGACTCGACCATGGCGCGGATCTCAGGGTCTGCCGCGCCGGGCGCCGTCGGCACATAGTGGTCCGCCGTCGCGAAGGTGAGGTCGGGCCGGCGGACCCGACGGCCGGCCGCGGCCAGACGCGCGAAGGCGTGTGTGGACCCTTCGTGCAGGATGTGACGATCGACGTAGAGGAGGACCTGCCCGCCCGGTCCCTCGGCCACGACGTGCCGAGTCCAGATCTTCTCGAACATGGTGGCCGGGCTGCCCAGCGCGTTCATGCGGGGCGAGCTTACCCCGCCAGGCGACTATCGCTCAATGGCCCACCGGCAGCGGGGGCGGATCGGTCCGAGTGGCTACGTTCTCTGCGGTCGGCAGGCGCTCACGTGCCGTTGGATCGCCGCCGTCAGATCGGTGCGGCAGCGGGGGCAACGGAGGAAGGGTTCGGGTGCCAGCGCCGCATAGGCCAGCTCGTGCGACCGAAACGACTGGTTACATCGGGGGCAGAAGGCCAGGAAGTGCTCAGTGCACGAAGAGGGAAGCGAGAGGTGAAGCGCGTCTTCCTTGAACATCGCTCCTCCAGCCGGGTGGCAGCGAATCCGGGACACCGAAGACCACTCCCGCGCTCGATGCTCGGCTGCCCTGCGAGGTACGTCGGGGAGGGTTGCTCTCGGGCCAGAGTCTACCACGCTCCCTCATCAGGAACAATCGGCGGCAAGTCCGATGGCGGCGCTTGACAGCGAGACAAAGCCGGACGAGACAGAAGGTATGGACGCGCTCACCGCCATCGGCATCGTGGTCGCGCTGCTCTTCGCGGTGGGACTCGTGGGCTCGGTCGTGCCCTGGATGCCGGGGCCGCTGTTCATCCTGGCCGGGGCGGTGCTGTGGGCATTCGCCACCGATTTCGCTGAGATCGGGGTGGGCCGGCTCGCCATCCTGGCCGCGCTGGCGGTCGCCAGCTTCCTGCTGAACTTCATCGTCGGGGCGCTCGGTGCCCGCCGCTACGGCGGCAGCCGCTGGGCCGTTGTCGGCGCCCTGGTCGGGGCGGTGGTGGGCTTCTTCTTCGGCCCGCTCGGGCTGCTGATCGGCCCCGTGCTCGGCGCCATCGGCGCCGAGTTGCTGCGGGGCGCCGACCTCCAGGGGGGCGTGCGGAGCGGCTTCGGCGCCCTCGTCGGGGTGCTGCTCGGGATCGCCGCCGACTTCACCATTGTGCTGGTGATGATCGGCCTGTTCGTCTGGTGGGTCTGGCGGGGCTAAGTCGGAGCGGCTAGACGATCGGGCGCTCCTGCCCGAGCCAGAGCGGGGAGCGGGTGAGGTCGATGAAGCGCCGCTCGTCCTCCAGCAGTGCCGCCCCCGCGGCGCGCCCTTCGGGCGTTCGGCCGGCCGCCTGCAGGTCCTCCGCGCTTTCGAACCATAGCTCGGCCACGCCATCGAACGGCTCCGGCGCGCCGCGGACCTTCCTCAGGCCGTCGCTCAGTGGGCCCGCGTCGGCGTGGACCTGCACGTAGCGCTTGATCCGCAAGGCAGCGGCGTGTTTGTGGACCAGCGGGCCGTGGACCTCCAGCCAGTATCGCCGGAAGTCCTCGCGCGAGAGATGCGGCAAGCGCCGCAGGCAGAAGGTGAGCTTGATCATTCCCTCACCCGTCGATGCGGTACACGCGGCGGGCGTTGTCTCCGAGGATCTTGCCGGCGACGGCTTCGGGGATGTCGCGGAACTGCTCCTCGATGGCCTTCTGGGAGAACGGCCAGGTGCCGTCCCGGTGCGGGTAGTCTGAGCCCCACATGACGTTGTCGGGGGCGATGTGCGCCATGGCCCGCACGCCGTGCAAATCCTTCTGGAAGGTCGCGTACATCTGGCGCTTGAAGTAGGCGCTGGGCGGCAGCGGTAGCCCGAGGTCGTCGGCCAACCGCTCCTCGTAGGTGTCGTCCAGGCGCTCGAGGACGTACGGGATCCAGCCGATGCCGCTCTCCCCCAGCACGAGCCGCAACCGCGGGTGTCGCTCGCAGACGCCGGAGAGGATGACCGACACGCAGATCTCGTCCATCTGAAGCGGCGCCACCACGGTCCACGCGCCGATCACGTCCGGGCGCTTGATCCCCTGCACTTCGTAGCCCACGGTCGCCGCGCCGCCCTCGAAGACGTGGAAGGAGATGACCAGGCCGGTCTCCTCGGCCGCCGACCACATGGGTTCCCACATCTCGTGCCACACCGGCCGGGCCGAGCCCCAGGGAACGAACACCGCGCCCTTGAGCCCAAGCTGCGCGCACTGGCGCACGGTGGCGGCGGCGCGCTCAGCGTCGTGGTTGGGCAGGCACCCCAGCCCGTAGAAGCGTCCGGGGATCGAACGGTTGAACTCGGCGACGTACTCGTTGTAGGCACGGTAGACGGCGGTGAGCGTCTCGTGGTCAGCGATCCCCGAATGCGAGAAGAGCCCGCGCGAGATGCCGATGATCCCGTAGATGATTTCCGCCTGCACGCCATCGCGCTCCTGATCCTCGCGACGCTGGTGGGGGTTCGACGGGCGCGTCTGGGTGCCCGAGGCGAAGCCGGCCTCGGCCAGGATGCGTCCGCGCCGTCCGCCGGTGACGCCGGGGCCATAGGTGGCGTACGGGCCGAGCACGCTCTGACCCGAGACCCACATCTTGCGCCCGTCCCGCTCGGCCACGCGCGGGATGCGGTCGCCGAACGCCGGGTCCATGCGCGCGGTGAACGTGTCGGGGGGCAGATAGATCAGATCCATGTGGCTGTCGGCCGACATCACCCGGAGCGTCATCGGTGAACCTCCTACGCTAGCGACGATGCGATTGATGGCGGCGTAAGCCGGGGGTACCGGCAAACGCAAGGCGCCCCCTCACCGCCCTTGAGGTAAACTGGCCGCGATCGGCGCGCCCCAGGTGGCAGGAGGAGGCATAGCGCAGCCCATGAAGGTCTCTCGCACCGAGCTCAGCCCGGCGAGCTTCCTGACCCGCAATGCGTACGTCTTCCCCGACAAGATCGCCGTGGTCCACGGTGACCGGCGGTACACGTACGGGCAGCTGCAGGAGCGGGTGAACCGCCTGGCCTCCGGGCTGCGCCGGACCCACCTCAGCAAGCACGACCGGGTGGCCTTCCTCTGCCCCAACATCCCCGCGATGCTGGAGGCGCACTTTGGGGTGCCGGCGGCGGGCGGTATCCTCGTCTCGGTCAACACCCGGCTCAGCTCGGACGAGATCGGGTACATCCTGAAGCACTCCGGGTCGCGGTTCCTCTTCGTGGACCAGGAGCTGGAGGGGCTCGTCAAGTCGCTCGACCTGTCCGGTCTCCGCGTGGTCCGCGTCGACGACACCGGCGCCGCCGGCGATCCATACGAAGACTTCCTCGCCACCGGCGCGCCGGCGCCGGTCGAGTCCTGGCTGAAGGACGAGGAGGAGACGCTCTCGATCAACTACACCTCAGGCACGACTGGCCGGCCCAAGGGCGTCATGTACAGCCACCGGGGCGCCTTCATCAACGCCATGGGCGAGATCCTCGAGTCCGGGATGAACTGGGACACCGTCTACCTCTGGACGCTGCCGATGTTCCACTGCAACGGCTGGTGCTTCACGTGGGCGGTGACGGCGGTGGCGGGCACCCACGTGTGCCTGCGCAAAGTCGACCCGACCGTGATCTGGGAGCTTTTCGAGCGTGAGGGCATCACCCACTACAACGGCGCTCCGACAGTCCAGACGGCCATCGTCAACCATCCCAAGGCCCACCGACTCAGCCGCCCGGTAACGGTCACGGTGGCGGCGGCGCCGCCCTCGCCGACGCTGCTCGCTCGTCTGAAAGACCTGAACCTGCGTCCCGTCCACGTCTACGGCCTCACCGAGACCTACGGGCCGCACACGGTCTGCGGCTGGCACCGCGAGTGGGACGCCCTGCCGCTGGAAGAGCAGGCGCGGCTCATGGCGCGCCAGGGCCAGGGCTACGCCCTGTTCGACCTCGTGCGGGTGGTGGACGAGAACATGAACGACGTACCCCGCGATGCCCAGACTCTCGGCGAGGTCATCATGCGGGGCAACAACGTCATGACGGGTTACTTCGAGCAGCCGGATGCCACCGCCGAGGCGTTCCGAGGCGGCTGGTTCCACTCCGGCGACATCGCCGTGTGGCACCCCGACGGCTACATCGAGCTGCGCGACCGAAAGAAGGACATCATCATCTCGGGCGGCGAGAACATCTCGACCATCGAGGTCGAGCAGTGCATCCTCCGGCACCCGGCGGTGCTGGAGTGCGCCGTGGTGGCCACTCCCGACGAGAAGTGGGGCGAGCGGCCCAAGGCCTTCGTCACGCTCAAGCCGGGCCAGCGGGCCACCGAGCAGGAGATCATCGAGCACTGCCGCCAGCACATCGCCCACTTCAAGGCGCCGGCCGGGGTGGAGTTCTGCGACCTCCCCAAGACCTCGACGGGCAAAGTGCAGAAGTTCGTCCTGCGTGACAAAGAGTGGAAGGGCTACGAGAAGCGGATCCACTGATGACGGCACGCCTCGCCCTGCATACCTGGACCCTGGACACCACGCCGCTCGGCGAGGCGCTACGCGTCGCGCGGGACACCGGCTGGAACGCCATCGAGCTGCGTCGGGCGGACTTCGTCCGCGCCGCCGAGGCCGGCCGCTCCGCCGAATCTGTGATCGAGCTCGTCCGGGCCAGCGGCCTGCCCGTGGCCTGCGTGGGCGCGGAGTTCGGCTGGATGTGGAGCCAGGGGGCCGAGCGGGCGCGGCTCCTCCGCGTCTTCGCCGAACAGTGCGCGCGAGCGGCCGCGCTGGGGTGCCCGACCGTGATGAGCCCGGTCGACAAGAACACCGGCGCCCTCACCGACGCGGCCGCCAGCGTCCGGGAGGTCGGCGCGCTCGCCGCCGCCCACGGCGTGCGCGTCGCGCTGGAGGCGAACTCCCAGGCCGAGCAGCTCAACACGCTCGGCCGACTACGCGAGCTACTGGCGCTCGCGGGCCATCCGCGTTGTGGGTTGCTCGTCGATGCCTATCATCTCGAGCGCAGCGGGGACGGCCTGGCCGCGCTCGATGACGTCGCCGGCGACGAGATCGTGTACGTGCAGTACAGCGATGTCCCGGCCAGCGGACTCCAGCCCGGCAAGGTGTTGGATCGGCTGCCCCCCGGCCGGGGCATCGTACCGTTCAAGGACGTCTTCCGTCTGCTGGCGGCCAAGGGGTACGCCGGCTACCTGAGCTACGAGGCGCCGAACCCTGCCGCCTGGGCCCGGGATCCGGCCGATGTCGCGCGCGAGGCACTGATGGCCACGCGCGCCTTCCTGCCCTGATGCCGAGCAACCGATGGGCTTGCGGCACGTCGCGCTCTTGACCCGCGACCTCCGCGGCACCGAGCGGTTCTACACCGAAATCCTCGGCCTCGAGCAGGCCTTCGAGCACGAGGGCATGGTCTTCCTGCGC
>JBOHPP010000228.1:0-11057 GCA_050731755.1 Candidatus Rokuibacteriota bacterium | reverse complement strand
CGCGCCCGAACCCATCTCTCGCTCGACTAGGACGCGCCTGACCTGAGGCCCGTCGAAGGGCCGGAGGTGGGCAGGGTCGTGCCGCTTCGCGAAGTCGGTGGCCTCCACCATCGATACGTCCGCCGAGCAGCATCGTCTCCCGGCCGACCCGCTGATCCGCACGCCACGACCCCCACCGTTCTCCCCTCCCGGCCTCCATCCACCGCAGACTGAGAGCCGTCTACACGTGGCAGAGCCGATAGCCCCAGTCCAGCGCGGCGCGTGCCGTCCGTTGCAAGGAATGGATCCCCACCAAGGGAGCCCGACGTCGTTTTTGGCGAGGGACAGGGGCGTGGGCAAGACGGTTATGGCCGGCGCCACCGCGCTGTGGCGGGCCGGTCAGGGCCGGCGCACACTGCTGGCCTCCACTAACCCGGTCCACAGCCTCTCCGGTCTCCTGGCCCAGAACGTGTCCGCGGGGCATACGACCGTCACCGGGGCGCCCAACTTGTGGGCCTACGAGATCGACACCCGCGACACCATCGAGCGCTCCAAGCGGGAGATCCGCGAGAAGATCCAGTGGTTCCTGAAGTTCGCCGACGTCAAGACCAAGGCCGACGAGTTCGTGGAGTCGGCTACCATGAACCCGGCCTTCGAGGAGTCGGCCATGTTCGAGAACATGGTCGACCTCATGCTGAAGCGGGAGTACGACGCGTATGTGTTCGACACCGCGCCCACCGCTAACGCCCGGCGCCTGCTGGGGATGTCTAAGATCTACGCGCTGTGGGTCGAGAAGATGCTCAAGTCGCGCCAGGAGGCACGGACCCTGCGCGAGATGCTGTCCTTCACCAAGAAGAAGGAGGACGACCCCCTTCTGGAGTACCTGCTGCAGTTTCGGACGCGCATGGGCCAGGCCCGCCAGCTCCTGACCGACGCCACCAAGACCGCGTTCTTCTTCGTCACGCTTCCCGAGGCGCTGCCCATCGCCGTCATCACCCGCTTCATCGGCTGGTTCCACGAGTTCGGCATCCCGGTGGGGGGCGTGATCGTCAACATGGTCCTGGACCGCCGGGCTCTGGGGCTTGACGTGCCGGAGTTCGTGGCGAACCGCCTGCGCATGCAGCAGGACCATCTCCAGACCATCCGCGAGAAGTTCGACGGCAGCGTGCGGGCGGTGGTGCCGCTGTTCGACCAGGAGGTGCGCGGCGTCCGCATGCTGGGCGAGACCGCGGCCGCCCTCTTCGCCTGACCGCCGCCTCCGGCGGCGTCAGCGCCCAAGGCGCGCGAGGGCCGGCATCGCCGCCAGCTGATCCTCCGATAGCTCTTCCCAGAGGACCCCGCGCGGCTTGGGCAGGGTGCGGACCGTCCGAATCAAACGCTCGGGCGTGACCACGAGGTTGATCGGCACGTCGTGGGCGGTCATCGGAATCTTGTCCTCCAGCACCTAGAGCTCGCGGACAGTGGTCAACACCCGCGTGGCGTCGTCCACGGCGCCCGCGGCGCGGGCCAACCCGGCAGGCCATTCTGTCGTGGTACCGCCGGACTGAGTCTGCTGCCGTTCCACATCCGCTCGGGGATGACGTTAGAATTCAGATCCCTGTCTCCCCGATCCGCCACTGGCGTGGAGTTCCGCCCGGTGTGCGCCGACGCTCGAACACGGACGGCTTGACACTCTCTCGGGCCGGACATAGGATCACCGCGCTCCTGCGCTGCCCAGACCACCGAGTGAAGGAGGGCTCCATGCTGAGAGCGATCCGGTCCGTGGCGATGATCCTGGCCATTCTCGCGGCGACGGCCGGCGTCGGTCTCGCGGCGCGAGCTCAGGCGTGGGCGGCGGGCGAACGCGACGTCACCATCGCCCAGGGCATCGACGCCGAGTTCCTCGACGTGCAAATGACCAACAACATCGTGACGATGATCATCAACGGCTCGATCTACGACACGCTGCTGACCCGCGACAAGCAGCTGCAGATCGTGCCGCACCTGGCCACCTCCTACAAGCTCGTCGGCGAGAAGGTCTGGGAGGTGAAGCTCCGCCAGGGCGTGAAGTTCCACAACGGCGAGCCCTTCGACGCCGGCGCCGTGAAGTTCTCGTTCGAGCGCATCAACCGAGCCGACTTCAAGTCGCCGCAGAAGGGCTGGTTCGGCACCATCGAGCGCGTGGAGATCGTCGACCCCTCCACGGTGCTCTTCCACACCAAGGTGCCGGATCCCGCGATGCCCGCCCGCATGACGCTCATGTATCAGATGGCGCCGAAGTACATCGGCCAGGCCGGCGACGTGCAGGCCAACCTCAAGCCGATGGGCACGGGCCCGTTCAAGTTCGTGGAGTGGCAGAAGAACGAGCGCATCGTGGTCGAGGCCAACGACGCGCACTGGACCGGCAAGCCGGCGGTGCGCCGGGCCACCTGGCGGCCCATCCCGGAACTAGGCGCGCGGATCGCGGCGCTCCAGACGGGCCAGGCCGACCTGATCGTCAACGTGCCGCCCGACCAGGTCCCGGCGCTCGCCACGACCAGGAGCGTCCGAATCGAGAAGACGCCGAGCTGCCGGATCATCTCGTTCGCCATCGCGCAGATCAAGGGCGGGCCGCTGGCCGACAAGCGGGTGCGCCAGGCGCTCAACCATGCCGTCGACATGCAGGGCATCCTCGACGCCGTGCTGCTCGGCAACGGCAAGCGCCTGAACTCCTGGATGCCGCCCAACGTGTGGGGACACGACCCGAGCATCCCGTTCTATGAGTACAACCCCAAGAAGGCGAAGGAGCTCCTGGCCGCGGCCGGGCAGACGAACCTCACGCTGACCATCCAGGCTCCCAACGGGCGCTGGGCGATGGACAAGGACATCGCGCAGGCGGTGGCCGGGCAGCTCAGCGAGAACGGCATCAAGACCAACGTGAAGGTCATCGGCGAGTGGGGCGCGTACGTGCGCACCATCCTCGACCACAAGACCGAGGACATTGCCATGTCCGGCTGGTGCCTGCCGAGCCTCGAACCCGACCACTGGGTGACGCCGAATCTGAAGACGGGGGAGCCCGTGTCGCAGTACTCGAACCCCGAGGTCGACAAGCTCATGGAGCAGGCCCGCGCGGAGATGAACCCGGACAAGCGCAAGCAGCTCTACAGCCACCTCCTCCGCGTGATCCGCGACGAGGCGCCGTACATCTTCGGCTACCAGCAGATGGACATCTACGGCGTCAACAACCGGCTCAAGTGGACGCCGCGGGGCGACGAGTCGATACGGCTGACCGAGATCGGCTTCTAGTCCCGCGCCGAGCCGCGGGAGGCGCCGCCTGACGATGCTCGGCTACGTCGTGCGGCGCCTCCTGCAGAGCCTGGGCGTGCTGCTCGGCGTGTCGGTCATCGTCTTTGGGCTCGTCCACCTCACCGGCGATCCGACACGCCTGCTGCTGCCGCTCGAGGCGCGCGAAGAAGACGTGCGGCAGATGCGCGCGCTGCTCGGCCTCGACGACCCGCTCTGGGTCCAGTACGCCCGGTTCCTGAGCCGCGCCGTCCGCGGCGACTTCGGGCTCTCGTTCAAGCACCAGCTGCCGGCCCTCACGCTGATCTTCCAGACGCTCCCCGCGACCCTGCAGCTGACGGCCGCCGGCCTCGGCCTAGCCCTCGTCGTGGCCGTTCCCGCCGGCATCCTGGCCGCGCTGAAGCGCAACTCCGTCCTCGACGCCATCTGCTCGGTGGGCGTGCTGCTGGGTCAGGCGATGCCCGTGTACTGGCTCGGGCTCCTGCTGATCATGGTGTTCGCCGTCGGGCTCGGCTGGTTCCCGGCGGCCGGCCGCGACAGCCTCGCCTCGCTCGTGCTGCCGGCCACGACGCTCGGCGCCTTCTCCATGGCGCGCATCGCGCGCATGGCGCGCTCGGGCATGCTGGAGGTGCTGGCGCAGGACTACGTGCGCACCGCCCGCGCCGCCGGGATCCGCGCCTTCGTCGTCACCTACAAGTACGCGCTCAAGAACGCGGCGATCCCGCTCGTCACCATCATCGGGCTCGAGTTCGGCATCCTCCTCGGCGGCGCGGTGATCACCGAGACGATCTTCGCCTGGCCCGGGGTCGGGCGGCTCGCCGTGGACGCCATCTTCAGCCGCGACTATCCGCTGGTGCAGGCGATCGTGGCCGTCCTGGCCACGCTGTTCGTCGTCATCAACCTCGTCATCGACCTCGTCTACACGTACCTCGATCCGCGCATCGTGTACGTGCGGAGCGCGCGGTGAGCGTCCCGGCGGCCGCCGCGGCGGGCGCGATGCTTCCCGTCGCGGCGAGAACGCGGCGGCGCGTCAGCTTCCGCGCCGTGTTCGGCCTCAGCGTCCTGATCCTCATGGGCGGGGCGGCGGTGTTCGCGCCGCAGCTCGCCCCCTGGGATCCGGGAAAGCAGATGCTGCTCAAGCGCCTCAGGCCGCCAGCGTGGCAGGAGCGTGGCCTCCGCGAGCACCCGCTCGGCACCGATCACCTCGGCCGCGACATCCTGAGCCGCATCCTGCACGGTGGCCGCATCTCGCTCGGCGTCGGTCTCACCGCGGTGACGCTGTCGGCGCTGATCGGCGTGACGCTCGGTCTCGTCGCCGGCTTCTTCGGGGGACGCGCCGACGCCTTCATCATGCGGATCGTCGACGTGTTCCTTGCCATCCCGTACATCCTGCTCGCCATGGGCGTGGTCTTCGCGCTGGGACCAAGCTTGCTGAACGTGATCCTCGTGATGGGCGCGACACGCTGGGTGCAGTTCGCGCGGATCGTGCGCGCCGACGTGCTGTCCCTCCGCGAGCGTGAATTCGTCGCCGGGGCGCGCGCCCGCGGCAACCGTTCGCTGCGGCTGCTGCTCCGGCACGTCTTACCGAACGCGCTCACGCCGATCATCGTCGTGGCCACCCTCGAGCTGGCGTTCATGATCATCTACGAGTCGGCGCTGTCGTTCCTCGGTCTCGGCGTCCAGCCGCCCACGCCCACCTGGGGCTGGATGCTGGCGGACGGACGCAACTACCTCGCGACGGCGTGGTGGCTGGCGACGTTCCCGGGCCTTGCCATCATGCTCACCGTGCTGGCCGTGAACCTGCTCGGCGACTGGCTGCGCGACACGCTCGATCCGCGGCTCAAGGTGTAGGAGCGCTGCCGGTGGCGTTGCTTTCCGTGGAAGGTCTCCGCACGCACTTCGCCACGAGCGCGGGGCTGGTGCGTGCGGTCGACGGCGTGAGCTTCGCCATCGAGCGGGGCGAAGTGCTGGGGCTGGTCGGCGAGTCCGGCTGCGGCAAGAGCGTCACGTCGCTCTCGATCATGCGGCTCGTCCCCCCGCCCGGCCGCGTCACCGCCGGTCGCATCCTCCTCGAGGGCGAGGATCTGCTCGACAAGGACGCCGAGGCGATGCGCCGCGTGCGGGGCGCGCGCATCGCCATGGTGTTCCAGGAACCGATGACCTCGCTCAACCCGGTGTTCACCATCGGCGACCAGATCGCCGCCGCCGTGCTTGCGCACGCGGCAGGCAGCCGCCGCGCGGCGTGGGAGCGCGCGGTCGAGATGCTCGACCGGGTCCAGGTGCCCTCGCCGCGCGAGCGCGCCCGCGACTATCCGCACCGGCTCTCCGGCGGCCTGCGCCAGCGCGCCATGATCGCGCTCGCGCTCGCGCCGGGGCCGCAACTGCTGATCGCCGACGAGCCGACGACCGCGCTCGACGTGACCATCCAGGCAC
Organism: Candidatus Rokuibacteriota bacterium; assembly: GCA_050731755.1. Classification (GTDB taxonomy): domain Bacteria; phylum Methylomirabilota; class Methylomirabilia; order Rokubacteriales; family CSP1-6; genus JBOHPP01. The sequence continues at coordinate 5,384 of JBOHPP010000228.1, read as the reverse complement.
AGATTCTCGACCTCCTGCGCCGGCTGCAGGCCGAGCGGGGCATGGCGGTGCTGCTGATCACGCACGACCTCGGCGTGGTGGCCGAGCTCTGCCACCGCGTCGCCATCATCTACGCCGGACGCATCGTCGAGATGGCGCCGGTAGCCAGCATCTTCCGCCAGCCACTGCATCCCTACACGCGAGGCCTGCTCCGCTGCCTGCCGCACCCGAGCCGATTCGGCCAGCCGCTGTCGTCCATCGACGGCGCGCCGCCGGACCTCCGTCAGGTCGACGGCGGATGCCGGTTCGCCCCGCGCTGCCCGCACGCGGTGGAAAGCTGTCGTCGGGACGAGCCCGCGCTCGCGGAGCGCAAGCCGGGACACTTCGTGGCCTGCCCCGTGGTCACCGTGTGATGGCCGGGCCGCTCCTGGAGGTGCGGGGGCTGGAGAAGCGGTTCGATGTGGGCGGCGCCTGGCTTCGCAGCCGGCGGCGCGTCATCCGCGCGGTCGATGACGTGAGCTTCGCCATCGAGCGGGGCGAGGTCCTCGGGCTCGTCGGCGAGTCCGGCTGCGGCAAAACCACCACGGGACGCCTGATCCTGCGACTCATCGAGCCGTCGGCCGGGAGCATCCGCTTCGAGGGCCACGATCTGCTCGCGCTGTCGCCGCCGCGGCTGTGGGCCGCCCGCCAGCGGATGCAGATCGTCTTCCAGGACCCGTTTGCCTCGCTGAATCCCCGCATGCGCGTGGGCAGCATCATCGCCGAGCCGCTGGCCATCTACGATCGCGCCGACGCGGCCGGGCGGCGGCGCCAGGTGGCCGAGCTGCTGGAAGTGGTGGGGCTCGATCCCGCGTTCGCCGAGCGCTATCCCCACGAGCTGTCGGGAGGGCAGCGCCAGCGGATCGGGATCGCCGCCGCGCTCGCGCTACGGCCCAGCCTGATCGTGGCCGACGAGCCCGTCTCTGCGCTCGACGTCTCCGTGCAGGCCCAGGTGCTGAACCTCCTGATGGAGCTCCGCCGCCGCTTCGGCCTGACCTACCTGTTCATCTCGCACGATCTCCACGTCGTCCTGCACATGTCCGACCGCGTGGCCGTGATGTACCTCGGCGAGATCGTCGAGATCGGTCCCCGCGACGCCCTGCACCGCGAGCCCCGGCATCCGTATACCCAGGTGCTCCTGTCGGCCGTGCCGGTGGCAGATCCGGGGCTGAGACGCGAGCGCATCGTTCCGAAAGGCGAGGTGGCGAGTCCCCTCGCGGTGCCCAGCGGCTGCCGTTTCCACCCGCGCTGCCCGTTCGTGTTCGACCGGTGCCGGGTCGAGCGCCCGGCGCTGCGGAGGGTCGGCGCCGGGCACGACGCTGCCTGCCATCTCTACGATGAGCGTTGAGTCTCAGCCACGCTACCTTGCAGAACGACGGGCGAAGAAGACTCTCCATCATGCCGCGCGGATTTTGGACATGGAGCAAGTGCGTCGCGTCGGGGAGGGTGAACGGCTCGATGTTTGGTAATCAGGCGAGCCGGCGACGAGGTCCACCCTACGCCACGCCACGCTCGATGCGACGCCCCGCCTGGTAGACGTCCAGAACGTCCCAGAGAGCGGCGATCTCGCGCGTGGGATCGCCGCGCACCACCAGCACGTCGGCCAGCCGACCCGGGGCGAGGCGCCCGGCCGCGGGACCCACGCCGATGGACTCCGCCGCCCCCGCGGTGCCGGCCACGATGGCGTCAGAGTACGAGAGCCCCGCCTGGGCAAGCATGTGGATCTCGTGAACGAACTCCCCGGGCGCGTACCAACCCCATGGCGAATCCGACCCCGCGGTCATCCGCACGCCGGCCTCGCTCATCCGGCGGACGGCGTCCACCCGCACATCCAGCGCGCGCCGGGCGACATCGAGCTGCGCAACGAGCTCCGGCGTGAGCCGCCCCTCGCCGTCGCGCGCCTTGCGCTGCCGCTCGATCCCCGCCTTCATCACGTAGAGCGTCGGGTTGACCCACGCCCTGGCGGCGGCCAGTCGCTCGACGAGGTCGGGGCGAAAGCGGTACGTGCCGTCGGGCTCCGTGAAGATGCAGTGGATGATCATGTCGACGTCGGCGTCGAGGCAGTTTTGGACGGACTGCGCCGAGGTGCAGTGCGCGGCGGTGAGCTTGCCGTGGCGGTGCGCCTCGTCGGTCATCGCCGCCAGCTCGACGACGGTGTACGAGGCGCGGTTCGGATCGGACGTCCGCGTGGAGCCGCCGCTGGCGACGATCTTGATGTAGTCGGCGCCTTCCTTGAGGAGCTTGCGCACCTCCGCGCGCACCGCGGCGTCGCCGTCGGCCTCGGAGCCGAAATAGCCCATATGCCCGCCCGTGATCGTGATCGGGCGCCCGCAGATGACCATGCGCGGCCCCGGGGCGAGCTTGCGGCGGATGCCCTCGCGGAGCGAGAAGGCCACCTTGCCCTTAGCGCCGTTCTCCCGCAGCGTCGTCACCCCCGAGTGGAGCAGCGTGCGCGCGTTCTTGGACGCCTGGAGGAGCAGGATGTCGTCGTCCTCCTTCGCGACGTCGTCGCCGAGCGTGCCGTCGCCCGGCGCCACCAGGTGCGTGTGCGCATCGACGAGCCCGGGGAGGATCGTCGCGGCGCCGTAGTCCCGCCGTTCGACGGATGCGCTGTCGGGGACGTGGACTTCGGTCGCGCGGCCCAGACCGGCGATGCGGTCACCTTCGATGAGCACCGCCGCCCGCTCAACCGGCGCCGCTCCGCTACCGTCGAGGAGATGCGCCGCCGTGATCAGGGTGAACCGCGTGGGTGGCTCGGCCATGCGTGCGGCGAGGGTAGCGTCTCGGGCCGGGCCGGTCAATTGCCCGCCTTCGCGGACCCCTCCTCTTCCTTCTCGATCACCGGCGAAATGAAAGGGAGCGCCGCGCCGGCCGGCGGCGAGGGCGCCAGCAGGTCGTTCCGCGCGTGCTCAGGACTTCGCCCTGCGACTAGACCGACAGATACTTGACACGACTCCTGTTTCGGCCCATCGTCGCGCGACCTTGACGGCCTGCGCGCCGAGAGGTCGATGGCCATACGCGAGATGAGCACTACGCGTGTCGTTGCCGCGGTTGTCATTGCCCCTACCGTGCTCGTTGGCGCCCACTATTTCCTCGCTCTCGACCCGCGGTTCCGTCCGGTGTTAGCATCCTTCGCCACCTAACAATTCCTGGAGCTGACCCAGAACCTCCCTCGAGAAAGTAGACACTTCTAGCTACTTCCCGGTGCAGAAATGACGGCAGACACCGAGCCGGAATGCGGGATGTGGACTTCGGGCCAGGGTCCGGACCTCATTTCTGCATCTCTTCCATCCGCTCCGCCGATTGGCCCATCCCAAGCCAACGGTTCATGGCCCGGCGCGAGCGAGCACCAGCAGGTCATTGGCGATGACACCGAGCCCCACCCAGCGCTGCATGCCGCGCTCGCCGCGATACCGGCACCGCCGGAGCCCATGACGGCGTTTGAGGGCACTGATCCGTCCTTCACTCCCTGTGCGCCAGCGAAGGGCGGCGCGGGCAAGCCGACCGCGCTTCTCGCGGGGGTGCCGCGGCAGCACGACGTAGCGGACTCCCCGCTCCTGCGCCGCGCGTTCATTGCTCCGCGAGGCGAAGCCGCCATCGGCGACGGCCAGCTGCGGGGCGCGCTGGAAGAGCGCACGGTGCCGATCCAGGGCGGGCCCCCAGAGCGCGCGCTCTGCCTCGCCCCGCCCACACACCTCGTAGTCGGTAATGAGTCTACGTCAACGGGGTCCGTGCTGTGAACCGGCGTACTGAGGGCGCCGCCGCCTGATCTCATTTACACACTTCTTGACAAGACCTCCCGGACGACGCTAGGTAGAACTATGGCACGAGCGACCGAGCGTCACAAAACTGACCACGGCCTACACCTGGGCTAGAATCCGGGTCGGACCGGCCTGGAGGTGCTTAATGCCCCGGAAGTCTCCACCTCTCGCGGTTTGCGGCCTGCTCACCCTCGCCGCTCTCCGGGTCCCCGCCGAGGGGCAGGTACGAGCTGCTCCTCAACCTCAAGACTGCGAAGGCTCGACCGCACACCTCAATCGCCATCGGCTTGTTGTCGCTTGCCGGCATGTCGAGCGTCATCCATCTGACTGTTGCCGCTTCGGTCCCACGTACCGGGGCCCACGTCTCCAGGATCCTCACCCCAGGAAGCGTTCTTGCTGTTCGACGACCTCGGGATCGGCGCGGGCAACGTCGCGATGCGCACGAGGCCTGGCCCGCGGTCTCCCGCCTCGCTCAACGGCTCGCCCGTCGTCGCGGCCGGACGAGCTGCTCGGCTTCGGTCTCGCTAAGGTGCCTCGCCGTCTTCTCGAGGAGCAGCGCCGCGAGCTGCATCGGTTCGATGTTCACACCCCCTTGCTCGCGCACCCTGGACGTGATCTCCTCCAGACGCGCCAGCGTCTCCGGTGCGAGGGGGACGAGTCTCCGCTCCGTCCACTGAGGATCCGTTGGCCGCCCGCCGCGCGCCGGTACACGGAACCTGGCTTCGACGTCCGCGAGCAACTGCATCGCGCCGAAGTAACCGCCCCTCGCTGACACCTTGCCCCTGCGCTCGGCGCCGAGCGCGCTGGCGATCTTGTCCATGTCGAGCTGCCTCTTCATTGTCTACTCCTCCGCGAAGTCCCGAATGGCGAAGTACTCGTCGCCGACCACCAAGCCGACCTCTCCTTGGCGAGCGTCGCGGCCCATCCTCAGGCAGAAGGCCCCGAGCTCGGCGAGGTTTCCGGAGTCCTCGATGTCGGCGGGCGTCGTGTAGCAGTGGACGACGACCGGCTCATCCTTCACGAGTGCACCGCCTCGTTCATCGTCGCGCCAGATGCCCTGTGCTTTCGGGTAGGCCGTTGCGCCGCCAAAGACGCGCCCGAACATTTCCAAGGCCTCATCGACCCAGCGCTGCTGGTCAATGATCGTCACTCCATCGCGCTCGACGCTCGGGACGAACAAGACCACGAGAACCCGCTTGCGTCCTCCGCCGAGTGCCGAGCGGCCGCGCGTGGTCTTGGGACGCTTCTTCGGCACACCTCGATCAATATAGATCGTTCGGCCGGGTCACGCAACCCCCAGGCTCGTCGCCGTCGGCGTCGCGATCGCGCACGCACGCGAGGGGCCGGGCGCGGTGTGCGCATGCGGAAAAGAACACGGAAAGCCGAAGACGACCGTTGGGCGAAAAACCCAACGGGAAAAAACACGGAAAATGACGAAGGGGCTAGCGGAATCGCTCCCGCTAACCCCTTGGATTGACTGGTTGCGGGGGCTGGATTTGAACCAGCGACCTTTGGGTTATGAGGCCGTCAGCGCTGTCAACTGCGGACGACACCCGACCGAAAGAGCAGGAGTTTACGCTTCTCCCTTCCGTCCCGGTTGGTCTG
>JBOHPP010000227.1:0-10153 GCA_050731755.1 Candidatus Rokuibacteriota bacterium | reverse complement strand
CGCTCGCGACGACGCGCCGGCGGCGCCAGGGCCACCGCCCGCGCCTAGAGGGCCGTCGCCTGCGCCGGCCGAGCCCCGGCTGGGGCGCCGACTCTCGGTCGACGCCGCCATCAGGGAGCTGGAACTCATCCGGCCGCCCCGGAGCAAGGTGGCGGAGGACTTCACGGCGTCGCTGCTCGGTGGCACGCGCTTCCGCCTCGTCGAGCAGCGGGGAGCCGTCGTGCTCATCAACTTCTGGGCGACGTGGTGCCCGCCGTGCCGGGAGGAGATGCCCTCGATGGAACGCCTCTGGCGCCGGCACCGCGATCGTGGATTTCTGCTGGTCGCGGTGTCACTGGACAGCGACCCGGCCCTGGTCGGCCCGTTCATGGCCGAGCACAAGCTCACGTTCCCGGTGGCGATCGATTCCCGGCTGGAGATCGCCAACCTCTACGGGGTCCGGGCCCTGCCGACCAGCTTCGTGCTGGATCGGGCGGGGACGATCGTTGCCCTGGCGCAGGGACCACGGACCTGGGACAATGACGCGGCGCACTCGCTCATAGAAGGGCTGACGCGATAGCGATGGGACAGTCGGTCGGCGTGGCCGTGGCCTTCGGCGCGGGGCTGTTCTCCTTTCTGTCCCCGTGCGTGCTGCCGCTCTTTCCGTCCTATCTGTCGTTCATCACCGGCATGTCGGTCTCGGACCTCAGCGCCGAGCTGTCCCCGGCGGCGCGCCGGAGGGTCCTCCTGCACGCGATCGTCTTCATCGTCGGCTTTTCCATCGTGTTCGTGGCGCTGGGCGCCACCTTCAGCGCGGCCGGCCAGCTCCTGGTGAGCTACCGCCCCTGGATCCGGAGGATCGGCGGAGCGCTGATCGTGATCTTCGGTCTCTACATCGCCGGCGTCTTCCGGCTCGGCATCTTCGGGCGGACGCGGCAGTGGCAGATCCGCGAGAAGCCGGCCGGCTACCTGGGGACGCTGCTGGTGGGCGCCACCTTCGCCATAGGCTGGACTCCGTGCGTCGGTCCCATCCTCAGCGCCATCCTGACGCTGGCCAGCACCACCGAGACAGTCCAGTGGGGCGTGGGGCTGCTGGTGGCGTACTCGGCGGGCCTGGGCGTTCCCTTCCTGCTCTCGGCGCTCGCCCTGGGGGCGTTCCTCAGATTCTTCAAGCGCTACCGACCGTTCATCCCCGTCGTCGAGCGCGCCGCCGGCGTGCTGCTGGTGATCGTAGGCGTCCTCGTCTACACCAACTACTACGTCTATCTCAACGCCTGGGCGATCTCGCTGACGCCCGACTGGCTGCTCAAGCGCCTCTAGCCCTTCGCCGCCGGGTGACGCCACAAGCGTATAGGGACCCCCTCGTCCCGTCCGCAGCCCGCAGGGCTGCGTTTGGGCGAGCGGGTGATGAAGCCGGCCCGCGGGGCTGCGCCCTGCGACACGCCCCGCCCGCCTCGCGCGCGGTGCGCTCATCACCAAGGCCATGAAGGTCCGTGTGCGGGTGCCGGCCAGCTCGGCCAACCTCGGCCCCGGCTTCGATGCTCTAGCGCTGGCCCTCGAGCTGCACAACGAGGTCGAGGCCGAGGAGGCCGATCGGGTGAAAATCGCCGTCGAGGGCGAGGGCGCGGGCCGCCTGGCCACGGGTGAGCTCAACGTCGTGGCCCGCGGCGTGAGCGCCGCCTACGAGGCGGCTGGCCGCAGGTTCCGAGGCTGCGCGCTTCGCTGTGTGAACCGGATCCCGCTCGCTCGCGGTCTGGGCTCGAGCGCGGCGGCCTGGGTCGGCGGGCTCGTGGCCGGCAATGCGCTGCTCGGCGACCCGCTCGACCGCCCGACGCTCCTCACCCTGGCGGCCCGCGCCGAAGGGCATCCCGACAACGTCGCCGCCGCGCTCTACGGTGGCCTGACCGTGTCGTGTTCGGGACCGAACGGGACGACGGCGTTGTCGCTGCCCGTTCCGGGCCATCTCCATTGGGTCGTGCTGATCCCCGACGTGACCAGCGCGACGGCCGAGGCCCGCGCCGTGCTGCCCGCCACTGTGTCGCGGCAGGACGCCGTCTTCAACGTCCAGCGGGTCGCGCTGCTGCTGGCGAGCCTCCACGCCGACCATCTCGACGGACTGCGCCTGGCCCTGGAGGACCGCTTGCACGAGCCCTACCGCCTGCAGCTCTTTCCCTGGATGCCCGTTGTCGTGCGGGCCGCGCGGAGCGCCGGGGCGCTGGGGTGCGTGCTGAGCGGCGCCGGGCCTTCGCTCCTTGCCGTCGTCAGCGGCCACCATGACCTGGCCGGTGTCGTCGCGCGGGCGATGCAAGAGGCGCTGCGCCGGGCCGGGCTGGAGGGAACGGCGCGGGCCCTCGCGGTGGACCGGCAGGGCGCCGTCGCGGACGTCGTGCCCTGAACGCGGCCTGGCCCGTCATCACCTCCGTCTGGACGATCCTCGCCGTCACCTACGGTGTGTTCTTCTCCTTCTCGATCTTCATGGTGCCTCTGCTGGAGGAGTTCCACTGGTCTCGCGCGCTCACCGCCGGCGCGATGTCGGTCTCCACGCTGCTGCAAGGGCTGCTCGCGCCGGTGACGGGAGTCGCCGTCGACCGGCTGGGCCCGCGGCGAGTGATCCTGGCCGGGGTGGGATTGCTCGGGGCCTCGGCGATCATGGCCGGCACGATGCGTACGCCGTGGCAGCTCTATCTCTACACCGGGGTGCTGGGCGCCATGGGGATCGTGGCCCTGGGCTGGGTCCCCATGGGCGTGCTGCTCTCGCACTGGGTGGTCGAACGCCGCGGCAGGATCGTCGGCCTGGCGTTTTCGGGAATGGGCATCGGCGTCTTCGTCATCGGCCCGCTCGCCCAGTGGTTGATCGGCGTCGGGGGCTGGCGGCTGGCCAGCATGACGCTGGGCGCCGGTGTGTTCGCGGTGCTCCTGCCCGTCGCGTGGTGGGGCGCGCGCGCGCCGAAGCGCGTGTCCCCGAAGAGGCCGGCCGACGCCACCCCGCCGGTGCCCGTGTCCCGAGCCGGAGGTGACGCGACGCTCCAGCAGGCCCTGACGACGCGCGCGTTCTGGGCGCTGTTCGCCGCCTACTTCCTCACGCCCCTGGCCGTCTTTCCGGTGTTCACGCACCAGGTGGCGTTCGCGGTGGATCTCGGCTTCCCGCGCCTTCTCGCCGCCTCGATCTTCGGCCTGATGGGCCTCATGTCCAGCGTCGGTCGGCCGCTGTTCGGCATCGTGGCCGACCGCTTCGGCGGGGCGCTGTCGGCGACCGTCTCGTTCGCCTGCACGGCGGGCGGCGCGCTGGCCCTGGTCGCCGCCGAAACCCGCCCCCACACGGGATGGCTCGTGCTCTACGCGCTGCTGTTCGGGCTCGGCTTCGGTGCTCGCGGCCCGATCATCACCGCCATTGCCGCCGAGCTCTTCGGCGGAAGACGCTTCGGGGTGATCTACGGCGTGCTCAACCTCGGCAATGGCGTCGGCGGGGCCGTCGGGCCGTGGTTCGGAGGCGCCGTGCACGACCTGGCCGGCTCCTACCGTCTGGCCTTCCTGTCGTCGGTGGTCTTCAGCGGGCTCGGCGCCATCTGCTTCTGGCTGGCCCGCCGGCGCCCGCCTTGACGGGCGCGCAAGCACGATGCTAAGTGGTGCCCGATGAGGGCGAGCTCGGCGCCCGGCCCGCGGGGCATCGGTCCGGGCGTGCTTCCCTACCAGGCGCTGCGGGAGGCGGTCTCGGAGGGGTGGATCCGCACGGCGGCGCCGCTGCAGGACGCCCAGCTCCAGCCGGCCAGCCTCGACCTGCGCCTCGGCCCGGTCGCCTACCAGCTGCGGGCGAGCTTCCTGCCGTTCCGCGAGTCGGTGGAGCAGCGACTGGGCTCGGACGATGCCGCCGACAGCGATCTCGTCATCGATCGCCTCTCGCTGGAGTCAGGAGCGACCCTGCAGCGCCGCTCCGTCTACCTGGTGCCGCTGCTGGAGTCGCTGGCCCTGCCGCCGGCGGTCCGGGGCCGATCCAACCCCAAGAGCACGACCGGGCGGCTGGACATCTTCACCCGCGTCATCACCGACGGCACGCCGCGCTTCGACGAAATCCGCGCCGGCTACCACGGCCGGCTCTACCTCGAGATCTCGCCGCAGTCGTTTCCCGTCCGCGTGCAGACCGGGCAGTCTCTCAACCAGCTGCGCCTGCTCAGCGGGTCGACGCTGATCTCCGACGCCGAGCTGGCCGAAGTCTACCGGACGACACCACTGCTGTACGACGACGACGATCACCCGATCCCGGCGGAGCGTGCGGTCTTCAACGACGGGCTGTGCATGGGGATCGACCTCTCGGGCCGCAACACGGACGGCATCATCGGCTACCGCGCCCATCCCAACCCGCCAGCCGTCGATCTCGGGCGCGTCGACTTCTACGATCCCACCGAGTTCTGGGAGCCCATCAAGCGGCCGGGACGCGACGCCTATATCCTGGAAGCCGACCGCTTCTACATCCTGGTCTCCAAGGAACGCATCCGGGTCCCGCCCGCCTTCGCGGCCGAGATGGTCGTCTACGACGCGGGGGCCGGCGAGATCCGCACGCACTACGCGGGGTTCTTCGATCCCGGCTTCGGGTACGGCGACGGCGGGGTATTGGGCACCAAGGTAGTGATGGAGGTTCGGGCGCGCGAGGTGCCGTTCCTCGTCTACGACGGTCAGATCTCGTTCAAGGTCCTCTACGAGCGTTTGGCCGCCCGGCCCGAGCGTCTCTACGGGATGGGGCTCGGCTCCTCGTATCAGTACCAGACGTTGACGCTCAGCAAGCACTTCCGCCGTCCGTGAAAAGGGGTTGACCCCCCGGCCCTTCTGTTAGAATGCAGGCAAGGACGGTGGCATCGGCAGGCCCACTGACCGACGGAGAGGCCTATGGCAGAGCAAAAGAAGAAGGAAACGAAGCCCACCAAGCCCTCCGAGGGCGGCGACGGTGCCGCGACCGGCAGCCCCGAGCTGACCAAGAAGGGCAAGAAGATCAAGGAAGACATCGACAAGCTCCTCGACGAGATCGACGAGATTCTCGAAGAGAATGCCGAGGAGTTCGTCAAGAGCTACGTCCAGCGCGGAGGCCAGTAGTCGCAATGCCGATGTACGAGTACCGCTGCGCCGGCTGCGGCCGCGACTTCGAGCGGTACGTGCCGAGCGCCGGCGTGACCGTGACCTGCCCGGCCTGTGCCGGCCATGACGTCAAGCGCAAGCTGTCGCTGTTCGCCTTCAAGAGCGAGGGCGGCACGGTCGCCACGATGCCCCCGGGCGGAGGCTGCTGCGGGGGCGGTTGCTCCTGCCACTGATCACCCGGCCCTGACGGGCCGCACCCATGGACCTCCGCCGGCTCGAGGTCTTCGTCAAGGTCGCCGAGCTGGGAAGCTTCTCGCGCGCCGCCGAGGCCCTCTACCTCACCCAGCCCACCGTTTCCGAGCACGTCCGGGCCCTCGAGGAAGACCTTGGTGTGCAACTCCTCGACCGCCTCGGGCGGGGCGCCACTCCCACGCCGGCCGGGGAGGTGCTGCTGGGGTACGCACGTCGCATCCTGGTGCTCATGCGCGAAGCCCGTCAGGCCATCGACCGGTTCCAGGGACGCATGAGCGGTCACCTCGTCGTGGGCGGCAGCTCCATCCCCGGCGAATACGTGCTCCCGGCCCTGATCGGGCAGTTCAAGGCCAAGTACCCGGAGATCTCCATCAGCCTCCGGGTGGGCTCGAGCCGCGACGTCAGCGAGTGGGTCGAGGAGGGCCGGGTGGAGATCGGCGTCGTGGGCGCCCGCCCATCGGGCCGCACCCTGGTGGCCCGCGAGCTCATGGCCGATGAGATGGTCATCATCGTCTCAGCAGATCATCCATGGAGCGGGCGCGAGAGCGTGAGGCTGGCGGACGTCGCGACCGAGCCCCTGATCCTGCGCGAGCGTGGGTCGGGCTCGCGGGACGCGCTCGAGCGCGCTCTGGCCGCGGCGGGCACGGACGTCGGCGCTTTCCGCGTGGCCGGTGAGATGGGTTCGACGCAGGCCGTCAAGCAGGCGGTGCGGGCCGGGGTGGGCATCGCCCTCATCTCGAAGCGGGCGGTGGAGGACGAATGCCGGGCGCGACTGCTCTGGTGCGTGAAGGTGCAGGACCTCAACGTGTCACGCTCCTTCCACCTGGTGACGCACCGCGAAAGGACCCGCTCGCCTCTGGCCCAGGCCTTCCTGGAATACGTGGAATCCCAGGCTGCAGAGCGGCCATCGTAAGAACCACCATGACGGGCAAGGACATCCGCCTCACCGCCTACGCGTCCTGCGCCGGCTGAGCCTCCAAGATGGCTCCTGGAGATCTCCAGGAGGTGCTGGCCGTGCTCAAGCCGAACAACCCGCAGGCCCACGAGCACCTGCTCGTGGGGCTCGGCAGCGCCGACGACGCCGCCGTCTACCGGGTCGCGCCCGACCTCGCCATCGTGGAGACGGTGGATTTCTTCCCGCCCGTGGTGGACGACCCCTATACCTGGGGCGCGGTCGCCGCGGCCAATGCGATGTCCGACGTGTACGCCATGGGCGGCGAGGTGATGTTCGCGCTCGCGGTGGCCGGCTTTCCGCGCGACTTGCCGAAGTCGGTCATCGCGGAGGTCTTTCGGGGAGGGGCTGACAAAGTCGCCGAGGCCGGCGGCGTCGTGGCCGGCGGCCACACCGTCATCGACAACGAGCCGAAGTACGGCCTCTGCGTGACCGGGCGCGTGCACCCGGACCGAATTCTCATAAAGGGAGGGCTGCGCCGGGGAGACCGCCTGTTCCTCAGCAAACCCCTGGGCACCGGTGTGATCACCACGGCGGCCAAGGATGGCGTCGCCACCCCCGAGGTGCTGGAGGGGGCTATCCGGAGCATGCTGCGCCTCAACCGGGTGGCGGCCGAAGTGGCGGCGGCCTGCGGCGCCGCGGGCGCCACCGACGTCACGGGCTTCGGACTCCTCGGCCACGGGGCCGAGATGGTGGCGGCGTCGGGCGCCGGCCTCGAGGTCTCGGCGGCCCGCCTGCCGCTGCTCCCGGGGGCGCTCGCGCTGGCCGAGAAGGGGCACTTCAGCGGGGGGATGAAGCGCAACCGCCGCCACGTCGAGGCGGTCCTCGGCGCCCGGCTCACCATCGATCCCGGCGTGCCGCCCGCGCTCGCATCGCTCATGTTCGAGTCGGAGACCTCCGGCGGCCTCTTGTTTTCCATCACCCCCGATCGGGCCGGCCGGGTTCTCGAGGAGTTCGCCCGGCGAGGCGAGACCTGCGCCGAGATCGGGACCGTGCTGGCCGAGCCCGCCATCCGCATCACGCGGTAGCCCTCCCCGACTTCGGCGTCTCCATCGGGTCGCACCTATTGGGGGCGACCTCCATCATCGGGCTTACCGATTTGTCTTCATGGCGAATCCCGATACGCTTGGCCGCATCTCAACGGTCGTCTCCAATTCCCACGTCGAGGTCGTGAAAATGATGCGACGCGCGCTGCTCGTGCTCACGCTCGGACTCCTCGTGACACTGCCCACTCTCGCCCCCGGCGACGTGCCCGACGTCCTCAGGGTGTCGGCGATCCCGGATGAGAACCCCAACGAGCTCCTGAGGATCTACACGCCCTTCGCCGAGTACCTGGGTCAGGAGTTGGGGATGAAAGTCCAGTTCACTCCGGTCGTGGACTACGCGGCGACGGTGGAAGGGCTGGCCGCCAAGAAGCTCGATCTCGTCTGGTACGGCGGCTTCACCTCGGTGCAGGCCGTGCGGCGCACCAACGGCACGGCCAAGCGTTTGGCCCTGCGCCAGGAAGACGCCGAGTTCAAGTCGGTGTTCGTGGCCCATCCCGGGTCGGCGATCAAGGGACTGCAGGACCTCAAGGGCAAGACCTTCGCCTTCGGCTCCGTGTCCTCCACCTCCGGTCACCTCATGCCCCGTTCGTTCCTGCTCAAGGCCGGCATCAATCCCGAGAAGGACATGAAGCAGGTAGCGTACTCGGGCGCCCACGACGCCACCGCGCTATGGGTGGAGTCGGGTAAGGTGGACGGGGGCGCGCTCAACTTTCTCGTGTGGGACAAGCTGGTGCAGCAGAAGAAAGTCGACCTCAACAAGGTGAACGTCTTCTACACGACGCCGCCCTACGTCGACTATGTGTGGACGGCCCGGGGTGATCTCGACAAGGGGCTCCAGGAAAAGATCACGGCCGCATTTCTCAAGCTCGATCACAACACCCCGGAGCACCGGCGGCTGCTCGACCTGCACCGCACCAAGAAGTACATCAAGGCTAACGACGCCGACTGGAAGGGCATCGAGGAGGCGGCGATCGCGGCCGGCCTCCTCAAATAGGGGATGTACGAGCTCGCCGACGTCCGCAAGGTTTTCGACGACGGCTCAGTCGCCCTGGACGGCGTGTCCCTCACCGTCGGGCGCGGCGAGCACGTGGCCTTCATCGGCCCCAGCGGGGCGGGGAAGACGACCCTGTTCCGCATCCTCAACCTGACGCTGCGGCCGACGGGCGGCACCCTGCGGCTCGATGGAATCGACGTGGTGACGCTCTCCGGGCCCGCGCTGCGCCGCGCTCGCATGCGGATCGGCACCATTTATCAGCAGCACAACCTCGTCGGGCGGCTGCGCGTGGTCCACAACGTGTTGGCCGGGAATCTCGGCCGCTGGTCGACCCTGACCGCGCTGGGCTCGCTGGTGCGACCCCGCGAGGCGGGGCAGGCCGCGCGCGCTCTGGCCCAAGTGGGGATGCCCGAGAAGCTCCACGCCCGCACCGACGAGCTGTCGGGCGGACAGCAACAGCGCGTGGCCATCGCCCGCGTGCTCATCCAGGCCCCCGATATCATCCTGGCCGACGAGCCGGTGTCCTCGGTCGACCCTCCGCTGGCCGTGAGCCTCGTCACCCTCTTGCGCGACATCTCCAGCGAGTCGCGCAAGACCCTGCTCATGAACCTCCACAGCGTGGACCTGGCGTTGACGTACTTTCCCCGGATCGTGGGGATCCGCGACGGCCGCGTGCAGTTCGACCTCGCGCCGGACAAGGTGACGGCCGAGCTGCTGGAAGAGCTCTACGCCGGTCACGCCGACGAGGAACGCGAGGTGGCCGCGCTGCGCGCGGGGATGAGCCCCTTTGGCCGGGCCTGTCGGGCGCTTCCCGGATTCGACCGGTAGACGAGCCTTCCGCTATCTGCTGATCGCGGCGGTCGCGGTCACGTTCGTCCTGTCGCTCCGGACGGCCCAGGTCGATCCCCGCCTGCTCCTCGATCCCCAGGCCCTGAGCAACGTCGCGCGCTTCGTGGGTGGCGCGCTGCCGCCGCGGGTCGATCGCGAGTTCCTTGCGTTTCTCGTCCGGCCCATCGCCGAAACGGTCCAGATCTCAGTGATGGGCACGGTCCTCGCCGTGCTGATCGGCGCACCGCTCGGGCTCCTGGCCACCTCGTCGCTGACGTGGCGGGGCATCCTGCACGAGCGGGCGACACGCGCGGGCCGGGTGCTGGGCGGGCTGCTGCCCTATGGGCTGGCGCGGGCGCTGCTGTCCGTCTTCCGCTCGATTCCAGAGTACGTCTGGGCCTTTATGTTCGTCCGCGCCGTTGGCCTCGGCCCGTTCCCTGGCGTGTTGGCCCTCGGCGTCGCCTACGGGGGGATGCTGGGCAAGGTGTACTCCGAGATCCTGGAGGGGGTGAATCCCCGCCCGCTGGAGGCGCTGCACGCCGCCGGCGCCGGCAAGTCCGGTGTCGTGCTCTACGGGCTCGTGCCGGAGGCGTTGCCCCACGTCGTCTCCTACACGCTCTACCGCTGGGAGTGTGCCATCCGCGCCTCGGCCATCATGGGTTTCGTGGGCGCCGGCGGGCTGGGCCAGCAGATCGAGCTCTCGATGCGGATGTTCCAGTTCGACGAGGTGCTGACCCTCCTCGCCATCCTCTTCGCGCTCGTCGCCGGCGTGGACTTCATCAGCGGTCGAATTCGGGCCCGGCTGGTCTGATGGCGCACGTCGAGACCGTACGACCGAGCCGGGCATGGGCGCTCCGGGCTGGCGCCGGCTTCGCCGCGCTGGTCATCTGGTCGTGGCAGGGCGCCCGTGTCGATCTCCAGAGCCTGCTCGGTGGCGAGGGGTTACGCCAGATCGCGCTCTACGTCGGGAAACTCTTCCCGCCCGATCTCTCGACGAGCATGCTCCGTGAGGCAGGAACGGGAGCGGTCGAAACC
>JBOHPP010000226.1:0-11898 GCA_050731755.1 Candidatus Rokuibacteriota bacterium | reverse complement strand
GACCGAAAACGACGACGTCGGCGGCCATCCCCTCGCGGATCAGGCCCCGGTCGGCGAAGCCCCACAGCGTGGCCGGCACCAGGGTCAGCATGCGCACGGCCTGCTCCAGCGTGAACGCCTGCTTCGTGCGCACCCAGTGGCTGAGCAGGTGGGTCTGGAGCGAGGAGTCCATGAGCTGGGAGACGTGGGCGCCGGAGTCGGAGAAGGTCACGACGCAGCGCGGGTGGCGCATGATCTCCAGCGCGACGTCCTGGTCTTCGTTGGCGACGGGCTGCAGGAAGAAGAGGTCGAGGTCCTTCTCGAGAGCCAGCTCGATCATCGTCTCGGCCGGATGTTGGCGGCGCTCGCGCGCCACCTCGGCCACCGAGCGGTGAGGCCCATACACGCTGTCGAAGACGAAGAGCCAGTCGTAGTCGGCGGGCCGAGCCTCGGTGCCGAGGGCCCGCCGGTCGTCACGCGCGCCCGAGGCCTCCACGAGACGCCGGCGCAGCTCGGGATCGCGCAGGCGTTGGCGCTGCTCGTCGACGGGGAGCGCGCGGAGCTCCTTCCACACCGGCAGCCGGTCGAAGGGAAGCTGGGTCTTGAACGACAGCAGCGCGCTCAGCGAACGGCTGTGGGCCTGGGCGAACATCCGGCCGCCGGCGGCGGCCGTCTCGTCGAGCAGGTCGAGGTATTTGCGCCAGACGCCTGGCACGCCACGCCGGCCGAAGACGCCGAAGGTCACGGGGCGCCCGGTCTCCACGGCCAGGTCGCGCAGCCGGATGTGATAGTCGCGCAACCCCGGGTTGCCCGGCGTGCGGTCGACTTCCTCGCCGGCCAGCTCGAAGATGCCGGCGCCGAGCTCGCCCATCACGCTCACGAGCCGGCGCACCTCGTCCCACCTGGCCACGCGGCTCGCCACCGGACGGCCGTCGGGAGTCTCGTGGCTGGGCGAGCGCGAGGTCGTGAAGCCCATGGCGCCCGCGCGCAGGGCATCGCGCAGCTCGCGCTCCATCGCGCGCAGGTCGTCCTCGGTGGCCTGGGCCTCGAAGGCTCGCTCGCCCATCACGTAGGTGCGCAGGGCCGAATGGCCGATGTAGCCGGCGTAGTTGATGCCCTTGGGCAGGGACTCCAGGCACTCGAGGAACTCGGGATAGGTGGTCCATCGCCAGTCGATGCCCGCTGCCATGGCCGCGGGCGGGATGTCCTCGGCTCTCTGAAGATTTCGGACCACCAGATCCTTGTCGGCGGCCGCGCAGGGGGCCAGCGTGAATCCACAGTTGCCCATCACGACGGTGGTGATGCCGTGCCAGCACGAGGAGGTGCCGAGCGGGTCCCAGAAGATCTGGGCATCCATGTGGGTGTGCCCGTCGACGAAGCCGGGCGCCACCACGTGGCCGTCGGCGTCGATGACCTCTCGAGCCCGCTCACGGATGCGGCCGATCGTCACGACGCGGCCGTAACGCACGCCAACGTCGGCCCGGTAGCGGGGCAGGCCGGATCCATCGATCACCACGCCGTTCTTGATCACCAGGTCGTAGGGCATCGTCCGCTCCTTTTAATTGGAGGGGCAGCGGCCGCCCCCTCCAAACCTCCCCATTCACGCGGGGTGCCACAGCGGTCCCCCTCCAGACCTCCCCGTTTGCGCGCGGTGCGACAGCCGTCTGCCGTACCTCAGCTAGACCTTCCAGCCACGCTCTGCACGGTCGCCGACTCAGGTGGAGTTCCACGCGAACGGGGCGAAGTGGGCGTTGTTCCGGCCTGACGTGTCGTCCCAGTTGATCCCGAAAGCGTGCATATGCCCGCGCGAGGCTTTGGCCAGGGCGAGACGGGTGGCGGCGGGGTGCCCGACGTTGTCGAAGTAGATCGGCTCGTTCTGGTTCGCGCCGGCCACACCCTCGATGGCGATGTCGAGCACACCGGGAATCGACACCGATCGGTGTAGCCCGTTGCGTTCAATGCGGATCGGCTTGGCTTCGGCTCCGGCGAACTTGCCCACCAGTGGCCCGAGCGCGGCCATCGGTCCGCCTCCCTGTCCACTGGCGATCGTCGTGAGCGCGTCCCGCTGCGTCGCCGTGGCCCGCTCGTCCAGGATCACTCCCACCGTCCAGTTCCCTTCGATCATCGCCCCGGGGGTGTGCAGCAGGACGGCGAAGTTGAGGCCGTCGAGGCTGACGTCTCCATAAGAACCGCGGTCGACGTGGAACACGAGGCCGGCGTCGCACGATCCCTTGGTCGGCCGGGCCTTGAGGCCTGAGGTCGGGCAAGGGCAAACGAAGTCGCAGCTGCAGGCTTCGAAGTAGTCGCCGCTGATCCGCCACTTGGGACTCGCCATCACAGGCCTCTTTCGCGTCCGTCCGATTACATCACGTGGCCATGTCGGATTAGCATCACCAGGTCGGGCCGAAGCGCCACCGCCAGGCCCAGGATCACGAGCGCGCCGCCCACCAGGCGGGCGATCCACTCGCCAAGTGGCAGGAGCTTCTCGGCGGTCACCAGGGCGGCGATGAGCAACACCCAGGACAGCCCCATCGCCCCGGCCGCGACCAGGACGACCATCAGCGCCCAGCAGCATCCCACGCAGTAGACGGCGTGGGCCCAGCCCAGCGCGAGACTGCCCGCTGCGCCCGGACGCCAGCGACCGAGGAGAAAGGCCAGGGGGCTTCGGCAGGCCCGCAAACACACCTGTTTGAGCGGCGACAGCTGGTAGGCTCCGGCGGCGAGCAACACCAACGCGACGCCATAGGGCAGGAGATCGGCCGCGACGATTCCCAGCAGCGTGCTTGCGAGGTACACCGGCACACCCATGGCCCCCCACAGGCCGAGATACATCAGCGTGAAGAGGGCGACGTGCACGCCCCGGGCTCCGGTACCCACAGCGTTCCGCTGGATCGCGCCGTACAGCGCGATCATCGGCAGCGCGCTTGGCAACATCATGGCGGCCATCATCACCGCCCAGCTGGCGACGTAGGCAACGCTATGGGCGAGGAGCGTGGGCATCGCCGTCATCGCCCCGTGGCTGTGGGAACCCATACTGGAGACGACCTGGATCCAGGCCACCGCGGTGATGGCGAGCAGGAGCGCGCACGTCAAGATCGTGGTCGGGTCGCGAATCGCCAGAGGATCCTGACCGGAAACCGTGGCGTGGCGGTGGCCGGGAACCATGGCCGGGGTAGTCTACGCCAGAGCGCCGCCCCGTGTCACCGGCGTCTTCCGAGGGGAATCCTCGGCGCTGCCGGCCAGGATTTGACCCTGGTAGTTATTCTGGCTATATTCTGGCCAGATGCGCTACGAGGTCGTCCTGGCCCCGGAGGCGGCGAAGGCTTACCGGGCCCTGCCGGCCTACCGGCGCGCCGACGTGCGGGATGCTCTCGAACGGCACTTGCGGCACGAGCCGACCCGAGTGAGCAAGAGCCGGATCAAGCGCCTGCGCGGCTTAAGCCAGCCGCAGTATCGCCTTCGGGTTGGGGAGGTACGAGTTTTCTATGACGTCACGTCCAAAGCTGTCGAGATCCTCGCGATCGTCACGAAAGCCGAAGCGACGCGCTGGCTTGCCGAGCGCGGGGCGCCCGATGCGCCAGGTGGCGCTGGCTGAGGTCAAGGACGACCTGTCGCGATTCCTACGCTTGGCCGAGTCGGAGGAAATTGTCATCACGCGGCATGGAAAGCCGGCTGGTGTGCTCATCGGGTTCGAAAGCGACGACGACTGGTTCGACTACCGCTTGGAGCACCATCCCGAGTTTCTGCGGCGGGTGTCGGAGGCGCGGGAAGCCCTCACAGGTGGGCGCGGTGTCCGACTGGAGGACCTCCCGTCGTAGCGGGCGGTCCTTTTTCAGTTGGAGGGGGGCAGCGGCCGCCCCCTCCAAACCTCCCCATTCGCGCGGGGTGCGACAACCGTTGGCCATACTTCAGCTGCCGCCGGTCACCTGGAAGCGCCAGGTGTCGCCATGGCGGACGATGTGGCCCGCCGTCGGATGATGGAAGTGGGTGCCGAGGACCGTCACCGGCCGATCGGCATAGCGCTCGCAAAACGCCCGGCGCGTCTTGGCGGCTTGTTCGGGATCACTGTCGAAGTGGCTTCCCCACTGCGGCTCGGCCACCTGGATCGGGTGGTGCATGAGGTCACCGGTGATGACGGCCTCGCCGTCCCCCGAGCGCAGGCGCACGCTGACGTGACCGGGTGTGTGGCCGGGCGTGGGCTCGAGCCAGAGCTCGTCCGAGACCCGGTGATCCATGTCGACCAGCTCGGCCAGCCCCGCGTCCAGCACCGGCTTCACGCTGTCCGCCATGACGCGCTGGGTGTCCTCGCTGCGCTCGGCCGACCAGTACTCCCACTCCCGCCGCGGGAAGAGATAGCGCGCGCGGGGGAAGGTCGGCACCCAGCGGCCGTCTTCCAGGCGCGTATTCCAGCCCACGTGGTCGACGTGCAGGTGTGTACACAGCACCAGATCGATGGACTCGGGCGGAAAGCCGGCCGCCCGCAGGTCCTCGAGAAACGTCGTGTGCAGCATGTGGAAGGGCTGGCGCCCGCCGCGGTCCTTGTCGTTGCCGACGCCGGTGTCGACGAGGACCGTCACGGCCGGCGTCACGATCACGAAGGTGTGAATGCTCTGCAGGAACCGGCCCTTCTCATCCAGGAAATGCGGGGCGAGCCAACCGCGGTGGCGCTCGACTGCCTCCGGCGCGGCGTCGGGCAGGAGCCAGGTGGGGCGGGTGGGACCGGCGCGCTCGACGACCGCGGAGATGCGGAGACGGCCAAGCGCGATCGGGAGCATGGCTCCGAGACTAGGCGAGGGCGGCGGCTCGGTCAAGGCGGCGAGGCTCGGTCACAAAACTTGACTGCGCGCAGCGCTCTACCCTCTGATCTAGATATGGCTATGACAATCAACACTAAGGGGGCTCTCGTGGCGATTGCACGTGTGCTGCTCGCATCGGTATTGAGTGTGGCGCTCGGCGGTTGCGTGATCAAGGGGCCGGAGATCAAAGTGAAGCCCCCGATTGAGATCAAGGCGGAGCCCGCAGGCAAACACTGCCCGCCCGGCCAGGCCAAGAAAGGCAACTGCTAACATCACCACGGGCGCCGGGGAGGCTCGGCGCCCGTGAGCATCCGCCAGCCGCCAGGACCTAGCGCTTCTGCCAGTAGTGGCGGACCGCGATGTCCATCGGCGGCGTAATCTTCTGCCCGTGGGCCACGGTCTTCTTGGCGTACTCCCTCTGCGAGCTGAGCACCTTGGCGAAGAAGAGGTTCTTCTGCGCCTCGGCCTCGAGGGTCTTGTCGATGGCCTCCAGTTCTGCGCGGAGGATTTCGTCCGGCGTGCGCAAAATCTGGACGCCGTGCTTGGTGGCCAGCTCTTCCGCGGCCTGGCTGTCCTGATCCACTGTGAAAGCGGCCAGCCGCGTGATCTCGGCCATGGTGGCGTACTTGACGATGGCCTGGAGGTCCGGCGGCAGCTCCGCCCACTTCTTCTTGTTGATGATCAACTCGTGAAAGGTGGGCGGCTGCCGGAAGCTCGGCATGTAGTAGAACTTGGCGGCCTGCTGGAAGCCCATGACGATGTCGCGGCTCGGAATCGCCCATTCCGCGCCGTCGATGACGCCGCGCTCCAACGAGGGGACGATCTCGCCGCCGGCCATCCCCACCGTGGTCGCCCCCATCCGCCGGAACATCTCCAGCCCGATCCCCGAGGATCGGAACTTGAGCTTGCGCAGGTCCTCGAGGTTGTTCATGGGTTTCTTGAGCCAGCCGAAGGCCTCCCAGAACGGCTGAATGGTCGTGAAATGGGCCACGACATCCATCCGTAGCTCTTTCTGGAGCAGATCGTTGTAGAGTTCCTGGCCGCCGCCCGCGAACAGCCAGGCGGTGAACTCGTTTTGTCCCATCCCGAACGGCCCGCCGAGCGGGGAACCGAAGAGCCCGGCGGCGGAGTTCTTCCCGGCCCACAGGCCGGGCCACGTGAGGCCGCCGTCCAGGGCGCCTCGGTTCACGGCATCCAGCACCTCGAAGAATCCGACCACGCTACCCACCGGGAGCGGCTCGAGCTTGAGTCGACCGCCCGACATCTGGTCGACCGACTTGGCCAGCTCGACCAGGGATCGATGCGGATAATCGGTGACCGGGAACGCGCTCTGGACCTTCCAGACGAACGTCCGCGGCTGGGCGGGAGCCGGGGGCGCGGTCAGCGAAGCGAGTACAGCGAGGAGGGCGACGATCACCGTTGCCACCGGGAACCAGTTACGTAGCCTCATCTCCTCCTCCTTTGCTGACTCACACTCGCGCCTCCACGCTAACCACCCCGGGGCCCCGGCGCGATGGGTCCCGCATGAGCTCAGTGGTGCCCGAAGGTAGCCCCTACGTGGCAGGTCGGTCAACGGGGCATGAGGCCTCTGCTGGTGCTACATGAAAATGTCCCCGGGTAACTGCTTCGTGATCAACGGATTCGGCGGCTTGACGCCCTTGGCGCCCGCGGCTACGCTTCCAACACCGCGCCAGCCCGCTCAGGGCCCAGCTGTCGGGAGACTCCGCATGAAGTGTTCCCAGTGTGAGCACGACAACCCGGAGGAAAGCCGGTTCTGCAACCGGTGCGGGCGAACCCTCGCCGACACAGGCACTGACCGAGCGGCGTCGAGGTTCGGCGCGCCGGAGACGTACACACCCAAGCACCTTGCTGAGAAGATCCTCACCTCGAAGAGTGCTCTGGAGGGCGAGCGCAAGCAGGTGACGGTGCTGTTCTGCGATATCACGGAGTCGACGGTTCTTGCCCAACGGCTGGGACCCGAGGCGATGCACACGCTTCTGAACCACTTCTTCGACCTGGCTTTGGGGGAGGTGCACCGGTACGAGGGGACGATCAATCAGTTCCTGGGCGATGGGTTTATGGCCCTGTTCGGTGCACCGATTGCCTATGAGGATCATGCTCGACGGGCTGTGCTCGCCGCATGGGGTATTCAGCGACGTCTGAAGGAGCAGCGCGCCACCCTGGCGCCATCGGGTGGGGGCGAATTCACGGTTCGGATGGGGTTGAACACCGGAACCGTTGTCGTTGGCAAGATCGGCGACAACCTCCGCATGGACTACACCGCGGTGGGCGACACGACGCACCTGGCCGCCCGGCTCCAGCAACTGGCGGAGCCCGAGGCGATTCTCATCAGCGAGGCCACCCTGCGCTCCGTACGCGGCTTCGTGCGCGCCGAGACCATCGATCCACTTCGCGTCAAAGGGAAGACTGAACCGGTCATCGCTTACCGGTTGGTCGGCCTTACACCGCGGCGGTCGCCCCTGGAGGCCGTGGGGGAGCGCCCCCTCAGTCAGTTCGTGGGTCGCGACGGTGAGCTCGCCACCCTTAACGATCTCCTGGACAAGGCCCAGGCGGGGCAGGGGCAGATCGTCGGGGTCGTCGGGGAGCCCGGCGTCGGAAAATCGCGGCTCCTCTACGAGTTCCAGCGGAGGCTTGCCGGCCGACGGCTCACGTACCTGGAGGGGCGCTGCCTCTCCTACGGAAGCGCAATCCCGTATCTTCCGGTCCTCGACCATCTCCGGGGCAACTGCGGGATCGCCGACCTCGATCCGCCAGCGATCGTCACCGAGAGGGTTCGCTTCGCGCTTCATGAGGTGGGAATGGAGGCGCAAGCGGCCCCCTATCTCCTCCACCTCTTTGGGGTCAAGGCCGACCCGGATCCACTGGCCGTACTGACGCCGGAGGCGCTCAAAGCGCGGACCTTCGAGGCCCTGCGGCAGATGGCTCTCAACGGCAGTCGCAAGCGACCGCTCATCTTCGTCGTCGAGGATCTCCACTGGACCGACAGGACGTCGGAGCAATATTTCACCACGTTCGCGGAGAGCCTGGCCGCCGCGGCCATCCTGCTGGTGACGACCTACCGCCCGGGGTATCGCCCCCCGTGGATCGGCAAGTCCCATGCGACCGAACTCGCGCTCCATCCGCTCTCGAGCCGCGACAGCCTGGTCGTGATCCAATCGGTCGCCGCGACAGCCCCGATTTCCGATCACGATGCGCAGCGCATTCTTGGTAAAGCCGAGGGGAATCCCTTCTTTCTGGAGGAACTGGCCCGGGCGGTGAGCGAGCACCGGGATATCGCGATTCCCGAGACGGTCGAGGCCGTGCTCATGGCTCGCATCGATCGGCTCTCCCCCGAATCCAAGCGGCTGCTGCAGACCGCTGCGGTGCTCGGGCGCGAGGTCTCGCGCGCCCTCCTCGAGGCCGTGTGGGAGGGGCCGGTCGGCCTTGAGCTCCATCTCTCGGAACTCATACGCTTGGAGTTTCTCTACGAGGCGACGGACGGGCATGAGACGACGTACGTCTTCAAGCACGCTCTCACCCAAGAAGTCGCCTACGAGGCTCTGTTGACGCCCCATCGCCAGGCACTCCACGCCGCCGCTGGTCGCGCGCTCGAGGCGCTCCACGCCGACTGGCCTGAGGAAGCGTATGACCGCCTCGCCTATCACTATGCGCGCACCGAGGAGACGCGCAAGGCCATCGAGTACCTCACGCTCGTGGCCCGTCGTGCCGCCCGTGGTCACTCTCACGCCGAAGCGGCCACGGCTCTCCGGCACGCCCTTGCCCATGCCGGGCGCCTGCCTGCTGAACGGGGCGACGCGCTCGTGCTCGATCTCGTGCTGCGCCAGGTCCAGTCGCTCAACTTTCTCGGACGCAACCGGGAGAGCCTGGAGCTCTTGCTGGCGCAGCGCGAGCGTCTGGTGCGGCTGGGGGACCCGGCGCAGAGCGGCCGTTACCACTTCTCGCTGGGACTCACCTACAACTTTCTCGGCGATCGGGACGGCTCGGCCGAAAACGTCCAGCGGGCCCTGGAAGAGGCGGAGACATGCGGAGATGACCGTGCGATGGGCCGGGCCTGCGCTCTCCTGACGCTCGAAAGCTACTGGTCCGGCCGTCCCCAAGAGGGGATCGAGCGCGGCCGCCGTGCCGTTACTCTCCTCGAGCGGACCCGGCAGCCCTACTGGCTGGCCCAGACACACTTCTACATGGCGATCAATTACTACCTCATGGGAGCGCTCCGGCCGGCGCTGGAGGCGGCGACGCGCGCCGGGGCCATCGGTGAGGCCATCGGCGACGCGAGCGTGGCGAGCTATGCGTTGTCGACCGGGGGCGGGATCCACGCCGCGGCCGGGGACTTCGAGGCGGCGCTCGCGGCCTGCCGCCGGGGCCTCGAACTCGCTCCCGAGCCGCTCTCGCGAGCGCAGGCGCGGGGGTTCTGGGGCTACGCGTATCTCGAGCAGGGAGATTCTTCACACGCCATCCCGCTGCTCCAGGAGGCGGCCGAGCAGATGGGCCGGTTCCAGTATCGGCAGCTCCAGGGCTGGTTCACCGCGCTGCTCGGGGAGGCCTACCTCCTCGCCGGGCAGCCCGACCGGGCGCGTGACCTCATCCGCCAAGGGTTGGAGATCACACGCGAGGTGAGGTACTGGCTCGGAGTGGGCTGGGCTCAGCGTGCGCTCGGGCGGCTCGCCATGGCCGGGGCCGAGACCGCCGACGCCCAGACCCACTTCGGTGATGCGCTCGGCACCTTTGGCTCCGTCGAAGCTCGGTTCGAGGTCGGGCGCACCCACCTGACCCTGGCCGAGCTCGGAACGATGACGGGAAGCTCCAGCATGGCGGCCACCCACTTGCGGGCGGCCCACCAGCTCTTCCTCGATCTTGGTGTGCCGAGGTACGTCGCGCGAGTCGAGCGGTTCGCAACCGCTGCGGGCGTCGGGCTATCGAGCTGAGCTCAGCTTCGCCAGCGCAGCGCCACTGGACCCCGGAGTGGATGCTGAAGGGGTTGACCGCTGCGCCGGGCCCTGAAATGCGACGCACGAAGCTCCAGATACCAGCGCGCAGGTTGATCGGCGTCGCCGAGCAGCATCGTCGGTGGGTCGTACCGCAGGCCACGGGCGAGGCGTTCGAGGTTCCGCTGGTCCTGGCGGAGGAACCTGCGGCCGAAGAGGCGAAAGAGGGCGGTCACCAAGGGAATGCGCCCAAACAGGTTCCAGGCCGCGCAGAAGTCCAGCCGACAGCACGTGGAGTCCAGCGGGGTGACGACGGTCCGGGACGAAAACCAGTAGGAGCCGCAGGTGGTCCATTCCAGCCGCGTGCTGGGGAGCCTGAACTCGATGGTGGTCTCGAGCGGACGTCCGTAGAGGCGCAGCACCTTGTAGGGTGCGCTGTTGGCGGATGGCGCGTGCGCCCGGACGCGGAAACCCTCCGCCGTCGGCTCGAACACCTTCTCCTTCTCGTACATGGTGTGGGGCCGCCGCCACCACCACGCCTGATGAACGAACGGTCCGTGGGCCGGGTCCAGGAGGCTCAGCACGACCTCGTCGAAGCCGCACCGGACGTCCGCCGCGAAGTGCGTGAGGCGATAGCGTGGGCCGAAGATGGGGAGGATGGGGACAGGAGGGACCGCCCCATCGAGGTCGGCGGGATCGGGCATGTAGACCCACACCTGGCCGTCCTGATCGGTCGTGGGGAAGCGCGTGGCCACGATCCGCTCCAGCGAGACCTTGGCGGCATCGGGCAATGACGGAATCGCTCGGCACCGTCCGGTTCGCGCTTCGAAGCGCCAGCCGTGGTAGGCGCATTCCAGGAGCTCTCCGTCGAAGCGTGCGAATGAGAGGGGCATGCCGCGATGGGGACAGTTGTCACGGAATACGAACGGGGCGCCGGACACGTCGCGTCCGACGACGATCGGTACCCCTGCTAGCATCTGAGGCTCGAGCCTTCCCGGGCGCAGGCGAGTACTCGGGCTGGCGGTGGGGTACCAGAACCCCAAGGTCGTGTCCGAGTCGGGCGACTCCGGTCGGGCGACCCCGCCGATAGCACAGACGTAGGGGATTTCGCGCTTCTCGGTCTCGCAGCGGGAACGTTTCATGCTGGCCTCCCTGCAGCCGGACCGCCCGACGGGTCGAGACGGTGCGCCGAAGGTAGCGTTCAGCAGCCGGCAGGGTCAAGCGGGGCACGGCTGTTGTGTTGGTGCTACATGAAAATGTCCCCGGGTAACTGCTTCGTGAAAGTGTCCTCCCCCATGGAGACCTTCACGTTGGCAGGAAAGAACTGCATCGCCCCGGGCTGCTGAAGGCCGCGATCACCGGCCGCCTGACCAATGCGCAAGTGGCTACAGCTCTTCGCATCACCGTCCGCCAGGTCCGGCGCCTCAAGCGCCGCTTCGAGGCGGGCGGAGCGCCTGCGCTCTGCCACCGCAGCCGCGGCCGCCCTTCCCCGCGCCAGCTACCAGCCGCTGTGCGGGAGCACGTGATCCGGGCTGATGACCACCGTCTATGACGGGTTCAACGACACGCACCTTACCGAGAAACTCCGGGAGTGGCACGGCCTGCGGCTCTGCCGCGAGTCGGTGCGTCGGCTTCGCCGCCGCCTCGGGCGGCCCGCCGCGCGCTCGTGCAGATCGACGGCAGCCCGTTCGCATGGTTCGGGGACCGCGGACCGGAGCTCACGCTCCTCGGGGCCGTGGACGACGCCACCACCGAGATCCTCGCCCTGCACTTCCGCCCCGCCGAAGATGTCCACGGCTACGCCGCCCTCTTTCAGCACCTGTTCGTCCACCACGGTCTGCCCCTGGCCTTCTACGGCGATCGCCTCAACCTCCTCATCCGCAACGACGCGCACTGGTCCCTCGAGGAGCAGCTGGCCGGCCGGCAGTCCCCCACCCACCTGGCAGGGCGACCAGGCGGCCGTCGAGGAGTTCGCGGACCTCCACACGGGTCCCGGCATAGGAGCGGGGGCCGGTCAGCCGCACCACACGCGGGCCGAGCCGCACCGTGTTGTCGCGCGCGACGACGCGCTGGTAGCGGCGGCTGAGCGCGAGGGGCAGATCGCGGGGCGGCCGGCGCCAGACGGGATGGGGCGCGGCGGGCGGCTTGGCGAAGCGGCGATTGAAGTCGGCGATGAA
>JBOHPP010000225.1:0-12679 GCA_050731755.1 Candidatus Rokuibacteriota bacterium | reverse complement strand
GTATCAGCCCCGGCGAGTATTTCTCGTGGGCTCGGTTGTACGCCGGGAACCACCAGTGCAGGACCGATGGCGTGCGCATGCCGAAGTGGACCGCCAGCAACTCGTCGTTGACGTAGATCGCTGACAGCATGCCGGACCATCCGGGGAATTGAGTGCGCCAGATACGTTTGATCAGCGCCACCGTCCACGGGTACTGGAAGACATCGGTCAGATCGGTGAGCCGGTACTGCGCCGATTTCCAGGCCAGTAACTGATCGAGCACCGACTCGTCCTCGCTATGAGCGACGAACCGGGTCGGGCCGACCTCCCGCTCGATCTTGCGATGCTTGCGCAGCGCCTGCGCCACGCCGTCGCTATTCGCCGTTCGCCGCTGCCTCTTGTACGCGTCAAAGCCTTGCGAGAAATCGACGTAAGCCGAATCGGCAACGACGGCGTGAAAGGGCTTCAGCCTCGCCTGACAGGCGAGCAGATGATCGAACTCCCAGGCCGACAGGCGGCAGCCGCGGAGCAGCTCTGGTACCGACCATGGCGTTTCGCTGCGGGCGATGATGGCCTGAAAGTCGGACAGCCGTCCGCCGACGGGACGAGCGACTCTCCAGCGGCCTCGCTGGAACGGGAAGAAGCCGACTGCCCGGTTCCCGTCTTCGAGGACGCCGATCTCCACGTCGGTCCGCACCGAGGCCACCGCCTGCACGAACTCCGGTCGGAAGTACGGGCTGTCGAGCGCCGGCTCGTCGCGGAGAATCTCCTCCCAGGCCGCGACGAGATCCCCGGAGAGTTCCCGCGGGCGAACCAGGTGGACCTTCATGGCCGGCGTAGCCGTCTGGGCGACGGTGCGCTAGCGGCGGGTCCTGACCATGTGGGGAGCCGCAGCACGAAGTGTCGACACCCCCCTGTCGATCCGAGTGGCCTCCCTCGGCCTTGATTCTCGCATAGTGGACAGCGCCGGGAGACGCGCGTCCCGAACCGCGGCCGTCGAATGTCCGGTGGGGAAAACTTAGGGGGCTGGCGATGATCTGCCAGCCCCGGCGTTCGTACCGTTCGCGCCGCTTACCTCGTCGCGCCCGGCGGTATCCTGAAATAGGCCACGGGCACCGCACGCACAGCGTGGGGAATTCTGTCGGGCGTGACTCGAACCCACGGCCCGCGATACAAAGCCGCCACGAGCCACGCGCCGTCGTGAAAGTGGTAGTAGCGCCCGCCGTAGGCGAACAAATTGAAGTCGACATCCGGCGCGTACCGAACGCGACTGCCGGGCACCAGGACGAGGTGCGGCGCCGCGTTCACGACGCTGTGCGGCGCAGTGATGGTGTTGTTCGTCGCCGGCACACCCCCGGATGTCGCGAGAAGAATCGTGAGCAGGACTGCCTCGGTCGCCATTCGCTGGCCTCCTGCGCCGGACGCAGCGCAGGTGCACGGCGGGTGCCAAAGCGAAGGGGCGGGATGTCAGGCAGTTAGCGACGCATCAGGAACCGAGCCCTTCAGAATCTGGCACCACCGGTGCCGTTCAGTCTTGGTGCAAACGCTCTATCGACGCCGATGTGTTGCGGTCCGGCCTCACTCCGCCGGTGTCAGTCGCTCAAGACCGCCCATGAACGGACGGAGCGCCGCGGGGACGGTCACGGCGCCCTCAGCCTCCTGGTAGTTCTCAAGCACGGCGATCAGCGTGCGGCCGACGGCGAGGCCGGAGCCATTCAGCGTCGCGCAGAAGTCCGACTTACCGCCGGCCGTGGGCTTGTAGCGGATGTCGCCCCGGCGGCCGCCGAAGGCGCCGTAGTTCGAGCAGGAAGAAATCTCGGTGTACGTGCCGATGGCCGGACGCCACACCTCGATGTCGTAGCCCCTGGTGGCGCCGAAGCCGAGGTCCCCGGCGCAACGCTCGACGACCCGGTAGGGTAGGTTCAACCGGCGTAGCACTTCCTCGGCGTTGGCCACCAGCGACTCCAGCTCGGCGTCGGCCTGGGCCGGCGTGGCGATCTTCAGCAGCTCGACCTTGTCGAACTGGTGCTGGCGGTAGATGCCCTTCATGTCCTTACCATAGGTGCCCGCCTCCCGGCGGTAGGACGGCGTGTAGGCCGTGTAGCGGCGGGGCAACGTGGCTTCGGGCAACGTCTCGCCGAAGTGAAGGGCCGTGAGCGGCACCTCGGCCGTGGGAATGAGATAGAGCATCCGTCCCTCGTCGGCCTCGACGGTCTTGAAGAGCTGCTCCTCGAACTTCGGGAGCTGCCCCGTTCCCAGCATCGTCGCGGCGTTGACGAGGTGCGGTAGCCAGAACTCGGTGTAGCCGTGCTCCCGCGTGTGCAGGTCGAGCATGAACTCAGTCACGGCTCGGGAGAGCCGGGCCAGCGGCCCCCACAGGACCGAGAAGCGCGATTTCGCCATGCGCGCGGCGCGCTCCAGGTCGAGCAACCCAAGCCGCTCCCCCACCTCCTCGTGGGGCCGCGGGGGGAAACCGAATTCGCGCGGCGAGCCCCAACGGCGCACCTCGACGTTCTCGGCATCGGTCAGACCGGGGGGCACCGAGGGATGCGGCAGGTTCGGGAGCTGCTGGAGCAGGCGCTCGATCTGTTCGTCGAGATGCTTTATCTCGTCGTCGAGCGTCTTGATCCGGTCGCCCGCCTCGCGCATCCGGGCTTGCTCGGCACCGGCATCCTGCCCCCGGCGCTTGGCCTGCCCGATCGCCTCGGAGACCCGATTGCGCTCGGCCTTGAGCTCCTCGGCCTCGCGGACCCGGCGCCGCCGGTCCACATCGAGGTGCAGGATCTCCTTCACGGGCGCGGGGGACTCGCCGCGGGCGGCCAGCCCTCGCTCGACCGCTTCGGGCTCCTCGCGGAGGATCCGGAGGTCCAGCACCGCGGCTACTGCGCTTCGGGGGCCTGCTCGGCTTCCACCCGGGCGATGGAGCCCACGCGGTCGTCGGGCTCTAGCTCGATGATGCGCACGCCCCAGGTGTTGCGGCCCTGGGAGGAGATGTCGGCAGCGTGGATGCGGATGATCTTGCCTTTGGTGGTGACGACGAGCAGGTCGTCCTCGTCGCGGACCTGCAGCATCCCGACCACGTTGCCGTTGCGGCCGCCGGTCTTGATGTCGATGATGCCCTTGCCGGCCCGCCCCTGCAGGCGATACTCCTCGAGAGGCGTCCGCTTGCCGAAGCCCCGCTCAGTGACGGTCAAGATAGTGACGCCCTCCTGCATGACCTCGGCGGCGATGACCTCGTCGCCCTCTTCCAGCTCGATCCCACGAACGCCGGCGGCGCCCCGCCCCATCGGGCGCACCTCGTCCTCGGTGAAACGGATGCCCATGCCGAGCTTGGTGGCCACCATCACCTCGCGCCGGCCATCCGTCCGCAGGGCCGCCATCACCTCATCGCCGTCCTCCAGGCCGATGGCCTGAATGCCGCCCGCGCGCGGGTGCGAATACGCCTCCAGCTCCGTCTTCTTGACCTTCCCCTGCTTGGTGACGAACAGGATGTAGCCGCCGGCCGCGAAGTCGCGCACCGGCACGCAGGTGGCCACCCGCTCGCCCTCGCCCAGCGAGAGCAGATTCACCATCGCCTTGCCCTTGGCCTGACGGCCACCCTCGGGGATCTCGTGCACCTTGAGCCAGTGGACCTTTCCCTGGTTGGTGAAGAACAGGAGGAAGGCGTGGGTTGAGGCGACGAAGAGGTCCTCGACGATGTCCTCCTCCTTGGTCTCCATGCCGGTCACACCCTTGCCGCCCCGGCGCTGGCTCCGGTAGGACTCCACGTGCGTGCGCTTGATGTAGCCGGAGCGCGTGATGGTGACCACCATCTCCTCGTCGGCCAGGAGGTCCTCGATGGTCAGCTCGGCCGTCTCGGTGAGGATCTCGGTGCGCCGGCCGTCGCCGTACTCCTCCTTCAGGACCTGCAGCTCCTGCTTGATGATGCCCATGAGCTTGGCGTCGGAGGCCAGGATGCCTTTGAGCTCTTCGATGAGGGCCAGCGTCTGCTCGTGCTCCTCCACCACCTTGTGGCGCTCGAGCTGGGTCAGGCGCTGCAGCCGCATGTCCAGGATGGCCTTGGCCTGGATCTCCGTGAGATCGAGCCGGCTCATCAAGGCACCCTTGGCCGCGTCGGGGCTCTCGGACTGGCGAATCAGCCGGATGACCTGGTCCAGATGCTCCACCGCCTTGCGCAGACCGGCCAGGACGTGGGCCTTCTCCTCGGCCCGGGCCAGGTCGAAGCGCGTCCGGCGGGTGACCACTTCGCGCCGGAAGCGGATGAAGGCCTCCAGCATCTCCTTGAGGTTGACGACCTGGGGCCGGCGCTCGACCAGGGCCAGCATGATGATCCCGAAGGTCGTCTGCATCTGGGTGTGCTTGTAAAGCTGGTTCAGCACGATCTGCGGGATCTCGCCGCGGCTGAGCTCCAGCACGACCCGCATGCCCTCGCGGTTGGACTCGTCACGGATCTCCGAGAGGCCGTCGATCTTCTTCTCCCGGCTCAGCTCGGAGATCTTCTCGATGAGCGTGGCCTTGTTGACCTGATAGGGCAGCTCGGTGATGATCACCGCCTCGCGCCCGCCCCGCATCTTCTCGGCGTGGGCCTTGGCCCGCAGGGTGATCGTCCCCCGCCCCGTGGTGTAGGCTTCCCGGATCCCGCCGCCGCCATAGATGTAGCCGGCTGTCGGGAAGTCGGGGCCCTTCACGATCTTCATCAGGTCCTCGACCGGCGCCGCCGGATTGTCGATGAGGAGCACCAGCGCATCCACGACCTCGGTGAGGTTGTGGGGCGGGATGTTGGTGGCCATCCCCACGGCGATGCCGGCCGAGCCGTTGACGAGCAGGTTGGGCAGGCGCGTGGGGAGAACGAGCGGCTCCTCTTCGTTCTCGTCGTAGTTCGGCACGAAGTCGACGGTGGCCCTGTCGATGTCGGCCAGCATCTCGTGGGCGACTTTGGCCAGCCGCACTTCCGTGTAGCGCATGGCCGCCGGCGGATCGCCGTCGACGGAACCGAAGTTGCCCTGCCCGTCCACCAGTGGGTAGCGCAGCGAGAACTCCTGGACCATCCGGACCAGGGCCTCGTAGACGGGCTCGTTGCCGTGAGGATGGAACTTGCCGAGGGTGTCGCCCACGATGCGGGCGCTCTTCTTGTAGGGCCGGTTCCAGTTGAGCGCGAGCTGCTGCATCGTGTAGAGGACCCGCCGGTGCACGGGCTTGAGGCCGTCGCGGATGTCGGGCAGCGCCCGCCCGACGATGACGGACATGGCGTAGTCCAGATAGGACTTGCGCATCTCCTCTTCGATGGGAACCGGGATCTGACGCTCGTTCGGCATAGCGCTCCTGATTCGCGGTCCTTACGTGGTCGCGCCGACTGGGGGCTGGACCGCTCGCTGGGGCCGGGAGGGGTTCGCGAGACCCGTTCCCGCCGCGCCGTCCCGGAACGCCGCGTGTCGGTGGAGCCCAGCCGCAACCGATCCCTGCGGGCGCCGGCTGCGTGGTCGAGCGACCCCTCCCGGCCCCAGCGAGCGGTCCAGCCCCTGGCGTGGGCTAGACATCGAGGTTAGCGACATCAAGGGCGTGCTTTTCGATGAACTCGCGGCGCGGCTCCACGGCATCCCCCATGAGCACGGTGAACATCTGGTCGGCGCCGACGGCGTCCTCCATCGTCACCTTGAGGAGCGTGCGGGTCTCCGGGTTCATGGTGGTTTCCCAGAGCTGCTCGGGGTTCATCTCGCCGAGGCCCTTGTAGCGCTGAAAGGTCGCGCCGGTCCGGCTCAGCTCCAGAGCCACCGCCAGCAGCGCGGCCGCCGTCTTGACGGGGCGCTCGCGCCCTTCACCATCGAGAATCGTGGTCGGCCCCTTCTCGACCGGCGCCACCTTCTCCCACAGATCCAGCAGCGTCGCGTAGTCGCTGGACTTGAACAGCTCGGTCCCGAACGACATCGTGGGCGGGCCGGCGATCGTCACCGCGTGCCCGTCACCGTTGTCGTCGGCCTGGATCTCGACGCTGAAGCCGTTCACCGCGGCCGCCGCCGCCCGGACGGCCTCGCCGATCTCGGCATGACCCACGCCCCGCTTGGTGCCCCGGAACTTCTGCCGGAGCAGCTCCTTGAGGATCGGCGCCGGCACGCCGCGCTTGACCAGCTTGCCGAACAGCGCCTGGAACTCGGAGGCCGCCCGCAGCAGCTCCAGCAGCGGCTGGCCGGTGATGGGCTGCTTGGTCCCCGGCACCTTCACGCTGGCCGTCTCCACCCACGTGGAGAGGAAGAAGTCCTCGAACTCCCGCTCCGACATCAGGTACTTCTCCACCTTGCCCTTCTTGACCTTGAAAAGCGGCGGCTGGGCAATATAGAGGTGGCCGGCCTCGATCACCGGCACCATGTGCCGGAAAAAGAAGGTCAGCAACAGCGTGCGGATGTGGGCGCCGTCCACGTCGGCGTCGGTCATCAGGATGATCTTGTGGTAGCGGAGCTTGGCCACGTCGAACTCATCGGGCCCGATGCCGGTCCCCATGGCCGAGATCAGCAACCGGATCTCGTTGTGCGAGAGCACCTTGTCGTAGCGGGCCTTTTCGGCGTTGATGATCTTGCCGCGCAGCGGCAGCACCGCCTGGGTCTTGCGGTCCCGGCCCTGCTTGGCCGAGCCGCCGGCCGAATCGCCCTCCACGATGAACAGTTCCCGGTGCTGGGGCTCGCGCTCCGAGCAGTCGGCGAGCTTGGCCGAGAGCCCCTCGTCGTCCATGCCCTTCTTGCGGGTCAGCTCCCGGGCCTTGCGGGCGGCCTCCCGGGCCTGAGCGGCGCGGACGCACTTGTCGACGATCTTCCGGGCCGTCGTGGGATCCTCTTCGAAGGCCTCGGTGAGCTTGTCGTTCACGATCTGCTGCACGAGCCCCTTGACGTCGGTGTTGCCGAGCCTGGCCTTGGTCTGGCCCTCGAACTGCGGCTCGGGCAGGCGCACCGAGACGACCGCAGTGAGCCCCTCGCGCACGTCCTCGCCGCTGATACCGCCCTTGAAGCCCTTGAGGTAGCCGTTGGCCTCGGCGTAGGAGGCCAGGCGGCTGGTGAGCGCCGCCCGGAAGCCGGTGAGGTGCGTGCCCCCCTCACGGGTGTTGATGTTGTTGGCGAAAGCGAAGACCGCCTCCTGGTAGCCGTCGTTGTACTGCAGCGCCACCTCCACCTCGATGTCCCCCTTCTTGCCCTCGAAGTAGAGGACTTTGGGGTGGATGGGCGTCTTGTTCTGGTTGAGGTGCTTGACGAACTCGACGATGCCGCCCTTGTAGAGGAAGGTGTGGCTCCGCCCGTCGCGCTCGTCTTCGATGACGATCTTGAGCCCCTTGGTGAGGAATGCCATTTCGCGCAGGCGGTTCGACAATGTATCGAACGAGAAGGTGGTCTCCTCGAAGATCTTGGGGTCTGGCTTGAATTGGATGATGGTCCCGGTCTTCTTCGTCGGTGGGCCTGGCGTCAATGGACCTGTCGGTACGCCGCCCTTCTCAAATCGCTGCGTCCACTCCTTGCCACCGCGGCGGATCTCCACCTCCAGCCACTCGCTGAGCGCGTTGACGACCGAGACGCCCACGCCGTGAAGCCCGCCCGAGACCTTGTAGGCCGAGTGCTCGAACTTGCCGCCGGCATGGAGGGTCGTCAGCACCACCTCGGCCGCCGGCCGTCCCGTCTCTTTGTGAATGTCCACCGGGATCCCGCGCCCGTTGTCGCCGACCGAGCACGAGCCATCCGAGTGCAGGATGATCTTGATCGAGTCGCAGTGGCCGGCCAGGGCCTCGTCGACCGAGTTGTCGACGACCTCGTAGACCAGGTGGTGCAACCCGTACGCGCTGGTGTCCCCGATGTACATGGCCGGCCGCTTGCGCACCGCTTCCAGCCCCTCGAGAACCTTGATGTCGCTGGCGGTATAGGTCTCGGCGCTCATACCGCCGCCACCTCGCCCTCCCGCACCACCCACCGAGTCCCCCGCCCCGACGCCAGTGGCTCCGGCGAAGTCAGGAACACCTGCTCGGCGTGGTCGATCTCCCTGAGCACGTTGTCGCACACGCGCGAATCGAGCTCCGACAGCGCATCGTCGAGCAGCAGCACGGGACTCGTCCCCGCGGCCTCGGTGATCGGCAGCACCTCGGCCAGCCGCAGGGCCAGCGCCAGCAGCCGCTGCTGGCCTCGGGAGCCGAACGCCCGGACATCCATGCCGTCCAGGTCGATGGCGAGGTCGTCGCGATGCGGTCCCACCAGGGTCTGCCCGCGGGCCAGTTCGGCCCGACGGGCCCGAGCCAGCGCAGCCACGAACGCCGAAGGCTCAGTCGCCTGGCCGAGCGAGGCGCGATAGGCGATCTCGACCTTGGGATGCCCGCCGGCCAACGCCGGGTAGATCCTGGCGATCTCGGTCTGGAGCGACGCCACCGCGCGACGCCGGCGGTCAATGAGCTCCATGCCCACGAGGGCGAGTTGTTCGTCCCATGGCCCCAGCCGCCCATCCACATCGGCCGCGAACCGACCTTCTTGAAGGAGTCGATTGCGCCGGGCCAGGATCTGGCGATAGCGGATGAGCGCCGGCCGGTGGCTCGGATAGAGCCGCGTCGCGAAGCCGTCCAGGAAGTTGCGGCGCGCCAGAGGCCCCCCCGTCAGAATTTCGAGGTCGGCCCATCCAAAGGCGACAGCGCGGGCCCACGGGCAGTCGTCACCGGACCCCTGCCAAGCCCCAGTCATCAGCCGCTCGATGCTCCTGCGTACCGTTCGCGACCCGTCCGCGCGGTGCAGCTCCCCACCCACGGCAGCGCGCTCCGCCCCCCAGGTGGGCAACTCGCCAAGCCGCGACGTCCGAAACGACCGACCCGTCAGGAGGAAACCAAGCGCTTCGAGGAGGTTCGTCTTGCCCTGGGCGTTGGCCCCGGACAGGAGGTTCAGCTTCGGTGAGGGGCTCCAGCTGAGGGTGCGATGATTACGAAATTCAAGTGCCTGTACCCATCCAATTTGCACCCTGTCTGGCACCTCGACTCAAGAGGGAAAACCTCGCTAAATACGCATCGGCATTATAACACAGCAGTATCCGTCATCCGCCGCACTTCTCAGCACTCCAGGGCTCAGGCCGTCCTTGAATTCGAACAAAACATCGTCGTGCTCCATGGGCGCCAGGGCATCGAGGATATAGCGAGAGTTGAACCCTATGGTGAGCTCAGCACCCGTATAGTCCACCTCCAGCGCTTCCTCAGCCTCTCCCAGGTCGTGGCTGGCCGCCGACAGGGTCAGTGACCCCGAGGCCAGGACGAGACGCACCGGCTTGTTCCGTTCCTCGGCCATCACCGACACTCGACGAAGCGCCGCGGCCAGGGCCAGGCGCTTGAGGGTGAGCCGCCCCGGGTGATTACGGGGCATGACCGCCTCCCAGTTCGGGAACTGCCCTTCGATCAAGCGCGCGGTCATGACGAAGTTCGGCATCTGGAGCACGAACTGGTTTTCGGTAATGGCGATCTGGACGTCCTCGCTCGCCCCCAGAACCCGCATGATCTCGATCACGGCCTTGCGCGGGACGATCCCGGTGACGCCGCTGAGTCCCTGCCCGACACCACGCGTTGCCACGGCCAGTCGGTGGCCGTCCGTGGCGACGAAGCGAACCTCTTTGGGCTGGAGCACAAAGAGGACACCGTTGAGCGCGAACCGGCTCTCGTCGTGGGAGATCGCGAAGCTCGTCTGGGTCAACATCTCCTTGAGGACTCCGGCTTCCATCCGCAGCCAGGCCGGCGGCGCCGCCGGGACCACCGCCGGAAAATCGTCGGGGGTCATGCCGACCAGCCGATAATTCACGCCGCCGCAGCGGATGGTCACGGCGGCGCTGTCGCCCACCTTCAAGCTCAGGCTCGCCGCCGGCAACTCCTTCACGATCTCGGCGAGCTTGCGCGCGGAGACCGTGATCGACCCGCGTGAGGCTACGCGGGCGGGCACCGTCACCCGCGCCCCCACCTCGAGGTCTGTCGCGGTCACCCGGACTGCTTCGTCCTCGGCCTCCAGCAGCACGTTGGCCAGGATGGGCAGCGTCTGACGCGGCTCGACGATGTTGTGCACCATCTGGAGGCCTTTGAGGAACGCGTCACGGTCAAGAACGACTTCCATGAAGATTCTCCGTTGTCAGGATGAGAAGAACAAAACCGTAGTAAGCGGAGCCGTCGAACGGTGTGGATAGCGCCGGCACCCCAAAAAAGGCGCTGGGACCGACGGTTGCCCGGTGGCCCGACTGGGGATAAGCCGGTGCCGGGCCATGGCGGCACGGTGGATCACAGCTGGATCCCCTGGATAAGTCCCTCGATGGTCTTGCGTAGTTTGGGGTCTTCCTGGGTCAGGGTCTGAATCTTGTCCACGGCGTGCAGGACCGTCGTATGGTCTTTGCCTCCGAAGGCGCGTCCGATTTCGGCCAGCGAGGCGTGGGTGAGGTGCCGCGACAAATACATGGCCACCTGCCGGGGAAAGGCGACCGCCTTGGTGCGGTTCTTGGCCTTGAGATCGGAGAGCTTCATCCCGAAGAAGTCGCACACTTTGCGCTGCACCTGCTCGATGGTGATGATGCGCTCCTCCTCGCCCCAGAGGTCGGCCAGGACCTCCTGGGCGAGCTCGAGTCCCATCTCCCGGCCGGTGAGCGCGCAGAAGGCGATCATCCGGGTCAGCGAGCCTTCGAGCTCCCGGATATTGGACTTGATGCGGCCGGCGATGAGGTAGGCCACGTCGTCGGCGAGGCGGACGCGCTCGAGCGCCGCCTTCTTCTTGAGGATCGCCACGCGCGTCTCGAAGTCGGGCGGCTGGATGTCGGCGATCAGGCCCCACTCGAAGCGGGAGCGCAGGCGCTCCTCGATCTCGGGGATGTCTTTGGGCGAGCAATCGCTGGAGACGATGATCTGCTTGCGCGACTCGTAGAGGTCGTTGAACGTGTGGAAGAACTCCTCCTGAGTCCGCTCCTTGCCTGAGATGAACTGGATGTCGTCGATCAGCAGCAGGTCGATGTTGCGGTAGCGGGCCCGGAACTCGGCCGTGCGATCGTAGCGAATCGCGTTGATCAACTCGTTGGTGAAGCGCTCCGACGAGAGGTACACCACGCTCATGCCGGGAAACAGCCGCAGCACCTGGTGGCCGACGGCGTGGAGCAGGTGCGTCTTGCCCAGGCCGACGCCGCCGTAGATGAACAGCGGGTTGTAGGCGCGCGAGGGGAGCTCGGCCACGGCCTGGCAGGCGGCCTGGGCGAACTGGTTCGACGAGCCGACGACGAAGGAGTCGAAGGTATAGCGGGGGTTCAGCCCTTCGCTGCGGCCGGTGGGCGCCGGGGGGGCCGGCGGGACGTCGGGCGGTCCGGGCGGTGGCGGA
Source organism: Candidatus Rokuibacteriota bacterium (assembly GCA_050731755.1). Lineage (GTDB taxonomy): Bacteria > Methylomirabilota > Methylomirabilia > Rokubacteriales > CSP1-6 > JBOHPP01. Next base: position 1,361 of record JBOHPP010000225.1, on the reverse strand, counting down.
CCCGAATCGTCCACGACGATGGAGACCCGCGGGTGGCCGCCGACACACTCCTGAGCCGCCATCTGGAGGGTTTCCAGGTGGTGTTGGGCCAGCCAGTCGCGGGAAAAGCGGTTGGGCGCGCCGATACGGAGGTGGTCACCCTCGAGCGCCAGGAGCCGGCAAGGTCGCACCCACGAGTCCAGGACGGCCGGCGGGAGTCGGCGGCCGGCCGCCTCCAGCACGCGCGCCCAAAGGCTATCCAGCACAGGCGGAGGCACTAGTTACACACACGGTTATCCACACGTGTGGATAGCCGTGCTGACCAGCAGGCTCAGGCTCGGCGATACCCGGCTTCTCGCGACGGACCTCAGGAGCCAAGACGTCCTCAGGGGGTTCGGGATGGCGCACCTTAGCACAGGCAAAAACGGCGTCGCAAGAGGATCGGCGAGTTGACTTGCCGCATCGGGGCTGTCTACACTACGTCGGCTCACGACCGAGAGGGAAATCGCGCTCATGAAACGGACATTTCAACCGAATCAGCGCCGCCGGAAGAAGACGCACGGGTTCCGGGAACGCATGAAGACTACCGGCGGGCGCAAGGTCCTCAAGCGCCGGCGGGCCAAGGGGCGCCAACGGCTGACCGTCTAACGGGTCGGTTTCCTCGCAGCCAGCGGTTGGCCAGTACCACCGAGATCCAGGCGCTTTTCCAGCAGGGCAAGCGAATCGAGAGGCCGTCACTGATCGTGCTCTGGCAGGAGGCTGCTTCACCATGTCGGGTCGCCTTCGCCGTGACCCGGCAGATCCGGGGTTCAGTGCGGCGCAACCGCGCGCGGCGGCGCCTCCGCGAGGCTTTCCGGGCCGTCCGGAGCGCGGCCCCGGCCCAGGCCACCCTCGTGGTGATCGCCAAAAGAGGGGCTCTGGACGAGCCCTTCTCGGAGCTCAGCGCGCACCTCGCCGACGCCCTCGGGGCGATCCCCGGCCCGAAGAGGTCGGTATGACGGCGGGCACGAAGGTCGCACTCGCCGCCATCGTGGCTTACCAATGGGTGCTTTCGCCGTTCCTCGGGCGCCACTGTCGGTTCGCCCCGACCTGCTCGGAGTACGCGAGGCAAGCGCTGCAGGCGCACGGCGTGCTGCGCGGAGGGTGGCTCACGCTCAGACGGCTCCTTCGATGCCAGCCGTTCCATCCGGGTGGGTACGACCCTCCACCGGCGCCGCGGATAGCGGGCTGAAATGGAGAAACGAGCGGCCCTCGCGTTCGCGCTGAGCATCCTCGTGCTCTTCGCCTACCTTTGGGTGATGGAGACGTTCTTCACTCCGGCTCGGCCCCCTCAGCCCGAAAGCCAGGCCCCGGCGCCGCGCCCCGGCCAGCCGCCAGCAGCG
>JBOHPP010000224.1:0-10340 GCA_050731755.1 Candidatus Rokuibacteriota bacterium | reverse complement strand
GACCGCCACTTCCGCTGGGACGGGTTTTGCTCTAAGGTGAGGGCGTGATCGAGCGGTACACGCGCCCGGCCATGGGCCGCCTCTGGAGTGAGGAGGAAAAGTACGCGAGCTGGCTTCGGGTGGAGCTGGCCGTGTGCGAGGCCTACGGCCGTCGCGGACGCATTCCGCGCGAGGCCCTGGCCCGCATCCGGGCCAGCGCGCGCATCAACGTGGCGCGCATCCTCGAGATCCAGGCGCGGGTCAAGCACGAGATGATCGCGTTCCTCACCAACCTGGAGGAGCAGCTCAGCGAGGACTCCCGCTTCATCCACATCGGCCTCACCAGCAACGACGTCTGGGACACGGCTCTGGGGCTGCAGCTTCGGGCGGCGGCCGACCTGCTCATCGCCGGGCAGGAGCGGCTCCGGACGGCTCTGGCTGATCTGGCCCGCCGGCACAAGGACACGCTGGTCGTTGGCCGCACCCACGGCGTGCACGCCGAGCCAACCGCCTTCGGACTGAAGGCGGCCGTCTGGTACAGCGAGGCCGGCCGGAACCTGGAGCGGCTGCGCCGGGCCCGGGCCGCCGTCGCGGTGGGCAAGCTGTCGGGCGCCGTGGGCAACTTCGCCCACGTGGAGCCCGAGATCGAGGAGGAGGTGTGCCGGGAACTGGGTCTGGAGCCGGCCGCCGTCTCGACCCAGATCGTCCAGCGCGACCGACATGCCGAGTTCTGTACGGCGTTGGCCATCGCCGGCGCGTCGCTGGAGAAGATCGCCCTGGAGATCCGGGGACTCCAGCGCACCGAGGTGCTCGAGGCCCAGGAGCCGTTCGCCGAGGGACAGAAGGGCTCGAGCGCCATGCCTCACAAGCGCAATCCCGAGCTCTCCGAGCGCATCTGCGGGCTGGCCCGCCTCGTGCGCACCAACGCCCTGGCCGCTCTGGACAACGTCGCCCTGTGGCACGAGCGCGACATCAGCCACTCGTCCGTCGAGCGCGTCATTCTGCCGGACTCGACGATCCTGCTCGACTATCTCCTGGACCTCACGGCTTTCGTCGTCGAGGGCCTGGAAGTCGATCCGGCCCGCATGGCCGAGAACCTCGACCGAAGCTACGGGCTCGTGTACTCCCAGCGCGTGCTGCTCAAGCTCACCGAGAGCGGGCTGGCCCGCCAGGTGGCCTACGAGATCGTCCAGCGCCATGCCATGCGGGCCTGGCGCGAGCGCCGGCCCTTCCTGGAGCTGCTCAGCGCCGACCCGGAGGTGAGCGGGCGCCTCCGACCGGATGAGCTGAAGGACTGCTTCGATCCGACCTGGTACCTGCGCCACGTCGACACGATCTTCAAGCGTGCGGGGCTTTTGTCGGAGGGAAAGGGATGAAGCAGCCCGTTCCGAAGGTGGAGCTGCGCGAGAAGCTCTACGAGGGAAAGGCCAAGATCGTCTACGCCACCAGCCGGCCCGGGCTGATCGTGCAGTACTTCAAGGACGACGCCACCGCCTTCAACGCGCTCAAGCGGGGCACCATCGTCGGCAAGGGCGTGGTGAACAACCGGATATCGGCGGCTCTGTTCGAGGCGCTGGAGCGGGCCCGGGTGCCCACCCACTATCTGGCCACCCTCAGCGACCGCGAGATGCTCTGCCGCCGGCTGGACATCATCAAGATCGAGACGATCGTCCGCAACATCGTGGCCGGCAGCCTGGCCAAGCGCACGGGCCGGGAGGAAGGCACGCCGGTCGCGCGGCCCATCGTCGAGCTCTACTTCAAGTCCGATCCGCTCGGCGATCCCATGATCAACGATGACCACGTCCGCATGCTGCGGCTGGCGACGCCGACCGAGCTGGCCTGGATCAGGCGCACGGCGCTGCGGGTCAACGGGGTGCTGCGCCCCCACCTCCGCCGCCGCGGCCTTCTGCTGGTGGACTTTAAGCTCGAGTTCGGACGCGCCGGGGGCCGGCTCTACCTGGGTGACGAGATCTCCCCGGACACCTGCCGGCTGTGGGACGCCGCCACCCGCACCAAGCTCGACAAGGACCGCTTTCGCCAGGACCTGGGCGGCGTGGAGGACGCCTACCAGGAGGTCTACCGCCGGGTGGTCGAGAAGCCGCGGGCATGAGAGTCCGGGTCCTGGTCCGCCTCAAGCCTGGCATCCTCGACGTGCAGGGCGCGGCGGTGAAGCGCGCACTGACCGGCCTCGGCTTCCACGACGTGACGGACCTGCGCGTGGGCAAGGTGATCGACGTGGAGCTGGAGGCGCCCACGACGGCCCAGGCCCGCAGTCGCGCCGACGAGATGTGCCGGAAGTTGCTCGCCAATCCGTTGCTCGAGGACTTCACGATTGAATGACGCCCTGCGCACCTCGACCAGGCCACCCACGGCTGGAGCCGGCCTCACGCTCCGATGAATGACGACGGGCGCGGGCTTGCCCGGCGCCACCCGGCAGCGGTAAGATAACGTTGCCGTCGAGAGGAGAGCCCAGCGCATGAAATTCGGCGTGGTCGTGTTCCCGGGAACGTGGAGCGACTGCGACTTCCACCATGTCATCTCGGAAGTGATCCGGCAGCCGGTCAAATACGTCTGGCACCGCGATCGGAACCTGGACGACCTCGACTGTGTCATCCTTCCCGGCGGCTTTTCGTACGGCGACTATCTGCGGGCCGGCGCCGTGGCCGGGCGCTCCCCGGTGGTCGAAGCGCTTCGCGAATTCGTCGCGCGGGGCGGATACGTGCTGGGCTCCTGTAACGGCTTTCAGATCCTCTGCGAGGCCGGGCTCCTGCCCGGCGCGCTCATGCGCAACGAGTGCCTGCAGTACCGCTGCCAGCAGACGCATCTGGTCGTCGAGAACACGGAGACGCCCTTCACTCGCGGGCTGCGCCCCGGTCAGGTGTTGACCATGCCCATCTCCCACGGCGAGGGCAAATACTACTGCGACCCGGCGACGCTGGCCGGGATGCGCAAGACCAACCAGATCGTCTTCCGCTACGCGACAGCGGAGGGCCAGATCACCCGCGCGGCCAATCCCAACGGCTCGCTCGAGAACATCGCGGGAATCGTCAACGAGGAGGGAACCGTGCTGGGGCTCATGCCTCACCCCGAGCGGGCGGCCGAGCGGGCGATGGGGGGCACCGATGGGCTCGCGATCTTCCAGTCCCTCCTCGGCAGCCTGGTCGAGGACGGGAGCTTCCTGAAGCGGTAACTGCTGGAGGCGGATTGACGGGGTCGGAGCCGAAAGCGACACCGGACCTCGCGCGCGACCTGGGCCTCACCGCCGACGAGTACGACCGCATCATCCAGCGACTGGGTCGCGAGCCGACCTATACCGAGCTGGGGCTGTTCTCGGCGCTGTGGTCCGAGCACTGCGCCTACAAGCACTCGCGTGTCTTCCTCGCCCGCCTGCCCACCACCGCGCCGAATGTGCTCCAGGGGCCGGGCGAGAATGCCGGCGCCCTCGACATCGGTGACGGCTGGGCGGTCGTCTTCAAGATCGAGAGCCACAACCACCCGTCCTTCATCGAGCCCTTCCAGGGAGCGGCCACGGGGGTGGGCGGCATCCTGCGCGACATCTTCACCATGGGCGCGCGCCCCATCGCCATCCTCGATTCGCTCCGCTTCGGCGATCCCGAGGATGCCCGAAACCGTCGGCTCATCGAAGGTGTCGTCTCCGGCATCTCCTGGTACGGCAACTGCTTCGGGTGCCCCACCGTCGGCGGGGAGATCGCCTTCGCCCCCGAGTATGCGGGCAACCCGCTGGTCAACGTCATGTGCGTGGGCCTCGTGCGAGCCGACCGCATCTTCCGGGCTCGCGCGGCCGGGGTGGGCAACCCCGTGTTCTACGTGGGCAACAAGACCGGTCGCGACGGCATTCACGGCGCCACCATGGCGTCGGCCACGTTCGACGAGCACGCTGAGGAGCGCCGGCCCACCGTTCAGGTCGGCGATCCGTTCACCGAGAAGCTCCTGCTCGAGGCCTGCCTGGAGGCGATGCAGACCGGTGCCATCGTCGGCATCCAGGACATGGGGGCGGCGGGCCTGGCCTGCTGCACCTCTGAGATGCCGGCTCGCGCGGGGACGGGCATGGAGGTCGAGATCTCGCGGGTTCCCCAACGCGAGACGGCCATGACGCCCTACGAAATCCTCCTGTCCGAGTCGCAGGAGCGGATGCTGCTGGTGGCTGCGCGCGGCCGCGAGGACGAGATCCGCAGCGTCTTCGCCAAGTGGGAGCTGGACGCCGTCGAGATCGGGCGGGTGACCGCCGACGGTGTGCTGACGGTGCGCGATCACGGCGAGGTGGTCGCCCGCGTTCCGGTGGCGGCGCTGGCCGACGCGCCCCGGTACGAGAAGCCGACGGCGGCCCCTGCCGCGTTGAAGGAATTGCAGCGCTTCGACCCCCTCACGCTGCCCGAGCCCGCCGACTACGACGAGGCGCTCGTGGCTCTGCTCGGCTCGCCGACGATCGCCTCGAAGGAATGGGCCTTCCGCCAGTACGACCAGCAGGTGGGCATCAACACGCTGGTGCTGCCGGGCTCCGACGCCGCGGTCCTGCGCGTCAAGGGCACTCGGCGGGCGCTCGCCGTCGCCACCGACGGCAATGGCCGCCAGGTCTTCCTCGATCCCCGGCGCGGCGCGGCGATGGCCGTGTGCGAGGCCGCCCGCAACGTGTCGTGCGCAGGCGCCCGACCCCTCGGGGTGACCGACTGCCTGAACTTCGGCTCGCCCGAGCGCCCGGAGATCCTCTGGCAGTTCACCGAGGCCATCGAGGGCATCGCGGAGGCTTGCCGTGCTCTCGAGTTGCCGGTAGTGGGCGGCAACGTTTCCTTCTACAATGAGACTGTTCAGGCGAAGGGGGCGACGCCCCCCTCGGGCTCCCCCGGCGGCCAGGCGATCCTTCCCACCCCCATCGTCGGTGTGGTCGGCCTCCTGGAGGACGCCGAACGGCTGGCCACCCAATGGTTCAAGGGCGGGGGACATCGGATCGCCTTACTAGGACCGGAAGCGGTGAGCCTGGGCGGCAGCGAGTACCTGTGGGCGTTCCACCGCGGGCTGGCCGGAGCCCTGGCGCCGCTCGACCTCACGCTGGAGCGGCGCGTGCAAGCGGCCACTCAGGCCGCGGTGGGCGCCGGGCTCGCGCGGTCGGCCCACGATTGCGCCGAGGGCGGCCTGGCGGTGGCCCTGGCCGAGGCGGGCCTGACAGGACCCGAGGCGATCGGGTGCGTGGTGGCGCTGCCTGAGGCGTCGCGTCCCGATCTCGTGCTCTTCGGGGAAGGCCCGTCGCGCGTGGTGCTGTCGGTGGACCCGGCGCGGGCGCTGGAGTTCGAAGGGCTGATGGCTGAGTCGGCGATTCCGTGGCGGTGGATCGGCATGACGGGCGGCAACCGCCTCCGGATCCGCTGCGGGGCGACGACGGTGATCGACACGGCGATCGGCGGTCTCGAACACGCGTGGAGGAGAGGCTTTGAGCGTCACCTGGCGTGACGACAAGTTCCACGACGAGTGCGGGCTCTTCGGCATCTGGAACCATCCCGAGGCGGCGAACGTCGCGTACCTCGGTCTCTATGCGCTGCAGCATCGCGGCCAGGAGTCGGCCGGCATCGCGGCGACCGACGGGACGGCGTTCCACACGGAAAAGGCGATGGGATGGGTGGCCGACGTCTTCAGCCCCGAGCGGCTGCGGCGCCTACCCGGCCACTGCGCCATCGGCCACGTCCGGTACTCGACGGCGGGCAGCTCGAATCTGAAGAACGCGCAGCCGATCACCGCCACCACCGCGCGCGGTTCCATCGCCATCGCCCACAACGGGAATCTGACCAACGCCGAGGCGCTGCGCAAGGAGATGGAGGCCGAGGGCGCCATCTTCCAGTCGAACTCGGACACCGAGGTGATCCTCCACCTGCTCGCCCGGGCGCCGGCCGGCCCGCTGGAGGAGCAGTTGCCGCATGCGCTGGGGCGGGTCATGGGCGCTTACTCGCTGCTCATCCTGACACCGGATGCCATGTATGCGGTGCGTGACCCGAACGGGTTCCGCCCCCTCACGCTCGGACGTCTGGACGATGCCTGGGTGGTGGCTTCGGAGACGTGCGCACTCGACCTCATGGAGGCCAAGCCCGAGCGGGACGTGGAGCCGGGCGAGCTCGTGGTCGTGTCCGCCGCCGGCGTGCGGTCGTTCAAGCCATTCCCGCCGGCCGAGCCGCTCAAGTGCGTATTCGAATACGTGTACTTCGCGCGTCCCGACTCGATGCTGTGGGGCGCCAATGTCCACACGGTGCGCAAGGCGCTCGGCCGGCAGCTCGCCCAGGAGCACCCGGTGCAGGCGGACATCGTCATTCCTGTCCCCGACTCTGGGGTGAGCGCCGCGCTGGGCTTCTCCGAGGCGTCCGGCGTCGCGTACGAGATGGGCCTGATCCGTAACCACTATGTCGGGCGCACATTCATCGAGCCCAAGCAGGGCATCCGGCACTTCGGCGTGAAGGTGAAGTTGAATCCCATGCCCGAGGTACTGGAGGGCAAGCGGGTGGTCGTGGTGGACGACTCCATCGTGCGCGGCACCACCAGCCGCAAGATCGTCAAGATGGTCCGGGGCGCCGGTGCTCGCGAGGTCCACATGCGCGTTTCGTCGCCGCCGATCCAGTGGCCGTGCTACTACGGGATCGACACGCCGACGCGCAGGGAGTTGATCGGGGCTAGCCACAACGTCGAAGAGATTCGCCGCCACCTCGGCGCCGACTCCCTCGGATACCTGTCGCTGGAGGGCATGCTGAAGGCCACCGGCTCGGATCCCGCGCACTTCTGTCACGCCTGCTTCACCGGTGGCTACCGGGTGGGCATCGTGCCGGAGCCCACGCCGCAGCTCCGCCTCTTCGAGCTGTAGTGTCGGACCCAGTCGCGTCGCCAGACTTCGCCCCCGGATTCACGCAGGCTCGCCTCCCGCGTCGGACGCGGTGCGGCGTCGCACTCCCACTGCGATGGATCGATGGTCTCCTCGACGGACGGCGTCGGCACGAAACTCAAGGTGGCGTTCCTTGCCGACCGCCACGATACCGTCGGCATCGTCCTGGTGGCCATGGGCGTCAACGACGTGCTGGTCCATGGCGCCGAACCCCTCTCCTTCCTCGACTACATCGCCTGCCCGCGCCTGGACCCGGGCCGCATCGAGACGATCGTGGCGGGCATCGCTCGCGGCTGCCAAGACGCCGGGTGCGCCCTGGTCGGCGGCGAGACGGCCGAACTGCCCGATCTCTACGCGCCGGGCGAGTACGATCTGGCCGGGTTCGCGGTGGGGGTGGTGGAGCGGGAGCGTATCGTGGATGGTTCCCGCGTCCACCCGGGCGACGTGATTCTCGGGCTGGCCTCGTCGGGGCTCCACGCCAACGGCTACAGCCTGGCCCGGAAGATCGTGTTTGACGTCCTGAAGCTCACTGTCGCCGCCGCGTTTCCCGGTACCGGCCGGACCGTTGCCGACGAGCTGCTCGCGCCCACGCGCATCTACGCGCGGGCCGTGCTGCGGGCCCTCGAGCGGTTCGAGGTGAGTGCGATGGCCCACATCACCGGCGGCGGGATCACCGGCAACGCGCCCGCGTGCTGCCCGAGGGCGGCCGGGCCGTGATCCGCCGCGCTTCGTGGCGGGTGCCGCCGGTGTTCGAGACGCTGCAGCGGACGGGACGGGTCAACGACGCCGAGATGTTCCGGACATTCAACATGGGCATCGGCTACGTCATCGTCGCGCCGGCCGGGCAGGCCACCGCTCCGCCCGCGCCGCTCTGTCGCGAAGGGGAGCGGGTCTTCGCGATCGGTGAGGTTACGGCCGGTGCCCGGGGCGTGGAGCTCGTCGGGTGACGCGCATCGTGGTGCTGGGCGGGGGCTTTGCCGGGCTCGAAGCCATGCGCGTGCTCGAGCGGCGCCTGGGCGATCGCCCCGACATCGAGCTGCTCCTGGTCAGCGACCGGAACTACCTGCTGTTCACGCCGCTGCTGCCCCAGGTGGCGTCGTCCCTCGTCGAGCCACGGCACATCATCCAGCCCATCCGGGATATCCGGGGCGCCCGGCGCTTCCGCTTCCGGCGCGACCGCGTGGTCGAGATCGACCTCGGCGCCCGCCGCGTCATCCTGGCCGAGGGGGCGATCAGCTACGATCGCCTGGTCATCGCGCTCGGAGGCGTGACGCCGACCTTCGGCATCCCCGGCGTCGAGGAGCACGCGCTTCCCTATAAACACCTCGACGACGCCGTCATCCTCCGCGACCACCTCATCGACCTGGCCGAACACGCCGACCATGAGCCGGATCCCGCGCTGCGCCGCCGGATGCTGACGGTCTGCGTCGTGGGCGGCGGCTACACCGGCGTGGAGCTGATCGCCGAGCTCCAGGACTTCTTTCACGCCTACATCGTTCCCCGCTACCGCGGCATCGATGCTGGCGACTACCGGCTGCTGGTGCTCGAGGCCGGCACCGAAATCTTGAGAGGAGTTCACCCAAAGCTGGCCGAACGGGCCCGCCGTCGTCTCGACCGGGAAGGGATCGAGGTCCACACCGGCACCCGCGTCACCCGCGTGCTCGCGAGAGCGGTCGAACTGGCCGCCGGCGGTACCCTGCCGGCAGGGCTCGTGATCTGGGCGGCCGGCGTCAAGGGGCATCCGACCCTGGCCGGGCTGACGGTGGCCCAGGATCGGCTGGGTCGCATCGTCGTGAACAGTCGGCTTCAGGTGCCCGGCTACCCCGAGGTCTATGGGGTAGGGGATGCGGTCAGCATCGAGGGCAAGCCCGAGGCCTCCATTCCCATCATCCCGGCCGCGCTGGCCCACGGCCGGCTCGCCGCCGAGAACATCGTGGCCGATCTCGCCGGCCACCCGCTTCGCGCCATCGACTTCGCGCCGCGCGGCATGCTGGTCTCGCTGGGAGAGAAGGACGCGGTGGTCGAGGTCATGGGTTTCCGGTTCTCCGGCTACCTGGCCTGGCTGTTCTGGAATGCCCTGCACCTGCTGAAGCTGGTCGGGCTGCGCAAGCAGGTCCAGGTCGCGCTGGACTGGTCGTTGGCTCGCGTGTTCCCGCGGGACTCGGCCATGATGCGCGAGGCCCAGCGCTGCCCCGTCTGCGCCCGGCACCGGCTGCCCTCGGAGCACCACGCCGCGTGAGGACGCCACTGCGGGTCGGGGTGCTCGCCTCGGGCCGAGGGTCGAACCTGGCGTCCCTGCTCGACGCCTCCACGCGCCCCGACTATCCGGCCCGCATCGTGGTGGTCGTCAGCGACCGCGAGCGCCCGCCGGCGCTGGACCGGGCTCGGGCTGCCGGCGTGGAGGCGGTGTTCGTCAATCCCAAGGACTTCGCCGATCGTGAAGCCTATGACCTGGCTCTCGTACGGGAGCTCGAGGCGCGCCGGGTCGAGCTCGTCTGCCATGCCGGCTTCATGCGCATCCTCTCGCCGGCCTACGTGCGCGCCTTTGCCGGACGCGCATTGAACATCCATCCCTCGCTGTTGCCCGCGTTCCCCGGGCTTCACGCCCAGCGGCAGGCGCTGGATCACGGCGTGAAGGTGTCGGGGGCGACGGTGCACTTCGTGGACGAGGGGGTCGACAGCGGGCCGATCGTCTTACAATCGAGCGTCCCGGTGGAGCCCGGCGACACGGAGGAGACGCTGGCCGCCCGGATCCTGGTCGAGGAGCACCGCCTCTATCCCGAGGCGGTGCGGCTCTTCGCCGAGGGACGTCTGCACATCGTGGGCCGGCGCGTGATCGTGGAAGGATGATCGGATGAAGGTCAAGCGGGCGCTGGTGAGCGTGCACGACAAGACCGGGGTGGTGGACCTGGGCCGGGTCCTCCACGACCTCGGTGTTGAGATCGTCTCGACGGGCGGGACCGCGCGGCTGCTGCGCGAGGCGGGCGTGCCGGTGCGTGATGTCGCGGAGGTCACCGGGTTTCCCGAGATGCTCGACGGTCGCGTCAAGACGCTCCACCCCAAGATCCATGGCGGCATCCTGGCCCGTCGCGACTCGCCCGCGCACCTGGCCGCCCTCGACAAGCACGGCGTCCCGCTCATCGATCTTGTCGTCGTGAGCCTCTATCCGTTCGAGGCGACGGTGGCGCGGGCCGGCGTGAGCCTCGACGAGGCGGTCGAGCAGATCGACATCGGTGGGCCGGCCATGATTCGCGCAGCGGCCAAGAATCACGCCAGCGTGGCGGTCGTCACCGATGCCTCGCAGTACGGCTGGGTGCTGGACGAGTTGCGGGCCTCGGGCGGGGCGCTCGGCGAGCAGACCCGGGCCAGGCTGGCGCACGAGGCCTTTCGGAGAACCGCAGAGTACGACGCAGCCATCGCCAAGCATCTGGAGCTGGGGGGGCACGAGACGCAGCCCCCCAGCCCCCCCCTTTCACGTGTCGAT